>CAZYRG010000092.1:0-5780 GCA_964650425.1 uncultured Flavobacteriaceae bacterium
TTTAACTTAACTAAATGACAATACCCTAACCCTTCCTCCTTCGGCAGACGGTCTCTCAAGGAGGGAATACTATACTATTGTTAAACATTATGCCGATATGCTTGTTTCGAGAAAAAACAATGTACCTTTGCGTGATACTGAAATGCCCTTAGTTGCATTTCGTAACACCATTATATGTCATTTACAACCCTAGGACTATCCCCGGCACTTCTTAAAGCAGTTGCCAAAAAAGGATATAAAACTCCATCACCCATACAACAAAAAGCCATACCACTCATCTTAGCAAAAAAAGATGTTTTGGCGTCGGCTCAGACTGGCACAGGAAAAACAGCAGGATTCACCTTGCCTTTGCTCCACTTATTAGGAGAAACACCACCGCAACGTCGACGCCCCATACGCTCGCTGATTCTAACACCCACAAGGGAATTAGCCGCGCAGATTTTTGATAATATTAAGGCGTATAGTGAATTCACGCCATTGCGCAGTACTGTGATCTTTGGAGGTGTCAATGCCAATCCACAAATCCGTACCCTAAGAAATGGGGTTGATATTTTGGTGGCCTGCCCAGGGCGACTGCTAGATCTGCATAGTCAAGGACATGTATCGCTATCAAATATCGAGATTCTTGTTTTGGATGAGGCGGATCGTATGCTGGACATGGGATTCTTACGTGATATTAAAAAGATTCTAAGCCTGATGCCCACCAAAAGACAGAACCTCTTGTTTTCGGCTACCTTTTCTAAAGAAATTAAACAGTTGGCTAATGGAATTCTACACCAACCCGTTTCGGTAGAAGCAGCACCAGAAAATACAACAGCGGAGAAAGTCAATCAGAAAATGTATCGTGTGGATAAGTCGCGAAAGGCAGCAATGCTTATCGATATGGTCTCGGAAGGGAATTGGCAACAAGCACTGATTTTTACCCGAACCAAACATGGTGCAAATCGTTTGGCAGAAAAACTTAAGAAAAAAAATATTACCGCTGCGGCTATTCATGGTAATAAAACACAAAATGCCCGCACCAAAGCATTAGCAGGATTTAAAAAAGGTAGTATTCGCATATTGGTTGCCACAGACATTGCGGCACGTGGTTTGGATATACCGCTCTTACCGCATGTGGTGAATTATGAGCTCCCAAATATTGCGGAGGACTATGTGCATCGCATTGGACGTACTGGTCGTGCGGGAGCCAGCGGCATTGCTATTTCATTAGTAGGCCAAGAAGAATTGGCTTATGTAAAAGGTATCGAAAAACTCCTAAAACAACAGTTCCCTTTTGAAATTATGGAAGGCTATGAGCCTACCATGGATTTTGAGCCAGAAAAACCTGCTGCCAAAAAGAAAAATAACTTCAGAAATAATGGTAGACGTAGAAATTCTAATCGGGGCTCTAGAAACAATAGAAGGTAGTACTTATAAAGTATGCAGTTGCAGTGGGCAATAAAATAGTATGGCCTTGGATATAATTGAACCCTATAAAACAGGATTTTCTAAAAAACTCAAAATTGTCACTTTAAGCCCTTCGACAAAACTCGCGCAAGCTGCAGTCCATAAATTTTATAATCACTAAACTTCTAAGCTGATTCAAAACATGATACAAGTATCAAACCTACAAGGTTTTTGGAAACCTTGCAGGTTATAGTTTTCTTATTTTAATTCAAAATCTTCTTCTAAGGTAATTTTTTCAATAAGCTTTTCTATAGTGATCGTAAAATCACCTTTTTCCATGACACTTCTCAATTCTGCGTTGATGAACGAAAATGCTTCATTCCCCAATTCAAAAGTTACCGTTTTGGTCGCTCCAGCTGCTAAAGTAATTTTCTGGAAGCCTTTCAATTTTTTGTTATCAGGAGTGATAGATGCATACTCATCAGAAACGAATAGCTGTACCACTTCTGCTCCCGTAACTTTTCCAGTATTCTTTATATCGACTGTCACTTGTACAGTATCCCCTCCTTTAAAAGTCTTTTTGTTCACCTTTAGATTTGAATACGCAAAAGTGGTATAACTCAATCCATGGCCAAATTCATACTGCACTGCAAATTCTGACTCATAATCATATACTCCAGACATCTTTGATTGATTTTCTGAGGGCTTGTAATCATAGTTTAATAAGGTATTGGTAAACAATGGGTACGTATACGGCAATTTTCCTGAAGGGTTTTTATCACCATATAAAACAGCTACCAGTGCGTCTCCTCCATAATTTCCGGGTAAATAAATATGTACAATGGCTTTAGCCAAAGGCTCAATCTCTCTAATCAATCTAGGACGTCCTTCATTAAGCACCATCACAATAGGCTTTCCTGTTTTTGCTAAAGCCTGAGTCAACGCAACTTGATTTGGAGAAATCGCTAATTCATGCAAATCTCCAGGTTTTTCGGTATAGGTATTCTCTCCAAGACACAGTACAATCATATCAACATTTTCTGCTGCTTTGACTGCCGCTTCGATATTCATATCCTTTTCTTGCCAATATTTGCCTTTGTGATCATATGAAACGCCTTCTACATAAGTGACATTTTTCTTGCCTGCTTTTTTGATAAGCGCTTCAAGAATGGTATTATACTCACCAGCAAACTCTTCTACTTTTTCGCCCTGCCAAGAGTAGGTCCAGCCACCATTTAACGTACGCATACTATTACTATTGGGCCCAGCTACTAGAATTTTAGTGCCTTTTTTTAGCGGTAATATCGCTTCTTTATTCTTTAACAATGTAATCGATTCAACCGCGAGATCATAGGCCACTTTTCCATGCTTTTTACCTCCAAAATCAGGATAATCGGTTCTAGAAAAAGACGTTTGTTGAAAAAGGCCTAATTTATTTTTGACATATAATATACGGTATACCGCATCATCGATTCGTTCCATCGAGACAGCTCCCTCTTTGACCAATGCAATCAAATGATCACAAAAGTCAAAATTATAGGGAATCATAGACATATCAATCCCAGCATTAACCGATAGCTTTACGGCTTCTTTCATTGTTGCTGCAACCTTATCCCTTTTATGTAAATTTTCAATATCCGCCCAATCGGTAACAACCAAACCTTTGAATCCCAATTCATCTTTGAGCAAATCGGTAATAATAGGTTTACTTGCATGTACAGGAACACCATTAATAATTCCAGAACTTATCATGACCGAATGTGCTCCGGCATCAATAGCAGCTTTAAAAGGAGGAATATGCAATTCTTTCATATCAATATCCGAAATCACAGCGGGTGTTCGGTCTTTACCAGAAGCCGTAATCGTGTACCCCAAAAAATGTTTTAAACAAGAAGCTATTTTATACTTATTAGAAATATCATTTTGATCACCCTCATAACCCTTGACCATTTGTATCCCTAATTGCGAAGTCAAATACACATCTTCTCCAAAAGACTCCCATAGTCTTGGATATCTAGGGTCACGTCCAGGATCTAATACTGGCGAAAAATTCCATGGAATATCAGATGCTCTCACCTCATAAGCTGTGATCGCCGCAGCTTGCTTGACCAAATCCAAATTTCTTGATGCTGCCATTCCAATTTGTTGTGGAAAAAAAGTGGCTCCAGCGGTATATGTTGCACCATGTATTGCATCAATTCCATAAATCAACGGTATTTTATTTGGTGTTTCATTCTGAATAAGTGCTTGCAATTCTCTCAACACTTCGCGCCATTTCTTTACAGTTCGCGCACGATTGTTGGCGGTATTAAGTATAGATCCAACTTTGTATTCTACCAAAGCCTTTCTGATAAGCTTTTGATCTAATTCCAATGGTTCGTTACTTACATATTGATTTTCCCCTTCGGTAATCACATCCATGGTAACCTGAGCCATCTGCCCTACTTTTTCTTCCAAAGTCATTTTACGCATCAGCTCCTTGATTTCTTGATCAGTTAGTACTGTATTGTTCTGAGCGTTAATAAAATTTCCGACAAGAAGAAATGCCAAACAACTTAATAGGTTCCAATTCAATTTCATTATTTATCAATATTAATTTCTAAAAAGTCTCACAAAAATAGCGCTCCTAAACACCAACAAGCTTGGTTTTAAGTTAAAATAACCCTTTAAAAACCTTGCTTATTTCTTAACATTTCGGCCCTTTTACCTAAAAAAAGCAGTATATATAAGAAATTGTTAATATCTCTCATAAATACGCCTAGTTTTTTAATGAATACTCTTAGCATTAGCACAAGGGGTATTTAAAATTTCAAAAAAGTCAAATTCTAATAAAATAATCTGTAAGAATATCCCCGTATACCTTATTCCATCATTTTTCTAACATAACTATTATTTGTCTTGCACCTATTAGATCGCATAAAACGTTCCCAACTACTCCTATTAATTGCCATTTACAATAAATATATTTTTTGGGGTAGGGTGATCGACATTAGAAACGTTACATAGATAAGCAATGTCTCTTTTGATTTCATAAATAATTATAGTATTCCTACATCAGTAAGCGGGTAAAAAAAATCAAAAACACTGTTTAACTAAAATATCACTTAACATATCGAAAAACTGTAATTAACAGACAATTGTTAAGACTAAATCAAAGAATCAAACGTTTGAGAACTATAATAAGAACCAACTTAAATTATCACACTAAAATCATTATCATATGAAAAATTATTCCAAGAGCAAAGCTGTAATCGCTTCACTTGCTCTTACATTAACTGCTGCCGTATCGGCACAGACAACAGATGGAGGAACTGTTACCTCTAGCGAACAAGAAACAGAAATTACTACGATCACCAGAGATGGACAACCTGATCTAATTCGTTTTATTAATACCAGTAATGCTCGTGCAAATTATCAATATTTGATTACAGATGCTGAGGGCAATATTTTGGCTATTGAGCGTAATTCCCATGATTTTGAAGGTGCCTCGGTTGGAATATGCCGTGTATATGGTATCTCCTATGAAGGTAGTCTTACAGTACAAAACAAAAATGCTGCAGATGCTGGATTAGCAACTGGAGAATTTGATGTTTCTGACAATTGGATCACTGTAGATCGCGTCTTGGAAATCACAAATCCTAATCCTCCAACTGTAAATGGAGGACGCCTTAGTGGTGGGAGTTTTAATTTTATCGTAGGAGATGGTACACCAGATATGGTCTCGGGAATTACATTGAGCGGTAACACTGGAACGAATTCTACTTTTGTTATTACGGATAACGAGAGGAACATTCTTGGTCTTCCAAAAACAATGGCTGATTTAGAGGCTCAAGATTTTGATGGTGCCGGAGAAGGCATATGCCTGATTTGGCATCTAAGTTATGAAGATGACCTAGAAGGAGCCGTGGAGGGAGCTAATGCTAATGATCTAAAAGGTACTTTTGGACTTTCTAATCAATTATTTGTCACAAGAAGAGCTGAAACTGCACCACCACCAATAATTGGAGGTCAACTTGCAGGAGGGCCTTTTGAATTTACCGTAGGAGACGGTACACCCGATATGGTGTCAGGAATTACTCTAAGCGGTAATCAAAGTCCTGAAGCTACTTTTGTAATTACTGATGAAGATCGAAATATTCTAGGCTTGCCTGCAACTCTTGAAGCATTAGAAGCACAAGACTTTGATGGTGCAGGAGAAGGTGTTTGCTTAATCTGGCACTTAGGTTACAGAGGAACTCTTGAAGGTGCTGAAATAGGAGCTAATGTTGGTGATATCACTTCACCAGATGGAGGCTATGCGCTTTCGAATGCTATACGAGTTGTGAGAACTGCTGAAGTTACACCTCCTGTGGTTGTAGAAGGTGGACGTTTATCTGGCGGACCATTTGACT
>CAZYRG010000092.1:5880-12000 GCA_964650425.1 uncultured Flavobacteriaceae bacterium
ATTTTGACCTATCGAATTCCATTAGAGTTGTTAGAAACGAAGATGTTACTCCTCCAACAGTAGTAGAAGGTGGAAGATTAAGAGGTGGACCATTCCGATTTACTGTTGGTGATGGAACTCCTGATATGGTTTCTGGAATTACCTTGACTGGTAATGAAGGGCCAAATTCAACGTATATCGTTACGGATCGTAGAAGAACAATTCTTGGAATGCCAAAAACACTTGCTGATCTTGAAGCTCAAGATTTTGACGGTGCTGGTCAAGGAGTGTGTTTTATCTACCACTTAAGCTATGAAGATGACCTTTCTGGTGCTAAACTAGGTGCGAATCTAAGAAAAGATCTTACCGGAACTTTTGACCTATCCAACCGCCTAGTAGTTTTACGTAGAGAACAAGCAACTACTCCTACTAGAGTTATAGGAGGTCGTATCACTGGAGATCTTGTTTTTAATTTCACCGCGGGTGATGGAACTCCTGACTTCGTTTCTGGACTTGCGATTCAAGGAAATCAAGGTGCGAATACTACATGGATTATCACTGATGACAAAAGAAACATCTTAGGGACACCAAAAACAACAGCTGATTTAGAAGCTATAGATTTTGATGGTGCTGGCACTGGAGTATGCTTGATCTGGCATGGTACTTATAATGGCGAGATCCAAGGTCTGGAAATGGGTAACAACATAAAAGACATAAGAGGACAAGTTGCTATCACAGGTACTGTTAGAGTGAACAGAACTGCACAAGGCGCAAAAAGTGCTACGAACAAACTAGATATCAATCTTATTGCTAGTCCTAATCCGACGAGCGGTATCGTTAACATATCTGGAACTGAAGATTTGAAAACAGGTAAGATTTCATTAATTTCAATTACTGGACGCACGTTAAAGACTATTGATCTAGCATCATCGCAAAATCGTAGTTTTGATTTGAGTGATTTACAATCAGGAATGTATATTATTAATGTATTTTCATTGAATAAAGTACGATCATTTGCTATCTCAAAGAGATAATCAAACTAGATAAAGTGACTACTGCGATTTTTTAAAATTGAAGCACTATAATACAACAAGGCCGCTGACATTTCAGCGGCTTTGTTATTTTTAAATTTCTTTGGTAAAGTAAAAAATTACTTCTTTCGATCAATTACATAATTGACCATCAATTCCAAAGAAGACTTATAAGAAGAATCTGAGTAAGGCTCTAAAATCTCTAACGCTTCGGTCTTGAATGCATTCATTTTTGAAACGGCATACTCCAACCCACCATAATTCTTTACATAGGCAATAACCTCATTGACACGTTTTTTATTCTTATTATGATTTTTGATGGAGTTTATTAACCACTTTCGGTCTTTTGCATTTGTCTTATTCAATACATGAATTAGCGGTAACGTCATTTTTTGTTCTTTTATGTCAATTCCAGTGGGTTTCCCAATAGCCGTGGTTCCATAATCAAAAAGGTCATCTTTGATCTGAAAAGCCATTCCGATCAACTCTCCAAATTTGCGCATACGAGCTACATGTTCACTATCTGGTGCTACAGAACATGCTCCAAGACCACAACAAGCAGCAATTAATGTCGCTGTTTTTTGGCGTATAATTTCATAGTAGACCTCTTCTGTAATATCTAAGCTTCTGGCTTTTTCTATTTGCAGCAACTCCCCTTCGCTCATTTCTCGAACGGCTACGGAGATAATTTTTAGCAAATCAAAATCTCCATTATCGATAGACAACAATAAGCCTTTAGATAATAGAAAATCTCCCACCAAAACAGCGATTTTATTTTTCCATAACGCATTGACAGAGAAAAACCCACGACGTTGATTCGAATCATCCACCACATCATCATGCACCAGTGTAGCGGTATGAATTAATTCTATAACGGCAGCCCCGCGATAGGTGCGCTCATTGACCCTACCTTCCGAAATCATTTTGGCTGTGAGAAACACAAACATCGGACGCATTTGTTTTCCTTTTCGATTGACTATAAAATGGGTAATCCGATTAAGTAAGGCTACTTTGGAAGACATGAATTGGGAAAACTTTTCTTCAAAGAGTTCCATCTCTTCATGAATCGGGGCTTTTATTTGCTCAACAGTCTTCATTTAGCTTACGAAGATAGTTTTAAATATTCTGATTTTTTAAAAATGATATTGTATTTTGTTAAAAAATCCCAAAAACATGGAAGTATAAACAATTGTACTGCGCCTTCACTTTTGCTGATACAAGAATATTTAAATCATGCATATGAAAACGCTTATCCTTTTTGCATTCCTTTTTCTTTTATTGACTTCATTATTGTCTTGCAACGACACCCCTAATAAACCTTTCCATTTACCCAAAAATTCGATCGAATTACTCTCTGGGACTCATGGTAAAACTTGGGAACTGGCAAAACGCCTCAATGGGGATACAGGAATGAATATGGGAGATTGTTTTTTGTCCTACAGGATTACTTATCATCCCAATAAGACGTTACATGATAATAATGGAGATCATTATGATTGTGGCGAAACGTTGAAAGCTACTTGGGAATTCTTTAAAAATAAGGAAGCGCATAACTTCATTAAAATAGAAAGCAAACAACTCCCTAAGCTGATGCATATGGAAGCTCATCACAAATACTTTCAATTGCTCGATCTTACTGATAGTACTTTGACAGTTACTTTTAAACATCAACAATTTTCTAATCAAACTAGATGGATTACCGATTACCTTGTTCCAGAAGACGTGGTGGTACAAGATCGAGATTTTCATAATCGTTAATGATATTTTTAACTAAGATGGCACTCAATTACATCTCTGAGATACTCTTTTTATAAGACAGTGCCCATTTCATCAAAGCATTTTTTCCTGAAGGGATTCCTAATTTTAGGATCATATTGCTACGGTGTTTTTCTATAGTTCTTTTAGATACAAATAACTTTTCTGCGATCACCGTGCTTTCCATTTCCTGCGCTATTAATTTTAAAATAGTGATTTCCGAAGGTGTCAAATCGGAGAGTTTTTGATGTTGTTTATTCATCTCATTGAGCAATTGATTGCCGAAAGAGGTACTATAATAGTTTTTTCCTAACAAAACAGCATTGATACAGTTTTCTATCTCAACAAACGTATCTTCTTTGAGCAAATACCCATCGACATCAAGTGATTTGGCAAGACCTACATATTCGTTATCTCTGTGGTAGGTAAGGATAATAAACTTGGTCTTGGAATGGTACTTTTTAGCGTTCTTGATCACATCAAAACCCGTTAATCCTGGCATATCAATATCCAGCACTGCGATTACAGGTTGCTCATTGAGAATAAGCTGTAATGCTTCTTCGCCATTAGTTGCTTTTAAAACATTGTTATACCCATTTTTTTCGAATTCCTGAACCAAACCTGCTAACTGAATCGAATGATCATCAGCAATAAGTATAGTCAGTTGTGTTTTATCCAAATTTTCTAGCATATTTTGACTACTTATAATTTAGTGATTTATTATATTGAATATCCATAATGTGTCATAACAGTCGCTTAAATGTCAGGTCTCGACTGCGCTCGGCCTGACATTTAAGCACTTTAGATTTGATCACCTCTCGACTTGCCTGTATTGAGCGGCAGCCGAAATACTCGAGAAGACAACAGACTGCCACACATCCCTGATATTCAAATTATTACACCATAAAAACCTATATTACAGCACTATCATACCGTTATTTCTAATGCAATTTTAGTATGTGATCCAACTTTACTCATGATATCAAGCTTGGCATTTATAATTTTTGCACGTTCTCTCAAGGTCGTTATACCCAATGTACCTTCTTTTTTAATCTGATCGTAATCATACCCAACTCCATTATCTTCTACTAGAATTTCAATTACGGTTTTTGTCTTTTTTATAAATACACTACATGAAGTAGCTTTAGAATGTTTGACAACATTATTCATAGATTCCTGGATAATTCTATAAAGATGTACCGCATGATTCAATGAAAGCACCTCATCTATAGGATCAATACTATAATCAAATAATATTGTAGTGTTAGCATCTACTTCTTTTAGTAAAGCTTCAATAGCCATAGTCAAACCAAGTTGTTCTATTCGATTGGGATGCAAGCCCCTAGAAATAGCACGTAATTCACTCAAAGAATTATTAGCCAAAGAATAAATTTCAGCCTGTGCACTATTCTTGGCCATCCGAGATAGTAGTGTCAATCGTTGTCCTACACCATCATGAATATCTCTAGAGATTCTAGTTCTTTCTTCTTCTTGCGCTTTTAATAATTCCTGAGCAAATAATTTTTGCTGTCGTTCCTGTTTCCTCGCAGCGATGTTAACCCTAATAAACCAAAACGCTCCTATGACTGACAAAAGAAACAGTATTCCAGAAACAATCCATTGATTTTTAATCTTACTCTGCGCTTTAAGGAGTTTAATAGCATTTTCTTGAGACTCTAATTTTGCAAAGGATTTTTCATTCTCATAGAGTGTTTTATAAAAAATAAGAGAACTGACATTGCGGGCACCAGTGATAGAATCTTTTAGACGTTCATAACGTCTAAAATGTTTAAATGCTATTGCTGTTTTTCCTGTTTTTTGATATAACTGACTTAAAAAATATTCGGCATTTGCAATTTCTTCAAAAGCCTTTCTTTTTTCTACGAAAGCTAAGTGCTTTTTTCCTTCGTTTTCGGCAAGTTCAAATTTATTTTCTTTAAAAGCTACATGTTTTTTGGCATAATAATAATTGTCCTTATCTATTATAAAAGTGTTATTTTCTATATAACTATTTAAAGAGTCCAGCAACCTTCTTCCCTGTTTTAGGCTATCAATTTGCGTATATGCTACAATCAACTCTTTCATGGCCTGTTGTTTGAAATAAGGTTTCCTTGTAGTACTATGGGAACTTTTAATTGCTTTTTTCAAAAGCATGATTGATTGCGTAATATTCCCTTGATTTTTTGCATCTTTTGCCTGGTCAAGATACAGAAACGCCAATAGTTCATAATTTTTTGTACTAATTGCCGTGCGGATACTCTTTTCTCTTATTTTTTGCGCTTCCTCAAATAGATTACTAAGACTATACAGCTTAGCCTGTCCATACTGTACAGCTATAATGTTGCTTGTATCTCTAGTAGTGGCAAAGATATTAGCCGCTTTTTGGAAATCAGAAACAGCTCTTTTGAAAAACCCCATTTCTGACAAGATTCTGGCACGAGTCTTAAGCGCTTTGCCCTGCAGATCATAAAGTGCATTTTTTTTTGCCATTGTTATGGCAAGATCATAATAATGTAATGCATTAGTGATATCCTCCAAATAATCATAATTCCTAGCTAATTCAATATAAAGTTTTATTTCATTCCGAACAGGTATTTTAGTTGCTAAACTAGGAAAGTACGCCGTAAATACGGCAAGTCCCTTATCAGGACGATTTCTGTGATAGCTATAATATTTCATAACACTATACAAGTATCTGGAAGCAACTTCAAGTTCTTGCTGTTTTATTTTATCCTCAATTCGCCGTAATGTGTCTTGTTCTTTTTTTGAGAATTCATAGTCTTGTAGTGTTTTTTTGATATTCTCTACCAGTTGTTTCGCGTTATGAGATGGTTGACCATTTTGACTGTATACAGGTCCCGCACTAAAAAATAGTAGCAGTATACATAGTATCCATTTTATTTCTCTAATTCTAAAAAAAATCTTACCCAAAATGTATTATCTAATCAGTTATTTGTTGATAGTACTTGAAGATAACTAAAAATGTTTGATCTTATAAACTGTGTCTTTGATGAAACCGTAACTACAAAAACAAAACCCGCAACATAATTGCAGGTTTTTGTTGTTTGAGGAAAACCAAAACCCTTGTAAACCCCTTCAATACAAGTTCTGATTTAATTCAAAAAAACATTATTGTTTAGGTTGGTCCAAAAAAAACGGTTTTAGGAATTACCTGTTAAAGTGATTATTTTTTAATTCAAAAGCACCTCAGCGAAACTGCTAGTACAATACCATTGCTTCTTGATTTACAACGAAGTGTATTTTTTACTAACTGCTTGTTTTTTGACTTCAGTTGCAAAATTAGCTTGCATTTTCCAGCTTTTTATACGTGTTAACACGTATATTTTGATTTAAA
>CAZYRG010000093.1:0-5344 GCA_964650425.1 uncultured Flavobacteriaceae bacterium
TCATCACTACCATCATGATGAACTAATTGTAAGGCTTTATGGTAATCACCGTTTGCTTGATGTGCAATTTTTTTTGCTTCTGCTTCCGGTAATTTTTCGTGTTCCTGTAAACTTTGAATAATCACACCCTCACTCAAAGGAGGAAAATGCAAAACTTGACAACGGGATCGAATGGTTTGTAGTAGTTGTTCTTCATCTTCTGCGATAAGAATAAAGATCGTTTTTTCAGGCGGTTCTTCGATCAGCTTTAGGAGTTTGTTCGCAGCAGCAGTATTCATCTTATCAGCCATCCATATCAGCATGACTTTATAACCTCCTTCATAACTTTTTAGTGAAAGCTTTTTAACAATATCCAAAGCCTCATCTACGCCCATTTGCCCTTGTTTATTTTCGATTCCTAAACTTTGGTACCAATCAAACAAACTGCCATAGGGATGTTCTTTGATAAAGGTGCGCCATTCTGCCGCAAAATTATCAGAAACTGGATGTTTTTTGATTTTATCATTGGTCGCCACGGGATAGGCAAAGTGTAGGTCCGGATGTGATAAATGGTCAAATTTTAGATTACAAGCAGCATTACCACCCTGATTCTCTCCTCCACTATTTTGGCACAACACATATTGTGCATATGCAATAGCCATAGGTAAGGTACCGCTGCCATGTGCACCTGTAAAAAGCTGTGCATGGGCAATACGACCACCATCTACACTTTGCGTAAGGTGTTTTTTGATAAAAGGCAGTCCAAGAATTTCGGAAAATAACATGGGAACAAATATAGTATTTGTAGTTCAGAGTTGGGAGTTATGGGTTCAGAGTTTTTTGCTCTCTTTTACTCCCTCTCCCTCGGGGAGAGGGTTGGGGTGAGGGGAAATTTCAGAAAGTCATTTAGTTGTTTTTTAAAAATAAGGCAGCAACAATGAATCAACAATACTTCGAGAATAATACTTTTCATCTAGACCATCCTACATTTTAACAAACAAAGCAGCAATAAATTCATGGCTAGACTATCATTTTTCATGAAATAGGATTATTTTCGCAACGCAAACAAAATAGGTTTAAACTTAATACTATCATGAAAACGCTATCCGACTTTAATTTTAACGATAAAAAAGCACTCATCCGTGTAGATTTTAATGTTCCTCTCAACGAAAAACAGGAAGTAACAGATGCTACACGTATACAAGCAGCAAAACCCACCATCATCAAAGTACTCGAAGACGGAGGTAGTGCGGTATTAATGTCACATCTTGGACGTCCAAAAGGGGTGCAAGAAGAGTTTTCGCTCAAGCATATTGTGGGGAAGGTTTCTGAGATTATTGGAGTAGAAGTAAAGTTTGTTAACAGTTGCGTGGGCGCAGATGCCGAAGAAGCAGTAGCAGCCCTTAACCCAGGAGAGGTTTTGTTGATAGAAAACTTACGTTTTCATGCAGAGGAAACTAAAGGAGATGTGGCATTTGCAGAGCAATTGTCTAAGTTGGGTGACATTTATGTCAATGACGCATTTGGTACAGCACACCGTGCACATGCTTCTACTACTATTGTTGCTCAGTTTTTTAGCGAGGCTAAATGTTTCGGAAACTTATTGGCAAAAGAAATTGAGAGCATCAATAAAGTATTAAAAGACGGAGAGAAACCGATCACAGCAGTTTTGGGAGGTTCAAAAGTTTCTTCTAAAATCACCATCATAGAAAATATCCTTGACAAAGTTGATCATTTGATTATCGGAGGAGGAATGACCTATACCTTTGTAAAAGCGCAAGGCGGAAAAGTAGGAAATTCGATCTGTGAAGATGATAAGCAAGAATTGGCCTTGGAAATTTTAAAACAAGCAAAAGAAAAAGGCGTACAGATACACCTGCCAGTAGATGTTATTGCTGCGGATGATTTTGCCAATGATGCCAATACCAAAGTAGAACCTGTAAATGCGATTTCTGATGGTTGGGAAGGGCTAGATTGCGGACCACAAACACGTCAAAATTTCCACGATGCAATTATGCAATCTAAAACTATTCTTTGGAATGGCCCACTGGGTGTATTCGAAATGGAAAATTTTGCAAAAGGTACAATTGCCTTAGGAGATTCTATTGCAGAAGCAACCTCAAATGGAGCCTTTTCTTTAGTAGGAGGTGGAGATTCTGTTGCAGCGGTAAAACAGTTTGGTTTTGGCGAAAAAGTAAGTTATGTTTCTACAGGAGGCGGAGCAATGCTAGAAAGCCTAGAAGGAAAAACATTACCAGGTATTGCAGCTATTGAAGCATAGTAGTAGTTCTTTTTGAACGAATTGAAAGAAGTTTAAAAAATTTCGATATATAAAAAACCCACTCCGTCATAGCGATGAGTGGGTTTGCTTATTTTGTAGTGTTTGCTTTTGAAAAAAAGCCGGCTACTACCCCTAATATCCCGGCTTTTATAATTTCAAAAAACTAATAAACAAAATGCTTATTTGCTTACTACATTAAGTTAGTGTCAGGAATAGTAAAAATGTTACCGTTTTTTTTCAACTTTTTTCAAAAAAAATCTTAATACCATTATAATCAACGTATTATAATCAAATATTTTTAGTCATAGAAAAAGAATATTTCAAAAAATGATAAGTCAGTATACATTTTAATGGGTATTATACCAGATAATAATTGCCCATACTTAAAAAAAGCACGATTTTAGCACGATTTACGTTTACTAAATATGATTATGAACGAGAGAAAAAAGTACACTTTACTACTACTATGGAGTTTTTTATTTTCACAAATAATTCAGGCTCAAGATACTATTCCATTACCAGAAACAACAAAAGCGACGATTGACACCTTAGTTCCAAAAAAGGACACTATATATATGCAAGAGTCGCGCACCATTATCAAAAGCGAAACTCCTGCGAATCCAGAAAATCTATTAATTAAGGATAGCCTAAAACAGTATATACAAAAGGATCACGTGCAGCTAGCTGCTTTGGACTCTCTTTGGAAAAAAGAATTGTACAGTCATCATCTTTATGATACGATATACAAATCTGTTCAGGAGTTGACATATGAACCGATTGTATATCCAGAATTATCCACAGATACACTGAAAGCAAGATTAGCGAGATTAGACGCACGCACACCATTTAATATCTCTTATAATCCGTCACTAGAGAGTGTCATAAAGAGTTACCTAAAGAATCGAAGAGAACATTTGGAACGGCTCATGTCACTTAGTGATTATTATTTTCCATTGTTTGAGCAGGAATTGGATAATCAAGATATTCCTTTGGAGGTAAAATACCTGGCGGTAGTCGAATCAGCGCTCAAGCCTAGAGCAAAATCCAGAGTTGGGGCAACGGGTTTATGGCAATTTATGTTTGGTACAGGCAAAGAATATGATTTGGATGTGAGTTCCTATGTAGATGAACGTATGGACCCCATTAAGGCAACCACAGCCGCAGCAAAGTATTTAGCACGATTGTATAAAATTTTTGGCGATTGGGATCTAGCACTTGCCTCTTACAATTCTGGACCTGGCAATGTAACCAAAGCCATACGTCGTAGTGGTGGCTATACCAATTATTGGAATATTCGATCTAATTTGCCAAGAGAAACGGCAGGATATCTACCAGCATTTTTGGCAAATATGTATATTTTTGAATATGCTGAGGAACATGGTTTCGAACCCAAAAGACCACAATACGCCTATTTTGAAACGGATACTGTACAAGTAAAGCAGTTGATCAAATTAGATCAGGTGGCAGAGCTCATGGATATCAAGATCGAAGAATTACAGTTTTTGAATCCTTCTTATAAATTAGATATCATTCCTTTTATTCCTAAAGAAAAATATACGTTACGATTGCCGCTAGACAAAGTGGGTAAATTTGTGAATCGCGAAAAAGAAATATACGCTTTCGCGAAAGCGGAATTGGACAAGCAAGAAAAACCCTTACCGCAGTTGTTTAATGCCGATAGTAAGTTGCGATATCGTGTAAAAAGCGGCGATTATTTAGGCAAAATAGCCAGAAAATATGGTGTGCGCGTAAGTCAACTAAAGCAATGGAACGGATTGCGTAGTAACAACCTTAAGATTGGACAGCGATTAACGATTTATCCAAGAAACGCAAGTATGAAAACAGTGGCTTCAAAACAACCTGCCGCACCAAAGAAAAAACTCCCTCCTATTGGACCTAACACCAAAACGTATAGAGTTAAGTCTGGAGATACCTTGTGGAGTATTTCAAAAAAAATAACAGGAGTTTCTATTGATGATCTTAGAAAATGGAACGATATTAGTGGTAGTAGACTCAAACCTGGAATGGTGTTGCGATTATCAAAAGAATAATTTTGACCGTAACTGCCATAAATTAGATAGATCAGATGAAAAAAATTGGATATATAGTAATCGTTTGTATACTTGTTTTAAGTAGTTGTAAAGAAACCACAGATAAAAAAGAAGCCATTAATTCAGAACCTGAAGGAGCAATGGCTAAATCTTCGGGAAGGTTTAATCACCTAACGATAGTCATGGAAAATGATCTTTGGGAAGGCGAAGTCGGAGAGGCAGTTCGAAAACATTTAGCCGCACCTGTTGACGGTTTGCCACAAGAGGAGCCATTGTTTACAATGCGTCAAATGCCAAATGTAGCTTTTTCCGGATTTGCTAGAAAAAATAGAACCTTTATTCAAATTAAAAAAGAGCAACCTACAGAAGCTTTTACTATTTTGAAGAATAAGTTTGCCACACCACAAGTAGGGATTGTTATTCAAGAAAAAACAAATCACAAGATCATTGCAGTATTAGAAAAACACTTAGAAACAATTACCGAAGCGTTCAAAAAAGTAGAAATTGCTGAAAAACAGCAGGTCATATCTAAATCCCTAGAGAAAATACCAGCATTAGCGGATAAATTGAAAGTACAACTCAAAATTTCTTCTGCTTATCGAGTGGCTAAAGAAACGGAGAATTTTTTCTGGATTCGCAAAGACATTCCTCAAGGAAGTCTGAATCTTATGGTTTATGAGCTACCAAAATATACGATTGCAAAAGACACAAATGTAGTAGCGCAACTAATCAAGATGCGAGACTCTATAGGAGCCAAAGAAATCCTCACTGATGATGGCGGTGTTTTTGTCACAGAAGAAGCCTATGCACCTTATTTATTTGACGCTACGATCGATGATCATTATGCTTATGAGATGCGTGGAACTTGGGAAGTGAAAAACAAATTCATGGCAGGGCCCTTTGTAAATTACGCTATCGAAGACAAAGCAAATAATCGCCTATTGGTATTAGAAGGTTTTGTTTTTGCACCATCTATCAGCAAACGAGATTACATTTTTGAACTAGAAGCAATGATTAAATCTGCTAAATTGCT
>CAZYRG010000093.1:5444-9371 GCA_964650425.1 uncultured Flavobacteriaceae bacterium
ACATGAATCGTATTGACTATATCAAAAAACAGCTTCCGATATCGGAAAAACAAGTACAAAACACCCTTAAGTTGCTAGATGAAGGCGCGACAATTCCTTTTATTTCGCGCTATCGTAAAGAAATGACAGGGGATTTGGATGAGGTAGCCGTTGGCGAAATCTTAAAATTTAAAACGGCTTTTGAACAATTAGAAAAGCGAAAGGAAAGTATTCTAGCTACTATTGAAGAACAAGGAGCCTTAACAAATGAACTTGCGTCAAAAATTAAGAACACTATAACACTTACCACATTAGAAGACCTTTATTTGCCATATAAAAAAAAGCGAAAAACAAAGGCATCGGTGGCTAGAGAGCATGGGTTAGAACCATTAGCAAAACTGATTTTGGAGCAACGTCAAGAAGATTTAGAATTTGTTGCCTCCAAGTATCTAAATGAAGTAATCATCAATGAAGATTTGGCTTTAGCAGGAGCAAGAGATATTATTGCAGAAATAATTAGTGAGGATGAAAAGGTGCGTACGCAAATGCGTCGTTTATATCAGCGAAAAGCAACCATCACCGCAAAGGTGGTAAAAACCAAGAAGGAAGACGAAGAAGCGCAAAAGTATCAGCAATACTTTGAGTGGGATGAGTCTTTACAAAAATGTCCGTCACATCGACTCTTGGCCATCTTAAGAGGACAAAATGAAGGCGTGTTACGCGTAAAAATAGCCGTAGATGAGGAAACGGCATTAGATCAAATAGATGATTATATTATTCGGCGAAATAACAAAGAATGTGCTGATCAGTTGTTTTTGGCTATAGCGGATTCTTATAAACGTTTGTTAGCTCCTTCGATGGCTACAGAAGCATTAAACGAAGCCAAAGAAAGAGCAGACACGGATGCAATTGCGGTATTTGCCCAAAACTTGCAACAATTATTGCTTGCTGCTCCTTTGGGGCAAAAACGTATTTTGGCATTGGATCCAGGATTTAAATCTGGATGTAAAGTGGTCTGTTTAGATGCACAGGGCAATTTATTGCATAACGAAAACATTTATCCGCATCCGCCGCAAAGAGAAACGACAGCAGCGATCAAAAAAATAAGATCTTTAGCTAATGCGTACAAAGTGGAAGCCATAGCTATAGGAAATGGAACTGCGGCACGAGAAACAGAGTTTTTTATCAAAAAAATCCCTTTCGATAATCCTGTACAAGTTTATATGGTGAACGAAAGTGGCGCTTCGGTGTATTCGGCTTCTAAAATAGCACGTCAAGAATTTCCAGAATATGATGTTACGGTACGTGGCGCAGTGTCGATTGGACGCAGATTAGCTGACCCATTGGCAGAATTAGTTAAGATTGATCCCAAAGCAATAGGTGTAGGGCAATATCAACATGATGTCGATCAAACCAAGCTCAATTCAGCATTAGATACCGTGGTCATGAGTTGTGTGAATAGTGTGGGGATTAATGTAAATACGGCGAGTGCACCTTTATTGAGTTATGTATCTGGTATTGGTGCAACATTGGCAGAAAATATTGTGCAATATCGCTCAGAGAATGGCCCGCTGCCCTCTCGTGAGACGTTGAAAAAAATTCCACGACTGGGAGGCAAGGCTTTTGAACAGGCCGCAGGTTTTTTACGAATCACCAGTGCCGAACACCCTTTAGATAATTCTGCCGTACATCCAGAACGCTATGCATTAGTAGCAAAAATGGCCAAAGATATAGGTGTTCCAATAGCAACACTTATTGGAAATCAAGAAGCTATCGCAAAAATTAATTTACAACAGTATGTAAGTGATAGCGTTGGATTACCTACCCTCAAAGATATCGTTGCAGAATTGGTAAAACCTGGGGTTGATCCAAGAAAATCGGTTACCGTATTTGAGTTTGATCCAAATGTAAAGACCTTGCAAGACGTTCGGGAAGGCATGAAACTCCCAGGGATCGTGAATAATATTACCAATTTTGGTTGTTTTGTAGATATTGGAATCAAAGAGAGTGGGTTGATCCATATTTCAAAATTAGCAAACGAATATATTAGTGATGTAAACGCGGTGGTAAAATTAAATCAACATTTGATGGTTACAGTAATTAGTGTGGATAGCAGCCGAAAGCGCATTCAGCTTTCTTTGGTGGATTAGCAAAAATATATGGTGTCTGAGCCAAGCCAAAGGCACAAAAAAAGCTCGACAATTGCAGTCGAGCTTTTTTAATTTATATCGTCATAACGATTATTTCTCTTCGATTTTTGGATCTTCGTTTTCGTCTTTTGATGCATCTTTGAATTCTTTGATACCACTTCCAAGTCCACGCATCAATTCGGGAATTTTTTTTCCTCCAAACAAAAGTAAAATGACCACCACTATAATAATAATTTGTGGCGTCCCTATCATTCCTAAAAATATACTTGCTGTTATCATGATCATACAATTTACGACAAATTTAATAAGAAATATGTAGTTTGAGCTGTTTTAGACGTTAAACTAATAGGAAAGTTTAAGCGTTCTGGGCAAAAAAGCACTAAATATCATTAAGGACTTTCTAAACAAGACATTTTTGAATTACTACAATATAAAGCAATTTACACTTATATTTGCATTTACGGAGTATGAAACAAAAGAAGAAAAAACAGAAAAAGATCGCAAAAAAATTACTAAACAAATACCGTTTAGTAATTTTGAACGAGGATACCTTTGAGGAGCAAATTTCTTTTAAGCTTACTCGACTTAATGTATTTGTGTTGGTGATGCTAAGTTCTATCGTCTTAATATCGTTGACTACTTTTATGATTGCATTTACGCCTTTGCGCGAGTATATCCCTGGATATTCCTCTACGGCACTTAATCTCAAAGCCACCCGAATTGCGTATACAACAGACTCTTTGGAGCAGGCCATTCGCGTCAATGAGCAATATTACAATTCGATCAAAAAAGTTTTGAGTGGAGATGTAAAGAGTTTAAATTTTAATAAAGATTCTGTTATTAAATTAGCCAAGTTAGATCCAAGTGAAGTTGATTTGTCACCTTCTGAAGAAGATATGAAATTGCGAGAAGAAGTGTTGGGAGAAGACAAATACAGTGTCTTTGAAACAGCTAAAAACCCTAGTAATTTTAGAAGTCTGTTTCCTCCAGTAAAAGGATCCATTACGGGACTTTTTGATAAGCAACAAAATCATTATGCAGTAGACATTGCTGTGGCCAAAGATACACCAGTAAAAGCCGTGGCAGATGGAACTATAATTTTTGCAGAATGGACTGCTATGACGGGATATGTAATGATTATTGAACATAGTAATGACCTTTTATCCGTGTACAAGCACAATTCTTCATTGAGTAAAAATCAAGGAGATTTGGTCATTGCAGGAGAAGTTATAGCAACAGCGGGTTCTACAGGAGAGTTGTCGACTGGGCCACACTTACACTTTGAGTTGTGGAGCAATGGCTACGCAAATAACCCAACAGATTTTATTGATTTCGAAAATTAATTTATGTCATTAAAAACAGTAGGCGCAAAAGTACTTGCAAAAAAAGTTCGGAAAAAAATAGATCGCTGGGCTTCAAATCCCATAGCAACACAGCACAAAGTTTTTCATACATTATTGGCAAAAGCAAAGCATACTGCCTTTGGAAAAGATCATAATTTTGAAGCGATTAAAACGCATCAGGATTTTGTACGAGAAGTTCCCATTAGAGATTACGAAGCATTGCGGCCGTATGCAGATCGTGTAGTTGCTGGAGAATCAGATATTCTATGGCCTGGAAAACCGCTGTATTTTGCCAAAACTTCGGGAACGACTAGTGGCGTAAAATATATTCCCTTAACCAAAGAATCGATGCCTACGCACATAAAAGCAGCAAGGAATGCTATTCTCTGTTATATTGCGGAGACAGGCAAAGCGTCTTTTGTAAATGGTAAAATGATTTTTTTGCAAGGAAGTCC
>CAZYRG010000093.1:9471-11988 GCA_964650425.1 uncultured Flavobacteriaceae bacterium
TTAGCTGCTACTGGAGATTTGGTCAACGAATTTACGGTAGCACCTCAGGTGAATCCTGAGCAAGGTTTGCCGTATCACGAGTGGTTTATAGAATTCAAATCTGGGATAAAAAATAAAGAGGAACTTGCGGCAATAATAGATGTCTCATTGCGTAAGCAAAATAGCTACTATGACGACTTAATTTCTGGAAGTATTCTAAGACCATTAACGATTACGGAAGTACCTCGAAATGGGTTTCAAGAATATATGAAAAGTATTGGAAAACTTGGAGGACAAAATAAACTCCCTAGATTATCTAATGATCGCAAAATTGCAGAAGCACTAGGTTCCATACATAATTTGTAAGCTTAAAAAAACATTTCAAATAAGTCTTAAAAAACGATTGCTTGTCTGAGATATGTATTAAGAAAGCGATATCTTTGAGAGAAGCAGATATATGAACGAAACAAAACCACATACAAGAACCCGCGCACAGGAAAGCTCTAGCGCTATTGAGCGCATGTATATCACCATGCGACATTTGTTTAATAGAGGGTTTTACAAACCAATGGGGGTTTCTGGTGAAACGCTGAGGG
Organism: uncultured Flavobacteriaceae bacterium; assembly: GCA_964650425.1. GTDB lineage: Bacteria > Bacteroidota > Bacteroidia > Flavobacteriales > Flavobacteriaceae > Aquimarina. Next base: position 10,047 of record CAZYRG010000093.1, read on the forward strand.
AAGCATTACTAACGCTAAGACCAGAAATTTATGGGTCAGTGGCAGAAGACAAAGTAGAGCTTGACGGATTATTGTATGTAATCGATCGATTGCCATATGGTATTGAAGAATGTCGTTTTATCAATTTGACTAGTGATGAAGGATATAAAGATTCCCACTTTAAACCTATAATTCCTTCAAAAAGGCGAAGAAATTGTTATCGTATTGATGAAGAACAGATGAATATTGAGGTTACAAGAGGACGATCAGAAATTTATGACATCTTGACGCACCTTACTTTTATGTTTATAGAGTCTCACAAAATCATGCGCAGTGTAGTAACTGATGATGAGGGAAATGTCTCTAGAGACTGGGAAAAATTAGAAAAGGCAGTTACCACGACCAAACAGTTAACACAAGCTCAGCGAGAAATAGCACTAACACATACTGCTAATATTTTAGGACGAACTTTTGAAGAAGTAAGCTCCATTTATAGCAGTTTTTCCACTAAACAAAACAAAGAGCATTTTTTGCATATTATTTATTGGCTAGGGAAACTAGCGATGGATGAAGCGTTAAAAGACGATAAGCGAATTGTGACTTTTAGTCCGGTATTGAGGGAACGTCTAGGACACCATATACATGGAGAAATTTGGGCAACTACAGTCAAAAAACAGTTAGATGCTTTAGGACTTTTGGAGCGCCCTTTACATATTATTAGTGCCAACATGCATAGCGTGATGAATACCTTATATGCCCAGGAGACACTTAAAAATGAGCTCAAAAACAAGACCGCACTAGAAATTTATGAAATATTGAGTGACGATAACTCAGAAAAACTACGCACCAAAGTAAAAAATAAGGCATTACAACAAGGAATGACTTATATAAAAGATGTTAGTGGCGCTAATATCAATGTACAACTTTTTGATACTTCTAAATATAAAACTGGAATATATAAAGATGCATTAGCTCAAATTTCGGATGAAGAAAAACCAGTAATACTAGTAATGGATTATGCATTTGGGGAGCAAGCATATGAAACAATGGATGAACTCTTGAAACCCTACAGTAGAACTCCAAAAGAAAAAGTGTATTTGGATGTTAAATCCATTTCAATTATGGGTAAAGCAGGCATTCTTGAGGGTGGCAAAGGTGATATTATGATTCCAACAGCGCATCTTTTTGAAGGAACGGCGGACAATTATCCGTTTAAAAATAAGTTAAAGAAAAAGGATTTTGTGAATGAAGACATTACGGTTTATGACGGAGCAATGATTACTGTATTGGGGACTTCCTTGCAAAACAGGGATATTTTACGTTTCTTTCATAATTCAACATGGAATGTGATTGGATTGGAGATGGAAGGAGCGCACTATCAAAAGGCAATACAAGCAGCAGCCAAATTACGTGGAAGTATTAGTCCCAAAGTGAAGGTACGATATGCCTATTATGCATCAGACAATCCCTTGGAAACAGGAAGCACATTAGCATCTGGAGGATTGGGCACTACAGGAGTAAAGCCTACATATTTGATTACACAAAAAATAATAGAACAACTATTCAGTTAGTACGAATATTATGAGTAACACACAAAATTCAGAAAATAGTGATGAAATTGATTTAGGGCAATTACTACAACTATTAGAGAAGTTTCTTAAGAAAGCACTTATAGGTTTTTTTGGATTGCTCAATTTTTTTAAGAAAAAAGCACTCCTATTAATAGGGCTAATTATTGTTGGAATTCTTGGAGGTATAGCTTGGGATCATTTTTCAGCAAATAAAGCATATGTTCAAGAAGTTATTATTGAACCGAATTTAGATAGCACAACTTACATATATGACTTTGTAGAACAATTTAATCAGAATATAGAAAATAAAGATTATGGAAAAGATTTGCCTTTTGAAGAGGTACAATTAAAGGAGCTTTCTGAAATAATAATTAAACCTGTTGTTGATTATC
>CAZYRG010000094.1:0-9517 GCA_964650425.1 uncultured Flavobacteriaceae bacterium
AACTTCTAACTTCTAACTTCTAACTTCTAACTTCTAACTTCTAACTTCTAACTTGTTATATATTTAACAATTTGTACAAAAATAACGAATTTGTATAAAAAATTTCTGGTTTGCGTCTTAATTCCTAATTATGCAAAAAAAATAGGATAGATGAAAGTTTTGAAATTTGGTGGTACCTCAGTAGGTTCACCCGAAAGTTTAACACGTGTAAAAGAAATAGTATGTAGTCAAGAAGGGACTGCTTTTGTTGTGTTATCTGCCATGTCTGGAGTGACCAATGAACTGCTACAAGTATTGGAGGCTATTAAAAATGGTGATCAAAGTAAACTAGAACAAAGTATCGCTGTCATCCAACAGAAACACGAACATCTAATTACTACGATCTTTACGGATGAGGTTTTGGTTAAGGATTCTATGGATTATGTTATAAAGACACTCCAAAGCCTACATGATCTTTCCAAAACACCAGATCTTGATAATTTGTATTCTGAAGTGATTACGGTTGGCGAATTACTATCTACCTATGTTTTTTCCAATTTTTTGAAACAAGATCAAACACCAAATAGTTGTTTGCGAGCAACGGATTTTATGCATATTGCTAATAGTGATAATCCAGCTATTGGTCCGGTAAAATCTGCTTTAGACAAGGTATTAGCTGCACAGGAAAACGTAGGGATTTATATTACTCAAGGGTTTGTATGTTTGGATGCAGAAGGAAAGGTAAGTAATCTAAAACGTGGTGGGAGTGACTATTCTGCAACGATTATAGGAGCTGCATTGGATGCCGATGAGGTGCAAATCTGGACGGATATAGACGGCTTTCATAACAATGATCCTAGATGCGTAGACAATACGCAGCCTATTGCGCAATTAACCTATGACGAGGCCGCAGAATTAGCTTATTTTGGCGCAAAAATTTTACATCCAAAAACGGTTTCTCCTGTACGTGAAAAAGGAATTCCTGTGTTTTTGAAAAATACGTTTGATCCAGAATCTGTTGGGACAAAAATCTCTGATGCATCTACCAAAAAAGGGCTCAAAGCTATTGCTGCAAAGGATGGGATTACAGCAATTAATATCAAATCCAATCAAATGCTGATGGCCTATGGCTTTTTGCGAAAAGTATTTGAGGTGTTCGAAAAGTTTGAAACACCGATTGATATGATTACTACTTCAGAAATAGCGGTGTCGCTTACTATTGATGACACTAAAAATTTGGCACAGATTATTTCAGCGATAGAAAAATATGCAACAGTAACGATAGCGAAAGAGCAAACCATTATAAGTGTTGTGGGAGATTCATTAATTTCTGAAGGGAATTCTATTCATATCTTTAGTATCCTAGATACCGTTCCTGTCCGCATGATTTCTTATGGCGGAAGTACTAATAATATTTCCATATTAGTGGATACGGATCATAAAATCCAGGCATTACGATTATTGAATACTGCACTTTTTGAAGTGATAGAGGCTTAGTTTTGTAATTAATGAAGTGCAAATTAGGATTTATACAAAACAATTCGTAATCTTTGTAGTGTAATGAAAATTAACAATGTACATACTAATCAACTGCTGCTATCTAAGCAGTGGACGCGTATCGATTTTAAATCGATTAGCAGTGGTATGGACGTAGTAGTTTTTATAGATATGTAACAGATAAAAAAATAACATACATAAAGCAAAAGCGTTCGGAAAACCCCGGGCGCTTTTTTTTATGCCAAAATCTAAAAATTATAAAGCAAAGCGATCAATAACCTTTCATATTAGTACTAGAATATATCGGAATAATTCTGACAAGGTTTCTTTTATCTTTTTTTATCATAAATATCTAAAAATCAATTATTTGAATTAAAAATTTTTGAAATTTTGCTTGCGTATTTCAAATAAACATCTAACCTTTGCATAAAGCAATAATTAGGAAGTGGCTATAAAGCCATAAAATGACCATATGAACTATAAACAATCCCATAGTATCCTGAAAAATACCATTAAGACATGGACCATTGACCTATGTCGCTTTGTATCGTATCAGGAGCTACAGGATTGGAAAGAATGAGTATTATATATGTTATAGTCTCTAAAGCCCGATCCATACGATCGGGCTTTTTTTGTGCTTGATCTTAGACTAAGGAGCTTCTGATACGTATTGAGAAATTATAAAAGCTAAAAAACAATCAAAAAGTATGCATCATGAAACGAGCACGTTCAAAGTTTTGTCACCATAGGAAAATGGTAGATAGCGAACACATGTGACCGTTCAAAAAAATAAAATAGACACATGAAAAAACATGACAACAACACAAAACCCAAAGGATTTTTAAGAAAATTTGCAACATTTTATATAGCTGGGATGACCAAGTATCTATTCCCAGATGCAAAAACTTATAAAGGAGAAGATAAGGAGGAGCCAAAATTTAAAAATGACAGAGATCGAATATTTTTTAAATAAGCCTGTTTATGAATAGTTGTAGTTTCCCCTTCTGGGCTACCGTGTGTACACAAGTATGAATTAAACCCGCTTTATGCATTGGAAAATCTATTACATCTGTGATCTATTGCAAATACTACCGTTTCACTACTTTTTTCAATTTCACCATAGCGATGCTATGCAGAAATCAAGAAAAAGTTAGTATTTACAACAGCTCAAAGCTTCATTACGAAGTTCCAATGCATAAAGCGGGTTAAAAGAATTTGCGCAAAACATCCCTCTAAATCTCCCTTCAAAGGGAGACTTTTTGAGCTCCCTTCCTTCGAAGGAAGGGTTGGGGATGGATGTTTCCGTCAAAAAAACGAACTCAAAAAAAAATGTGTACACACGGTAGCCTTCTGGGAGGGGAGAGGACTAAGGTGAGGGTTTATATTTTTAAGGATATTCCAGCTTTGATAAAAAAGGTATTTTTATTGGTGATGGTAAAAGCATCTTTTTGATTTCTATCAGTAATTGTGAAAGAATTAGAAAGCGTGTAGCCGCCATTAACATAAAGAAATACATTTTGCGTGATACCATGTTCGTAACCAAGTCCACTCATGAAAAAACGCATCGAGATTTTGGCAAGATCTTCCTCGGTAGCTGCTTCTCCAAAGATGAGTTGTGTGTTTTGAATGTTGGAGAAAAAGCCCTCAACTTCTATAAAAGCTTGTACAATATTACGTTTATTGATATAGTGTTTGAGATCAGATTTAGGTAAACCTACTGTATAAGACCATTTTGGATCAAATTTTCTATAATAATAAGCTACTGGAAGGGTAAATTGTTTCCCAGCAATACTTGGATAAGCAAGTGCAATGATAAGCCTCCATGGCTTATCGACATCTGGTCCTGTATGGCTTTTAATAAAATAGATAAGACCAAGATAGAAAATATCGCGATCCACAATTTTATTAGCTTCAAAATTGGAAGAAATCATATTTCCCAACCGAAAACCAAAACGCCAATCTCTTTTCATTTCAAAAGTATAGCCAAGCCATAGCTGAAAAGATTCAAAGGATTTAAAATCCTGTTGGTCAAAAATAGGAACATCATACGTACCAAAGTTGAAACGTTGGTATGCAATTCTAGGAATAAAATAGCTCCCTTTTTTTTTGAGTGCTAAAGGAAAGTCGACAAAAGTACTGATCCTTTGAAAATCATTTTTACCATTCTGTCCGGGAAAATGACTATACTCCAGACGTGCAAGTTCAGTTTGCTGACTGCAAAGAAGTGATGTACAGAGTAAAAAGACACAGAAAAAAACTTTTGTCATAATGATAATGGGACTATATATTGATAGTTTTAAAGGCGTCGGTATTCGAAGATACTCTTTATTACTTTGAAAATAATGAAAAATGGGATTTTAAAATTAGTGTTTTTTGCGGGATTTGAATAAAATTGCCCTCGCGCTTCTTTGTATATTTACGAAAAACAAAAACCACATGTCCTTTTGGTCCTCACAAGCGCGCCTGGATCGCGCCTATAAAAATGCAAAGCTGTTGCATTTTGACGATCACTCCAAGTATATCCTTTTTAGTGATTGTCATCGTGGTGATAATAGTTTTGCTGATGATTTTGCCAATAACCGTAATATCTATTTTCATGCTTTAAAACATTATTATAAAGAAGGTTTTGCCTATTGCGAGCTTGGAGATGGGGATGAACTTTGGGAAAATCGACAATTTGATACCATTTTTAGAGCGCATAAGAATATCTATGAACAACTACGGCTTTTCTTTCTCAAAGATCGATTACATATGATTTGGGGAAATCATGATATGGTTTGGCGTAAAAAGACCAATGTAAAGAAGTATTTGAATCATTATTTTGATCATAAATCTGGAAAGCAAGAACCCCTTTTTCCGGGAATCAATTATGAAGAGGCATTAGTGTTAAAACACAATGAAACTGGACAAGAATTATTTTTGACCCATGGGCATCAGGCAGATTTTATGAACTATGTAGCGTGGCGTTTTAATAGATTTTTGGTTCGTGTCTTGTGGAGGCCATTACAAGTTGTAGGCATTGCAGATCCGACGAGTCCGGCAAAAAATTATACAGAAACCGTGAAAGTAGAGCGACGTATCAAAAAATGGATTACGAATAACAAGAATCGTATTACGGTTATTGGCCATACCCATCGGCCTCGATTTCCGGAAGTAGGTGAGCCGGCCTTATTCAATGACGGGAGTTGTGTGCATCCCAGATCTATTACGGGATTAGAAATTGAAAATAGTATGATCACATTAATTAAGTGGCAAATTGCGACAACAGATGATGGATCACTTAGAATTATAAGGGTCCCACTAGAAGGACCACAAAAGTTGAGTGATTTTGCTGTTTGACGCTATGCGCTGACCGCTGACCGCTGTGCGCAATACACCAGTCCAATAGTATTTGCGTTTTTGGGGAGTATTTAGAATATGAAACTATGCATTAGAACGCTAAGCGTAAGGAAGTCAGCGCATAGCGCACATTTAATCAATATTAATCACTTCTTCGATCTGTGGGGCGTATTTTTTGATGGTCATTTCTACACCAGATTTCAGCGTCATTTGATTGACACTACATCCCACACAAGCACCTTCTAATTGTACTTTGACCAACCGATCGTCTTCTATGCCAATTAGTGAGATATTACCCCCATCACTTTGCAAAAATGGGCGAATTTCCTCTAATGCTTTTTCGACGTTTATTTTTAGTTCTTCACTACTCATTATTAATTATTTTTTTACTGCGGAGCATCCAGCCATGGTGGTTATTTTTATTGCTTCGGTAGGCGGTAGGTTTTCATTACGACCTACGACTTCCTGAACGACATTACGTGTAATGGTTTCAAACGCATTTTCTATCGATGTTGCTGTTTGTAAGGCTGCTGGTCGACCAACATCACCCGCTTCCCGTATGCTTTGTACTAGAGGTAACTCGCCCAAAAATGGTACCTGAAGATCAGCAGCAAGATTTTTAGCTCCTTCTTTTCCAAAAATATAATACTTATTTTCGGGTAATTCCTCTGGAGTAAAGTACGCCATATTTTCTATAATACCTAAAACAGGAACATTGATACTCTCCTGTTGGAACATTGCTACTCCTTTTTTGGCATCGGCCAATGCAACATGTTGTGGTGTACTTACTACAACGGCTCCAGTAATTGGTAAGGATTGCATTATAGAAAGGTGAATATCACCTGTGCCAGGAGGTAAATCGATGAGCATAAAATCAAGATCACCCCACGCAGCATCAAAAATCATTTGGTTCAAGGCTTTTGCAGCCATTGGACCTCTCCAAACTACGGCTTGGTCGGGTTGTGTAAAAAAGCCAATAGAGAGTATTTTGACTCCATAGTTTTCTATGGGTTTCATTTTTGATTTATCACCCACTTTTACAGAAAGTGGACGTTCATTGGCAACATCAAACATTATTGGAGCCGAGGGTCCATAAATATCAGCATCTAATAGTCCTACCTTGAACCCCATTTTGGCAAGTGTCACAGCAAGATTAGCGGTAACTGTAGATTTTCCGACTCCTCCTTTTCCCGAGGCAACTGCAATAATATTTTGTATGCCTGGAATCGCTTTTCCCTTGATCTCCGGTTTTGCAGGATTAGGGGCTTCTACCTTTATATTGACCGTAATTTTTGCTTTTGCATAGACCTGTTCATGTATCGCTTTGAGTACATCAACTTCTGCTCTTTTTCGTATATGGAGTGCAGGTGTACTGAGGATTAAATCTACGACGACTTCATCTCCAAAAGTGATAACATTCTTTACGGCACCACTCTCCACCATGTTCTTTCCCTCTCCCGCGACTGTTATAGATTCTAAAGCCTTTAGAATCGCTTGCTTTTCTAATTTCATTTATTTTTCTTATTTGGAATAAGTCTGGTTACAAAGATAGGGGTAAAAGTTTAGATTATAAAGTAGGTGATCATGATAAGTAAGCTGAATAAGTGTAATGATTATGAAAGGCACTATGCAGAGATATTTTTGTAAATTTTAGTTTTTGAGGACTGTAAGAATGGATGTAACTCTTTGCGCTCTAGTTTTTTGTTTAAAAATTGAGTGAAAACAGTATTTTTTTTACGTTTTTCGTCCTTTACATTTTGTTTTGTAATTAGTATCTTTATTAGAAATAACTTAACTACCAAAAATTCTACTATATGGGGATTATTACTTTACTAAAAAAATCATTATTTCCTTCTTTTTTTGCCGTTTTCATAGGATATACTGTTTATGCCCAAGATACGGATAACGACATGGTTATTAATGTTATGGATGTTGATGATGATAATGATGGTATCCTAGATGAAATAGAAAATGCCTCAGCACTGGAGCAGATAGCCTGGGTTCATACAATAAATGGAGAGAAAACGCGAGATGCTTCTTTCTCTTCAAATGCCAAAGCGTTTTTTAGCAAAACAGAACCTGTATATTTTGGTTTGGGCTTGTACGAAAATAGAGATGAAAATTTAGATGCGTATGTTTTTAATGGATCGGAAGAAACAACTTTTGCTGATGCCAAAACTTTTGGTGATTATATAGAGGTATCATTCACTCCATCGGAGAATCTATTGTTGAATGGAGTTGGGCTAAGTTTGGGGAGTTTTGATATGAAACCAAAATTTATTTCCAGCAATTTCAAAATGGCCGTAGCGGTTAGTAGTAGTCAGAATTATGAAAAGGAAGAATTGCTCTTTCCATGTATCTCGGTAGATACCAAAGAAGTATTAGAAGGTACGAACCTTGTTATGAATGTATTGGAAGATAAGCTTTTGTTAAAAGATGTAGGGTATACATTCAGATGTTACTTCTTTGATTTAGAGGGGGCCAATTTTTCTAAAAGTATTGTTTTTGATGAGATACAATTTCCAGTAACCGTTATTTCTTTATGCGACTTTGATGGAGATGGTATTGTAAATAGTCATGATTTGGACTCGGATGGTGATGGGATTTATGACGTGGTAGAATCGGGAGGTTTTGACGCTAATAATGACGGACGAGCCGATGATGACAATGATAATAGAAATAACATAAATAGTAAAGGTGTTCCTACTAGTGCCGATAAAGGTACTTTGCCTATAATGACTTCAGGCATTTTGGATTTTTTGAATCCTGATAATATAAAAGAAACCTCCACCAATTCTAATTCTATCGCGGTGGTGAAATAGGTTATAATTTAGCATGTTTTGATATAAAATTATATGAGCTAGCATAGGGAATATGCTAGCTCATATAATTTTGAGTTGTATTATGTTTATGTATCGGTACTTTTTAATGAGATTTATGGTATACAATACGAAGAAACGTAGCTAGAGATTTTTTCGCAATTTTGATACCGAATCAACTACAATGAAATCAAAAAAATAATGGAATAATTGACTCAAAGGTGTAAATGATTTTCTAATCGATTATCCGTATTTAAGCTATTAGTCTTGGGTAGATTATAGAAGCTCAAAAATAGTATCACATACTTAAAAAGTCAGTTAAAGCTCCGTACTTCTTCTATACTAGAGGTAAATTAAAAAGTTATTTATAATTTAAATCATTACGCATTAATAAACTCTTTATTGACTAAATTATTTTTAGTTTTCATTGACTTTTTTAAAAATAAATCGCTGATTAGTAGTGGTTTATTTTTTTTGAGTAAAAACCGTAAATCTTTTGAGTTTTTAACACTCTAAATTTCAGATGGTTATATGTATTTTTACGATAAATAAATTTAACGCCTTGTTATAAAAAATAGTACTATATGTAAGAAGATTACTTTCCTCAACTTTTTTGAAAATATTTCTCTCCTATTTTTCTTAGGTTGTATCTTCTAGTGTATATGTTGCTATTATTTCAAGGTTGTTCATGTTATGAACTTGATCACAAAAAATAACTTTATCATAATAGCTTATGAAAATCAGTACATTATTCTCTGTTTGTAGTTTTATATTTTTCTTTTTCGTATCAATTCCGATTTTGGCACAAGATGCAGATAGCGATAGTGTTTTGGATATAGCAGATTTAGACGATGATAATGATGGCATTTTAGATACTGTAGAAGGTGGTTGTGGAACAGGTGGTTTTTACTCACCTCAATACAATTTTAACGGTAATTTTAATGCATCAGAACCTTATGACTTAGCTCCTGAGTTTGACGGAGGTTCTGTAGTTACTGCCACAGATGCAACACAGATTACCGTAGGTTCTGGTATTACGATTATCCCGCGTAATACGATGTTTTTACAAACATTTTTACAGGTTGAGGATGTAGATCAAAAAACCTTAAGTGATGCTATTTCGGACAATGATTATGTTGCCTTTGATTTTACTACTAATGGTAGTCAGGTAGCTTCTGTAATTAATTCGTTTTCTATAAATCCTTTAACTCAAGGAGCTATGGATTTACCTAGAAGTGAATGGGGTCATAAAATTGCAATAGCAATTTCTGATGATAACTTTGCTAGCTCGGATATCATTAGACAAGGTTTTGTTATCGGGAATGAGCCTTTTAATACATTCCAATTCATAGCTACTTCTGCTTACAATTTAGAAGCTTTAACGACTTATAATGTTCGCGTTTATTTATATGATGCGCCTGCCGCAGCTATGGGAGTTGCATCTTTTGATGATTTTGGATTTCAGATAGATAGTTGTTCCATCATACCCGATCCAGATGGGGATGGATTAGTGAATAGTTTAGATAACGATTCAGACAATGATGGTTGTCCAGATGCTGTAGAAGTTGGTTTTGACGAAAGTCTAGTCGACCCAACAACGGGAGAATTGACTGCAGCGGTTAATCCTATAACAGGAATACCTACCTCTCCAGGCGCTCCTATGGCTACCACTAGTGATGTTGTTACTTCTGGTCCTGATATAGACGGGGATGGTATTTCAGATGCTTGTGATCCTACAGATGATCGACCAGATAGTGATAGCGATAGTGTTATAGATATCGTAGATTTAGATGATGATAATGATGGTATTTTAGATACTGTAGAAGGCGGTTGTGGAACAGGTGGTTTTTACTCACCTCAATACAATTTTAACGGTAATTTTA
>CAZYRG010000094.1:9617-11748 GCA_964650425.1 uncultured Flavobacteriaceae bacterium
TCATAGCTACTTCTGCTTACAATTTAGAAGCTTTAACGACTTATAATGTTCGCGTCTATTTATATGATGCACCTGCTGCAGCTATGGGGGTTGCATCTTTTGATGATTTTGGATTTCAAATAGATAGTTGTTCCATACTACCAGATCTAGATGGAGATGGATTAGTGAATAGTTTAGATTTAGATAGTGATGGTGATGGTTGTCCAGATGCTGTAGAAGGAGCGGGTAATTTTTTAGTAATTGATTTGGATGTTGATAACAGTTTAGGAGATACCGTAGATTTCAATGGAGTGCCCACAGTTACAGGAAGTCCGCAAGATACTTCGGCAGCTGTTACAGATGCCACTGACTCTCTGGGATGTGATGATAGTGATGGCGATACGATAGTAGACTCCGTAGAAGACATTGGTCCAAATGGTGGTGATGGCAATAATGATGGTATACTTGACAGCCAGCAAGCTAATGTGGCATCAATTCCGGATTTAACGGGGAATAATTATGTTGTTCTTGAAGTAACTGGAAATTGTGCTTCTATCTCGAGTATGACATTATTCGCTGAGGATGATCTTGCTTCAATAGATGATAATTATGTGTACCCAAGCGGGTTAATTAATTTTGAGATCGATTGTTTGAATTCAGGAGATTCTGGAACAATAAAATATTATTGGTATAGTTTTGAAAGCTTACCATCGGGAGGTGCCTATCGGAAATTTGGACCATCTGCTCCAGGATTTTCTGATAATTCTTATTTTAATTTTGGTACAACCGAGGGTTTTGAGACTATAGACGGAAGACAAGTGTATACGGTGTCGTATACGCTTACGGATGGCGGTCCTGGAGATGATACTATCGTCGACGGTCGTATTGTTGATCCTACAGGTCCTGGTATTGTAGATTCAGATGGTGATGGGGAAGATAATACTACTGATCTCGATGATGATAATGATGGGATCTTGGATAGTGTTGAGTGTCAAACTTCGGGTAATTTAGGAGTGGTGATTTACAATATAAGTTTTCTTCAAGATAATAGGGTTGTTTTTCCTGCTCTACCTAGTCCAAATACCATTACAAACCCCCAAAATTATACAAATGGTGCTGGTATGTCTTTTCAAACTAGTACTACAGTTTATCAAGGTGTTACAACTGCAACTGGGCTCAATCCATCATTTATTACGCTATCGGGATTAGATTCTAGCACATTATCCGATGCTATGATGGATGGCGATTATTTAGAATTTTCTTTTGATGCTACCGAGTTTTCAGAAATTATAAAATTTGCTTTGAAAGTATATAACGTAACTACCTTAACAGGCCAGCCAGCCGGAACTGATACGCCAATAAACAATCTTGTAGGAACCGAAGTCGCTTGGTTTGTGGATACAGACGGATCGGGTTTTGGAACCATCCCATACGCAACACAAATCATAACAAACGCAGGAGATGATAACACTGATGGATTTGGAACTCCATCTCCCCTATCAGTTAATAATGCAGATAATCTAAATGGAGTTTTTGCAGCCGCTGGAGCCACCGTAATGGTGCGAGCTTATTTTTATAATGCGCCTTTTACGGATGGACATATTGATGATATAGAAATTGTCACTGTGGCTTCTTGTGATACGGACGGGGATCTCATTCCTAATTTTGTTGATTTGGACAGTGATAATGATGGGATCTACGATGTTGTAGAATCAGGAGGATTAGATCTTAATAATGATGGTTTGGCCGATGATACAAACAATAACACAGATAATACAGGGAATTTTGGTATTCCAACCAGTGCTGGTGCGGGAAATACCCCAACAAATACTGTTGGTGCTACAGATCCTGATTATCTCATTTTAGATAGTGATGGCGATGGCTGTAGCGATGCCAATGAGGCATATGGAAACAATACAGCTGATGATGGTGATACCGGGCTATATGGTCCTGATGGATCAGTAACTGTGGATGGTAATGGATTGGTTACGTCTGGCACACCTGTTGCGACTTATGCAGACCCTGTGGATGGAGATACGAATAGTACAGATGACTATCAACAGGTAGGAGGTCCTGATGGCGATGGAGATGGGATTTCTGATGCTTGTGATTTGCTATTTAATGATATCGATGGGGATGGTGTTGGTGATGC
>CAZYRG010000095.1:0-11690 GCA_964650425.1 uncultured Flavobacteriaceae bacterium
GCACTGCATAGCAGAGCTACGAAGTAATAAAAACGTGAAAATTGAGTGAAAAAGGACATTTTTATAGCGAATTGAAAAAAGTTTAAACCACTTCAATAATAAAACAATTATTTCACCTCTTCCAGTGCATTTTTGATTAAGGTTTCTAAATGTGTTTTATGTGCTTTGGTTAAAACATCTTTGGATGGGAGTTTTACCATTTTCTGTATAGATTTTAGGTTATAAAGCGCCATTGATTTTGAAATATGAGAATAACCTTTTTGTTTCTTTTTTGAATCAGGCTTGTTATTGACAATGGCAATAAGCATTTTAGTATACGTCAATTGTAAGTTTTGTCTAAAGCTATTAACACTTCCTTCAATGTCCTCTGAAAAAATAGCAGTATTCAGACTAGTCATCATTTCGGATAGCGTATAGGTGTTTCCATATTTCTCTGAATCCAATAAACGTTGTTGGGTATTTGGATGTAATAAATGCAATAAAATACCTTTTTGATAGGTCAATTGTTCATCATGAATTTTAGGGTCTTCAGTGTTGGTACGAAATTCAAATCCTCGACGCTGTTTTGCCAAATGGCTGTATAAATCATTAGGTGTTTTAAAAGCATTGGGAGCGAAAATGTATTTTTTAAGAACTTCCATAGCGCGATGCTGCAATTCATAAGGTACTGGTGTATAGGGTTGCTTGGAACCTTCTTGATCAATGAATCCGCGATCTACATAGATACCACCAATATAGCGAGAAACTATTCGGGCTGCATTCGTATATTGTCGTTTTAGGATGGTGTAGGCCTGTAGCAGCTCCTCATAGGATTTGCCTTTGATTTCATATTTTGACTTGATTTTGGTCAACATTTCATTGACTAATTCCATACGATCTAAGGAATAGCTAATCGGATCATTGGACATGTCGCCAACCATTACTCGAGGGTCAATACCAGTATTAGATCTTCGCATATCATCGGCGTCATTTCCAAAAAGTAATGCTGGTTCCGTAGAACGTGCTTTGATTTTTTCGAGCTCCTCTTTAGAATTTACATCTTGATATCCGCATTGTATCGCCCAGTAATCATAAGGACCTAATTCTGAAGAAAAATACTGTGTTTGTTTTTCTGCATCCTTATTAATGTGGATTACATCATAATCCATGACAGAGCCTATAAAAGCTTTCCCTTTAATAAAATTATCATCATTTAACTGTTCAGGGCTGTACAAGTGGCTCGATTTCATATTATGGCTCAATCCAAGGGTGTGTCCAATTTCGTGCATAACAAGTGAAACCATGGCTTGCTTTTTTAAGCCCTCTACCACAATAGTCTCCTCGTCACGAGTTTCCAAAAGTGTTTGTCCAAATAAGGTGTTGTCTTGTAACTCATATCCATAGCTACAATAATGATTTGTAGTATTGTCGTAATGAAATTCTTCTTCTGCATGGTCATGAAGTTCTTCTTCAGCACTGGCGCCAAAGAGGCGGTCATATTTAATACGGCTCGTATGGTGTACAAATTCTAGCATAATATCAGCTCCCAGAATTTGGCCAGTTCTAGGGTTAATAAAACTAGGGCCATATCCACCAAAACGAGGGTCAGGAGAACTGGTCCAGCGCAAAACATTGTATCGAACATCGCCTGCGTCCCATGTGGCGTCATCAGGTTGAATTTTTACTTGCATAGCATTTTTAATACCTGCTTTTTCAAAAGCTTGATTCCATTTTAAGACGCCTTCTTTGATACTTTCTCTGAATTCTATTGGTGTGGTGTTTTCTATCCACCATGTGATGGGTTCCACAGCTTCAGAAATCTTGGCATTCGAGTCTTTTTTCTCTAAATTCCATCGATGAATCAGATCGCGATAATGCACGGCGCTCAGCGAGGTCATATTGTCAACTTTGGTAGCAAAATACCCTACTCGTGGATCATCAAACCTCGGTTGGTAATTGTTTTCAGGCATTTTGAGCAAACTATGGGATACCTTGATGCTTACATTGCGTCCGTCAGTTACTGCTCTAGATCCGCCATTCAGTACTGATGGATTGGTGTACACATATTCGGAAACTACCAATGTGTTTTCTGGATAGTTTTTTACACTTCGTACTTTAGTTTTGTCTTTGTCTAGTTTTCCAAGCTTAAAAGCCCTTGGGTCCTGGTTAGGGTATTTAGGTCGTTTTATTTGAGCAAAAGCTTCTTTGAGAAACAATGCATCCATCTTGATGAGGTATTTTTTCTGCTTGTGATCCGCTGCTTCGATAGGAATACTTGCCAATACTGCTTTACTAATATTAGCATCTGCAGCCTTAGATAAAGGGTTTTTTGGGTCAAAATAATACGAAGTGTTTTGAGCGATAAAATCAATTTTGTCAAAATACTTTTCGACCTTAAAAACTTTACTACGACCATAAGATCCTCGTTGTGCTCCAGCTTCTCTGATACCATCACTTATTTGGCTAAAATAAATATATTCTTTATCCAAATGCGTTTCGTCCAGTAGCATTTGTAAAGCACCAGTCAAAGTATCTTGATAGATTGTAAATAAGCCTTCGGACTTCGTGCTAGTCTTGATGAGGTCACTGATCGTTTTTTTCTTTTGATTTCTTTCTTTTTTGTCCTTTTTCGTTTGTTGTCCGTATAGCGCAGAAGTGCCAAGAGTACTTATGCTTGCTAGCAACAAAAGCAAAAGGCTCTTTTTATAGATAGAAGTCAAAAACATAGTGTTATAGTTTTGTGTAAATTGGCCCTGTAAATTCCGAAAAATGATTGATTTTTACTACTAAGAGACTGTTAATTTTTAATCAGAGAATCTTAAACTTTAGTCGCCGTATGGGTCAATTTTAGTACTATTTATCCACCGATTTTAATCATACTTCGGTTCCGACTATGTAATATTGGATCATTTAATTTTTCAAAAGTATCCATGCCTCCTCGTGCCGCATGTTTTTTGCCAACTGCCTTTTTGATAAGTGGAATGATAGAGGCTCCTGATCTAAAGGTTTCTAAAAGGGAAGTTTCTGATGATGAAAACAAGCAATTTTTGAGTTTCCCATCTGCCGTTAATCGTATGCGATTACAGCTGTCGCAAAAAGGATTTGTAACAGAGCTAATAATAGCAAATTGTCCTTTATAATCTTTTAGTTTGTAGTTCCTTGCAGTGTCATTAGGTGCATCTTGAAGTCGTACAAGTTCTGTTTTGGAATAGCTTATGAGAATATGATCAAGAATTTCTTCTTGACTAACTAGTTGCGTTTTATCCCAACGATTGCCATCAAAGGGCATAAATTCTATAAAGCGAATGATAAGTGGTTGCTTTTTAGTCAGTGCTATAAAATCAGCAATCTCACTGTCATTAAAGTCTTTGATGAGAACAATATTTAATTTTACAACCATTTCTTGCTCAATAAGCATCTGTATCGCATCCCAAACGTTGCGAAAATAATTTCTACGCGTAATCTGGTTGAATTTTTGCTCCTGCAAAGAATCGATGCTGATGGTAATAGCAACTTGATGTTTTTTGAGAAGTTCCAAAAATCTGGGGACCAGCACGCCATTCGTTGTTATTGCCAAAGAAACTGGTAATGAAGCTAGTCTTTCTAGTATTTCTGGAAAATCTTTTCGTACCAATGGCTCTCCTCCCGTTAATCGAATTTTAGTCACACCATGCGCAACAAACGTTTTGGCGATTTCAAAAATCTCATCCGCAGTCATGAGATGCGCTCTTGGAGTGAGTTCGATACCCTCTGCAGGCATGCAATAGGTACAGCGTAGGTTACAGCGTTCCGTAAGTGAAATACGAAGGTAGCTATGCTGTCTACCTAAAGTATCGGTTAATATGGCTTGTTCAATTTTTTTCATTTAACTGCTTTAAATCATTCTCTCACTTTTCAGACTTTTTTCTGCTCTGTTTTCTTTTCTCTCTTCTCTCTTTTCACACAAGTAATTCATAACTCATAACTCTGAACTAGATCAATGTTTCCCCCCTTTTAGAATTCTAAAAACATGCAAAGCGGCTGGGAAAATAGCTTCCATCGATTCTTTGGCCCCATTCGTAGAACCTGGTAATGCCAATACTAATGTTTGATCGATAACTCCAGCAATACTTCTGGATAGCATAGCATAAGGCATGCGATCTTGTCCATAGGTACGAATCGCCTCTTCGATACCTGGAATTTGTCGATCGAGTAGGGGGGTGAGTGCTTCTGGTGTTACATCTCTTGGCGATAAACCAGTACCTCCCGTGAAAATAATCAAATCATTTCCTGCTTGCTGAAAAGCTTTTGTTTTTTCTTGAATCTGATCAGCCTCGTCTGGAATAATTATATATTCAGCGATGGTGACATCACAACTTTCCAACTTTGCGATGATGGCTTTACCAGCTTTGTCTTCTTTTTTGCCAGCCGATATGCTATCGGAGCAGACGATTACTGCGGCTTTGTATGGTGTTCCATCATCTTTATAGCTTGATTTACCGCCTTTTTTATGGAGTAACTTAATATGATGAATTTCTACATTTTTATCGACGGGTTTTAGCATATCATACATTGTCAATGCGACTACAGAAGCGCCGTGCATCGCCTCTACTTCAACACCTGTTTTGTAGATAGTTTTTACGGTCATCTCTACAGTGATTTCCAGATTATTGATCGTGTAATTCACTGCGGTGTATTCAATGGGTAGTGGATGACAATCTGGAATCATATCACTAGTGCGTTTTACCGCAAATAATCCAGCAGTTTTTGCCATTTCGAAGACATCGCCTTTTGGGATGCTCTTGGTAATAATCGCTTCAATCGTATTTTGATGCCCAACTTTGACAACAGCCTGTGCCGTAGCTGTTCTTAGGGTGTTGTTTTTATGAGTTATATCAACCATTTTTTATATTTAGGTAGAGAAGTAGCATGCTACGTCTCTACAGACGTAACATGCTACGCCTCTATGTATTTACTTTCCAAACATGTGTTTCATCTTCAAAGATTTCTTTCCCAAAAACGGGAACTTCTTTTTTGATGCTTTCGACCAAAAATTCAATCGCTTCAAATACTTCTTTTCGATGTGGGGCGGATACAAATACGAATAGGCATATTTCACCAGTTTTTACCCTACCCAGACTATGATAAATATGCATACAGGTTAGGTCAAACTTGTCAAAGGTAGCTTCTCTGATTTCATGGAATTTTGCTTCGGCCATTTCGGTATGGGCACTGTATTCAATTGCTTGGACTACTTTTTCATCAATCGTATCTGCTCGGACTTGACCCAAAAAAATATCATGTGCACCAATACTAGTTTTGGTTTGATGTTTGGCAATACTGTTCCCAATAAATTCTGAGGTGATGGCCCCTTCTATGAAGACCGTTTTTTTCTTTTTCTCTTGCATGTTTTTTTGTTTTTCCTCCTTCGCACAGCTACGTTGGACAGACGGGTGTCAGGTTTTTATAATTTTGAATTCATCATTTTTTAATTTGTACTTCTAATTTCGTAAATCGTATTTTTTCTACATTTCGTTTTTCTACTTTCTACGTTAAAAATCACCCTCCCGAAAAAGGTGGTAATAGTGCGATTTCTTGATTTGCTAGTACCATAGTGTCTGTGGGGACAAAAGTTTGGTTAATGGCAATTTTATAGGATAGTTTTTCCAGTTTTGGATGTTTTTGTTTTATAAGCCGGTCTAGTTCGTTTACAGAGAGTAACTTCTCTGTGGAGAGAAATTCTCCGTCGCATTGTGTACATTCTGCGATCATACCGTAATATTGGATTTTTAAATCGATCATACTAACTTTTGATATTCTTCTTTGGTATTAATATTTACTAACATTTCTGATTCTTGTCCAGTTAGTTTTAATGCTTGGTACTGTTGGTTCAAAACGTAGTCTGTAAGTTTTAGGTTTCCTTTTTTGATTTCCTTGGTTAAAGAAGGGGATAACGACTTTGGATACATGCCAATAGTCGGCATCAATTTCTCATTACTTACAATTGTGGTTATGGATTTAGCATCTTGGTAAAGATCTTGAATTTTTTGAATGATCGTCCCTGTGATAAAAGGGGTGTCACAGCTCAAAACAAAGTTTGCCTCTGTTGTAGAATAGTGTAATCCGGTATGGATACCTCCCAAAGGACCAGCGTCTGGATAGAGGTCAGCATAACAGGGAACATTGAATTTATCATACGCCTTATTTGCTGTAATAATCATGATGGTTGCTGCAAAGGGAGTCAGTGCATTGATGCAATATTGTACCAGCGGTAGGTTTTTGAAGGTTAACAAACCCTTGTCCGTACCCATACGACTGCTTTTACCACCAGCCAAAATAATCCCGGTCATTGGAGTTGTGGTAATCATAATTGATGTTTTTCGAGCTGTTGATCTAGAAATTCCCAGCAATTTTGATTGATTTGCTCAAAAGTAGCAATCATCTTATGACCGTAAGGAGTAATTTTGGAACCACCACCACCACTACCACCAGAGGTGGTAAGTACCAAAGGTTCTGGTGCTGCAACGTTTATAGCATCAATGAGTTTCCAAGCCTTTTTGTACGACATTTTTAAGGACTTTGCAGCTTTGCTTAGTGATCCTTCTTTGGCAATTGCCCGGAGTAATTGTATGCGACCTTCTCCAAGGAATACATGCTCATCAGATTCGATCCAAATTCTACTTTTTATTTGATACGACATAACACCGTTATTTCCTCAAAGATATAACGATAAAATGAGTAATACAAAATTAGTTTTCACATAGGATCTTAATAGATTTTCATAAAAAAAGGTTTGACTTTCTTTAGTCAAACCCTTTTAATTTTATAGTACATCAGCTTTCGGCCAAACAGTTATTATTTGACTAAACTATAACCCTCGCCATTATTTTTAAGGCAAATTCCTCTAGCCCATCCATAAAAGTTAAGTTTTCCATCGTTCTGCTCTATCCAGTAATGCCCCCATTTACCATAATAGCATCTATTAGAAATAGTAAGGAATGCTGCATCAACATAAACATTGCCGCGGTCATCGAAACCTACGCCAGCTTTTGCAGCAAGATCAGCGTTTGGATCTTCTGAACTCGTTATTTCGATTTCTTGGGTTTCTGATAAAGTTTCTTTTTCGCAAGAAGCGAATAGTAGTCCCATAAATAAACATACGGACAAAAATTTTAGATTTTTCATAATTTGTGTTTTAAAATAATTTGTGTTAAAAATTTTTTTGAATTAATTCATTGCTAAGGAAACTGTTTTTGTTTTTATTATTAGTTAATAAATATCTAATATTCAGTTAATTAACATTTTTTGATGATGAATTGTGAAATTTTAAGATTTTTTCATATCGGAATGAGTAATGATATTATGACATGCCGATAAACATATCCGAGTTTGGAAGGTATTTGTAATGCCCTAATTCTCTTTGATTAGAATCAACGTTTAACGTTTAATCCAATCCGTAATTTTTGAACATCAAAAAAGTACCCAACACGATATGAGCAAAATTACAATATGAAGAAAGGGAATGTTCTAATGTATTGTTTTTAAATACTTTCTAGTGTCATTAAGATAAGACGAGATTTGAACAATTTGAAGATAAAAAAAAGGATGGTTGGGTATAACTACCTAATCATCCTTTTATCATTTTGTAAGCTCTTAATACATTTCAATTTTTAAAAACCAACCTAAACAATGAAGATATTTGTAAGTGCTCACATATATAGAACGCGCGAACCTTTAAATACCCTACCTCTAATTCTGTTTTTATTCCTATTAGTATAATAGTTTATGGACGATTAGAGGAAACATACATTTTGTTAGGAATCCATTCTATAAGAATGCCTAACTATAGTTTTTGAAATAACTTAATAAATAAAAGTGCACTTCAAGAGTAAAGTTAGAGTGTTACAATTCTACTTTTCTTCGTAAAAAATAATTTCTTCTTATATTTTTAAGATATAAAAATATAAAGGAATCTAAAAAATAAAGCTAATCCTTTGCAATAATCCTCCGAGAGAATCTTCAAGATACGTGTCAAATACCTCTTCTTGTGGATCGATATCCATGACCTTGTTAAAGAACTCGTTGATTACTGGTGTGTCGGGTTGTTGATCTAAATTTTTCATCTTTTGTGGGGGGTATTGGTTATACCTTCAAAGGTACGATTTTTTAGTGTAACTAGCTAAAAATAATATAACTACATCGTTTTAGAAATTTATTTTTATTAAAAAAATAAAAAAAGACTGGAAATCAATCTGTCTATTGCATAATTCGTAGCGATAAGCACTTTTCCATGAAATTAATTATATAAAACCATTTTTTAGTTATGGTAAAAGCATACACTCAACTAATTGATTTTTATGGGCTCCATCAGATATTATAGGAAAATAGACCAAAGCATTTGCTAGGGCATACGTGTTCAGCATTGCAGAACTCTGTCCATCAAGGATGGTTACTTGATCATTTTCTACATATGCCTTAAGGAATTCTGCTCTTTCTCCTTTCTTTTGGTAGTCGTTAATTAATTGTTTTTGCACCTTTGGTAGTCCAAAGTTTTGTATTCCCATCATTCTATGTAATAATGGGACAACATGGATATAAAAACACGTCAATGATGATGCTGGATTACCGGGAAGCGCAAAAACAGTAGTTGTAGCACGTTTTCCAAAAAATAAGGGTTTACCAGGTTTTTGTTTTACTTTATAGAAAAGCTCCTGAGTCTTTAGATTTCGCAGCGCTTTGCCTACAAAATCATAATCTCCCACAGAAATGCCGCCACTCACTAAAAGAACTTCATTTTCTTGAAGTGCTTTCTGCAAAGTTGCTTCGGTACTCTGATAATCATCTTTGACCATGTATTTGGTTATCCCAGTGATATGCATGTTTGTTAAAGCTGCGTGTAATTGTATATAATTGCTTTCATAAATCTTCCCATCAGGTAATGGTTGTCCTGGGGCTACAAGTTCATTGCCAGTAACAACGATGCCGATTTTTGGACTTGGATAAACAGTAACTTCTGTAATGCCTAAGCCTGTTAAAAACCCAATAGCGGCTGCGTTAAGCCGCGTACCCTTGGGCAAAGCAACTGCGCCTTTTTTGATTTGTTCTCCTGCGGGACGAATATTTTTATCGATTAAAGTGTCCGCAGGGATTGTTAGTACAGTACCAGATTTTTCGGTTTTTTCTTGCATTATTACTGTGGTCGCAGTATCGGGAACTCTGGCTCCTGTAAAAATACGGACGCCTTCTCCTTCTTGCAGTTCTGGATTGATCGCATCCCCCGCTTTTACTTCATCAATAATTTGATAGGAAGTAGCATTTGTTAGATGTAACGCGTAACCATCCATGGCAGATTGCCGAAAAGGAGGCATAGTGATCATTGAAATACAATCTTCTGCCAAAACATGATGTTGCGCTTCTAGAAGAGAGAGCACTCGGGGTGTTAATAGTGTGCTATTGTTTTTTATAATATCAAGGGCGGTTTCTACAGAGATCATGTGCGTTTTGACAAATGTTAGAAAACAAAATTAGCCATTCATATTGAAGTTATAAAGCATTCTAATAAGGAATAGTTAAAGTTTTCTTTATGAAGTAACTATTTGAAGCAAAACTGGTAAAAAGTTCACTAATTTTAAAACTCACAAATCAAAACTCACTATAATAGTGTCATTAAAGTTTTTTCAAAAATTTAGTATTTGGTTCAAGTCGTTGCTTCAAGAACTCCTATACAATTTTATTAGTGTCATATTATTATTGGTTTTTTATGGAATATTGTGGCATTTTCCGCAGGCTACGGATCTTTTATTAATATTGAATCAATCAGATTCATTTTTGATGGAAGTACCATTGTATTTTGTGCTACTTTTTATCCTTGCAGCATTAATATGGATTACGCCAAAATACCTGTACTATGAAAATTATAGTGCAATAAATTTTAGAAATTTACTCAGTTTCGTACCCCATAGACATTATAAAGCCAACAAGGAATTAAAGGTTTCATATCGATCCTCAGTAAAGCAGCATATGCGAAAGGTGGTTCCCCGATTATTAGGGGTTTTATTACTTTTTATTTCTGCGATTGGGATCTTGAATGCAATGGAGATTTTTCAGTTAGAAAACACCTACACACGCTATTTGAACCCAGGGAATACCTTGTTGTATATTATTTTAGGATCATTGGTTTTTACGGAGCCTAGATGGTATAGTGTTATTAAAAGTAGCTTAATAGCACTGCCCAAAAAAGAGTATTTCGTTCTTTTGATGCTTGTATTACTATTAGTAGTAATTATTTCTCTAGGTACCTTGAATACCAGAGCAGAAAAAGACTTAGGTAATTTGTTTATTTCCAATACAGCTTTAGCGATATTATTCTTGGTGATGATTTTTAATAAACGGATTTTTTTATTTCGTTACTCATTAAAGTTTTTTCATACGATTATTTTAATTAGTGGAGCACTCTTATGGTTATGCTTTTTGATTTTGAATATAGTGCCTAACTTGGCAAGCTATGTTAATCCATTATCAATAATACTTATTGCATTAACGTCTTTTTTTTTCGTATCCTTTTTACTCTTATTACTCGGAAAAAAAATCCGTATTCCTTTATTTAGTCTAACCGTCATTTTATGTTTATTGCTAGCAAAAGGTTTTTCACAGTACAAAGGGTTTACACATTTTGAATTACCTAAGACTATGACTTCGGTTGATCGACTCCCGATGGAGCAATATATGTACCATTGGATAAAGCAACGAAAAGACGAAATAGCCTGTTACCCAGGA
Source organism: uncultured Flavobacteriaceae bacterium (assembly GCA_964650425.1). Classification (GTDB taxonomy): domain Bacteria; phylum Bacteroidota; class Bacteroidia; order Flavobacteriales; family Flavobacteriaceae; genus Aquimarina. Next base: position 10,735 of record CAZYRG010000095.1, read on the forward strand.
AAATTTCCAGTCATCTTTGTTTCCTCAGAAGGAGGCGGTTCGCGTGCAGGTTTATGGGCTTTTTTAGTACATAGTTATCTCTATGAAAAAACAAATGGGACTTATTATAATACGCATCTATTATCATTAACAGGAGCATCTGGAGGAAGTGTTGGAAATAGTATGTTCTTTGCACAATCGCATTCCGGAGCAATAAATGGCGTTGGTTTTAAAAATACAAAACCTGATGATCGAGTGTTTGATTATAAGGCAAGTACTATATATCAAACGAATTATTTATCTAGTGCATTATTAACGTTGATAGGACGAGATTTTTTTAAATCGATTACAAACTTATTTACCTTCGATGATAGAGGGCAGCTTTTAGAAAAACAATGGAGTGAAGCTTTCAGGAAAGCTTTTGGCAATGATAAAGCAATGACGAGTTCTTTGTTAGATGTAGATTTTCTTTCTTTTTTTGATAGTAAAGAACTAGTAAGGCGAAAGAAAAAATTACCACCACTATTATTGGTAAATACAACACATGTGCAAAGTGGAAAATATCATACGGTAAGTCCAGTTGACTTTAGTCACTTACAAGCTTTTGCAGGAATTGAGGACTTTTTTGATAAACTACAACAAGGGGACAAAACCACGTCTATAGCATTATCAACAGCAATGCGGATTAATGCCAGTTTTCCTTATATTACTCCAGTTGGTGAGGTCAGAAATGCTGATGAGAGTGGATTGCATGCGATAGACCAATATGCAGATGCGGGTTATTATGATAATCTTGGCGGAACCATCACATTGGGAGTTTCTGATGTTTTTGACAAAATTTTGGCAACCCATTATCCAGAATTACGTACTGAGATTAAAAAAATCAATTTGATTATAGCAAATGAACCAGATGGAAGTTTAGGAGTTTCTCAGACACAATTATTTGCTCCTGCAGTTACATTGGCTAATATTCGATC
>CAZYRG010000096.1:0-10096 GCA_964650425.1 uncultured Flavobacteriaceae bacterium
TTTACAACAGCTCAAAGCTTCATTACGAAGTTCCAATGCATAAAGCGGGTTAAAGGTGCAAAAATACCACTTCTCGTTTCAATTAAGATCATTATCTTATGAATTGTTATTACTATTTTTACACCAAAACAATAGTGTATTACAAGCTGTTTTTATTGAATCAAGCACCGTAACTTAGCATTATCAAAACATTACATACGATGTACAAAATCATTATTTCACTTTCTATTTGTTGTATACTTAGTCTTTGTTTTTCTTGTAAAACGGATAACGAAAAGACCAATAAAACCATCACTAAAGCTATCCCAAGCTTTAAAAAAGAAGGACAATTAACATTATTTAAAGCTACGGGAGATACTATAAAAACTCTTGATATAGAAATTGCAGATGATGAATATCAAAGGCAGACCGGTCTCATGTATCGCAAAAAAATGGAATCAGCACAAGGAATGTTATTTATATTCCCTGATCAAGCACCTCGATCTTTTTATATGAAAAACACGCATATCCCATTAGATATCATATACATTGACAGTAACAAAAAGATTGTAAGCATTCAAAAAAATGCAAAAATACTTAATGAAAATGGGTTACCATCGGAGGGGCCAGCACAATATGTACTCGAAATTAATGCTGGACTTAGTGATCAATGGAATGTATCCAAAGGAGACTCCATAGAATGGACATTAAACTAAAAGAATTACATTAGTTTTCTGCTAAAAGCGCATCTATCGTTTCATGCACACTACTACTATTCCAATCTGCAGCTCCTTCTTTTTTGATGACCACATTTCCTTTTTGATCTAACAAATAGGTAGTTGGAAGACTTGTCCCGTACAATAAAGGTGGCGTATTAGATATCGCACGATATACTGGGAAATCATATTGTTTTGTGCGCATAAATTTATGCAGTACCGAATCTACTTCATTCGACACAAATACAAACTCAGCCTTATCTTTGTAACGATCATATAATTTTTGCATACTTGGCATCTCAGCTATACAAGGCGGACACCATGTTGCCCAAAAATTTACTAAAACCACTTTATCCTTTGCGGCGGTAAAATTTAAATCCTGCGTATTTATTCCTTTCAAACTCCATTGATAGGTATCAAGCAATTCACGAGATTCTTCCGAAACAACACTAGGACTAAAAGAAATATATCGTGTTAAGAATATTTGAATCTGTGTTCTTGTTGCTGGTATTAACAACAATAATACAAACGTAAAAAAAACACCATTACTTATTTTCTTCTTTAATTCTTTATTCATTTTTGATCCTCCTTATTTTTCACAAATATAGTGTACATATAGCAATGTAAAACCAAATTACAAAATCATCATTAGTAACACTATTTTCCTAGAAGTGTTTAAACGCTTAATTAAAAAAGCAAAGCCCAAACTTTACATCACAAAAAAATCCTTAATGCAATGCAATAAGGATTTTGTGTAGTATATATAATGTAAAGATACTTATGCACTCAATGCAATATCTGTATTTTCTTGATCTAATGTAATCACACCCATATTCTCTAATTTAAATAGGGTTTCATAAGCAAATGTATCAGCGTTCCAAAAACAAGCTTCATCTGGAGTCACTTTTATAGCAATTGTATTAGCTCCTTTAGTAGACAACATCCAATCTCTCAATTCTTTTCCAGCTTTAAAGTTTGTAGTAGGAATTATAGTAGTGATCTCCGCTTGTCCATAAACACTAACCATATTAGTTTCGTCAATACTAGCATCAGTAAACAATAGATTTGTTCTTCCAGACACTTTAGTTTCGGTAGGCATCACTTCATTAGTTGTAGTAACAAACCATACATTCCCGTTTTTATCAACGGCATTGAATACATTATTAGTATGTATTGCTGGCATATTAATAAAACCATTCAATATAGGTGCTGCTTTCATGCTTTGCAATAAATTTGACAATCTATTTCTTACTACTTTGCTATATACTTTCATGTAACCAATACTTTTTAACTTAATATTTGTGTCTTACAACGATGTAAAGATACGGTTTAACCGTTATATTTCCTACAAAATGTAAGTTTATTTTAAAAAAACACACAACTCACTGAAAAACAGGTGCTTAAAATATAGTTTTAAGCTTTTTCAAATCCCTAAATCGCCAACCGACATTTTTACACGACAAAAAACACATAATTTAATTACGGTTTTACCATAAAAAACAATAATATCAGCTGAAATACAGAAAACGTTGTAATTCGATTTTGTTAATATAGTGCTATATTAACAATATTTCCAAATAATGTTTAGTGAAATTTTCAAAGAATTCACATTTTGTTATAAGTCACATAAGTAAAAGAGAAGTTATGCGTTGAATCTTTTTCATGAAACTCACTTTTGACCTCTTCCCATTGTAACATATCTAATTCTGGAAAAAAAGCATCTGCATCAAAAGTACCATGCACACGAGTTAATTCAATACAATCTGTATACGGTAATGCCATGTGGTAAATCTCTCCACCACCTATTATAAAAGGATTACTATCATCTTGCACCAAGTCCAAGGCCTCTTCCATACTATTAGCCACAAGAACTCCCTCTGGAAAATAATCTTTGCGACGTGTAATCACAATATGTGTGCGATTAGGCAACAACTTTGGAAAGGACTCAAAAGTCTTTCGGCCCATAATAATATGATGACCAGTAGTCAACTTCTTGAAACGTTTAAAATCATCTGGCAAATGCCATACTAAATCATTGTCTTTACCCAGGGCATTATTCTCCCCTGCGGCTGCAATCATTGTTACTTTCATTACCTTATTATATTATAAGAGTGGTGGTTTTTCGTCTTCTACCCCAGGCAAATATGTTTTTATATCTTCTTCTTGCTCTGGCAAAGGGTAATCGCTATCCACCTGTCCTTGCAATTCCGCTATCCGTTCTTGTTGTTTTGCTACGAGTCGTTCTAGTTGTTTAGCCTCCCATTTGGCTCCCATAAAATTGTGCAATAACCATACGCGACAAAAATGAACAACAAAAATGAATGCCCAGATTATAATTGCCGCAACAAACCAATCCATCCCAAAGACATATACATCTGCCCCAACACCAAGAATTACATTTGCTATAATTAAGAATACAGAACCCACCAAAAACAATACAAAATGCTGAAACAAGCGTTTCTTTTGCTTTATTCGTGCTTTAGCCTCTTCAAAAAGTGCTAGTTGCTCCTTATCGATTTCAGGTTTTTTGCTACTCTTAGAAAACATATTTATTGTATTTTTAGACCTATAGTGTATGCTATTTTTCTCAGGGTAAAAATAGGCTTTTTAGCAATAACTAACACGAATCATTTTTATGGAAAATTTCAAAAAGGTATTTCCAGCTTTGCAACAATGCACCTACCTTAACACTGCTTACGGTGGCTTACTACATGAGGGTTTATTAACCTATAGACAAGAACATGATTTAGACTTTCTTATTCAAGGAAGTAACCAAAGAGCTAATCAACCTTTATTTTTTGATCACGTACGCGCAACAATTTCAGCGTTCACCTCAGCTGCCAAATCTGATGTCCTATTATCACAAAATTTTTCCTTAGGATTCCGAACTTTGTTCTCTGGATTGGACAAAAGTCAGAAAGTCCTCTTAATAGATTTAGACTACCCTTCTGTAAATCATACGGTAATTTCGTTAGGCTTTGAAACTTGCTATGCACATTGTAATGAAAATTTAGAAGAAAACATTAAAAATGCCATAACAAAACATCAACCAGCTATTCTGGCCATGAGTATTGTTAATTATCAAAATGGAATTCTTGTTGACCTTGGTTTTATCAAAAAGTTAAAAGAATGGTATCCACAACTTCTTATCATTATGGACGCCACGCAATTTTTAGGTACCCGCAATTTTGATTTTGACAATTCTGGGATTGACATTCTTGGCGCCAGTGGCTACAAATGGATGCTTGGAGGATACGGTAATGGCTTTTTTCTATTTAAAAAAGGAGTACTAGAAAAACTCACCCCTACATCCTATAAAAAAGCGCAAAAAAACTCCAATTACCCATCTTCTTATATAGATTTACGAGCTCGCTTTGAACCAGGCCATCTTGATTATTTTAATTTTGGCAGTTTACAACACTCCTTAAATTATTTACAACAATTAGGGCTACCAAACATAGCAACAAAAATCAGTGCTGTATCACTTTATGCTAAAGAACAATTAACCCTTCTAGGAGTTTTGGATCAAAATATCTTAAAAAGAGAAGATCATAGCAGTATTTTCAGTCTTAAAGGAGATCAAAAATGTTACAACCTTTTAACAGAAAACACTATTATAACCGCGCAACGAGGAACTGGTATCCGGATAAGTTTACATTTTTACAATGACAAAGAAGATATTGATCACTTAATACAAGTGCTAAAAAAAGGCATTTAATCTTAAATAAATCGACCTTGAACAAAAATTTCGTAAACACCATGTAAAATCATTAATTTATTACAGTCTTTCTTATAGTATCATTATTTTATTCACTTAAAAAAACCCTTTTTTTGAGATTCTAAAAAAAATTCATCATCTTCAATATCAGCATATAATCTTAAGAAATATTTTCTACCTTTAATACATCATAAATCAGTTTCGGCAATCCCTCTTAAACCAACACTGAACATCAGTAAACTATTATAAGATATAAAAAGCTCCTTATAATACCGTCTACATTAAAAACGTGTTTAACCTTTAATCTATAAAACAAATGAGTATCGTAAAACAGTACCTAAAATCTAAACCATCCTGCAAAGTGACATTTACCGTTCCTGCAAAAGAAGCAAAGCAAGTAATTGTTGCTGGAGATTTTAATGATTGGAATCCAAAAGAGTATCAACTTAGAAAATTGAAAAACGGAACCTTCAAAGGCACCTTGACATTACCAAAAGAACAATCCTTTGAATTCAAATATATTATAGACGGTCAATGGGCAAACGAAACAGAAGCTGATCGGTATCAATGGAATGACTATGCTGCTTCGGAAAACAGCGTATTAGAATTGTAGAAAATTATTCTTCTATAGTCACACCTTTCCAAAAAGCCACATAACCTTTGATCTGCTTTGCCAGATCACTGGTTTGTGGATAATACCATGCCGCATCTTGATTTTCTTGTCCATCTACCGACAAGGTGTAATAGGAAGCTATTCCTTTCCATGGGCAATTGGTATGCGTATCGCTTTCTTTTATAAATGCTTTGTTGACGGTTTCTGGAGGGAAATAATGATTATTTTCTACGACCAGTGTTTCTGTACTTTCGGCAATTATTTGCCCATTCCATATCGCTTTCATAATGGTGTTTTTATGGTTCTTTTAGTAGTTAATATTATCAGTCGTCCTTTTTGTCCTTAACTTACTTCTTTTTAAATAAGTAATTCTTATAATATGCTTGACTATCGGCAAAACTACGCACGATTTCTAATCCAGATTCTGCTGCTAACCATGACACAATAGCATCATCATATTTTTGCGAAATCTCGGTATGTACACTTTCCCACGGAGCAAAATCAATTTTTAGCCCCAAACGATCTATTGTTACTGTTTGTTGTTGCTTACTAACCAAATAACTCTTTGCTGTTCCAGTTTCTGGATCATAAACCTCCCAGTGTTTAAATGCTTCTAAATTAAAATCTCCAGCCAATTCTTGATTAATCCTTGTTAAAATATTTTTATTAAAAGCTGCTGTAACTCCCTGCGAATCATTATAAGCATCTAAAACAGTTTGTGGATTTTTCTTTTGATCAAAACCAATAAAAAGGACATCTTGTTCATGTAGTGCATCGCACAACTGTTGCAAAAACTCGATTGCTCTTGGGTGTAATAAATTCCCAATATTGGATCCCAATACCATAATAACCTTCTTGCGATCACTCGCAGTCTTCAGACTTTTCAAGACTTCAAAATATTCTCCTCGTTCGGGAGACACTTTTATTTTTGGAAACTCTTTTTCTAATGATCGCGCTAAGCCATCTAGTGCATTTTGACTAATATCAATAGGCTTATAAGTAAAATCCCGTTCGGTATTCAATAACTCTTGAAGTAGTATTTTTGTTTTTTTACCGTCACCAGCTCCTAGCTCAATGAGGTCAAAACCTTGTTTTTTGCCATCAAAATCTTCGGCCAATTTTTGCTTATGTAACTCAAAAATCTCTGTTTCGCATCTGGTTAGATAATACTCTGGGAGTCCCATTATCTTTTGAAATAACGCATCGCCTTTTTTATCGTAAAAAAACTTAGATGATAAATACTTAGGAAAAGCTGTTAATCCCTCATATACTTCTTTTTCAAATGGTGTTCTGACCACAGTTGTTGTGTTTCTATTTTTCATGAATAAAAAATGCTTCTTATTGTGCGAGTCTAATTCCGGTAAATTGCCAGCGTAATTGTGGGTGAAAAAAGTTACGGTAAGTAGGTCTTGTATGTTGCTCTGGTGTAGCTACAGATCCTCCACGTAATACTTTCTGACTAACCATGAACTTCCCATTGTACTCTCCTAGCGCTCCTGGAGCTTTGACATACCTCGGATACGGTTGATAGGCACTTTCTGTCCACTCCCAACGCAACCCCCAATCAAAGGATTTTTGTGCAATTTCCCACTCAAATTCTGTAGGCAATCTTTTACCTGACCATTGCGAAAAAGCAAAAGCCTCATAGTACGAAATATGTGTTACTGGAGCCGCTAGATCCAATGGTTTTATGCCTGATAATTCATAACGATGCCATTGATTTTTTAGTTTGTGCCAATACATAGGTGCTTCTATTTTTTGTTCCTGCACCCAATCCCATCCTTCTGCATGCCACAAAAGTGGGTTTTCATACCCTTTATCATTCACAAAATCCAAATACGATTTATTGGTCACCAAATCGGCAGCGATCTCAAATGCTTGCACAAAAACTTGATGCACTCCTAGTTCATTATCATAACAAAAACCATCATTTTGATGACCAATTTTATATAAACCCTCATTAATTTTCACACTTGAAGAAAAACTATCTTTAGTAGGTGCTTCATCAAAATCAACGTTATAAGCAGGTAACAACGGATTATTTCCTAGAATATATTTAATATCTGTTAGTAATAATTCTTGATGCTGCTTTTCATGATGAATACCTATAAGAACTACATCTTGCAGGGCTGTGTCCAAAATACCTGTTAATAATTGCTGCATCGCCTGGTCTATATGAGATCGATATTCATATACCTGGTTTACTGTAGGCCTAGAGAGGTTTCCTCGATTAGTTCGCACAACACGGGCACCCATACTCTCATAGTAACTATTAAAAACATAGGCAAATTGGGTGTCAAAACGTTGATATCCTTTAAGGTATTTAGCGAGAATGAATTCTTCAAAAAACCAAGTTGTATGGCCCAAATGCCATTTAGGCGGTGACACATCTACAATGGGCTGCACTACATAATCTTCTATCTCTAAAGGAATACATAGATCCTCAGTATGTTTTCTAGTAGTAGTAAAAAAAGAAAGTAAATCAGTATTTGTACTCATAACATTACTGACTTTCCGAATGCCAGTTACTCAAATTTAAGCATTTTTGAAGAAAAATCAGGAGACAATTACCAAGTGTATCCCAAAAGGCTTCTAAGTAATCTCCATTATTTCCTTTGATGACTGTTATAACCGCTATTCTTCTTGAGCTTAGAACCAAATTCTATTTTACTCAAATCTGGCATTTGCACATTTTTCGTCGCTTTTGCTATAAAAATCAATGGAAAGTCATACAAAACACTCACCTTCTTGTCATTTTTTGTTCCTGGTGTCATTTTGGGAAGTACCGTTGTAGCAACCCGAGCGCCCTCTGCAATATATGCTTCAAACTCACTTTGCATATTGGTAACGGTAACTTCTCCTTTTGCTCCTACAACAAACTGTATCTGCATTTTGACAATCGTCTTTTTTTCGAAATCCCCAACATTCATATTTAATTTTCGGATAAAATAACCACGGACAGCATCTTCCGTTGCAGAAATCATAGTTCCCAAATCATTGGATTTATATCCTGGAAATTTTGGTAATTCTGCTTCAGCAAACTCCGCTACTGGAATCGCACCTTTTAATAATTTCTCTGGTTTTTGAGCAAAAGAGAGTGTTGTAATACATATGCAAATAAGGAGGACATAACGTTTCATAATAGCTACTAGTGGGGTTGTACAACTATAAAGGTAGCAAATATTGCGCCAAAATAAGAGGATACCACTAAAATTATACAACTCGTTATATTTTTAAAATTATAGGTAAACTATAGTCCACATTTACGGGTTTTCCTTTTTTAATACCCGGCTTAACTTTAGGAAACTTTTTTAAAATCCTGATCGTCTCCTTTTCTAACACCTCATGCTCCGCATAGACTTTTATATCATCTACTCTTCCTTCTTTTGTGATTTTAAATGAAGTTGAAATTCTTGTGGCACATCCTTCAAACCCTAAACCTTTAGCAACCTTGGTATTAAAATTATCTGAAATATACTTTGATACATTTTGAGAAAGGCAAGACTTCAGAGCTTTATTACCTTTTTTCATGAATCTCTTACACCCCTTATATACTGGAGCTATATCTAAAACCTTACCTGAATAATTATTTTTCTTCTTTTTCCTATTGAAATCTACTACACTAAAAGGCAATAATCGTATTGACTTCAAATCTTTTTGATCTGAAACAAAAAACAAACTCACTCCAGCTCCATAGAAAGGCATAGGTCGGCTACAATTATTCAGTGGTAATTTAAACAAAAGACGGTCTTTCAATTTTTCAAAAACAAAACGCTTCAAATCTTCTTTGTTTTTGAAACTTCCTTCAAAAGATTCTTCTATAATCCTACCTTCCTTTCCTACTAAAAAACCAAAACCTAACTTCAGTGTATCTCTCTTCCCTTCTTTATGTAATGAATTAAGTTTCGAAACCTGTTGCTCCGTAAAATGTGCTGATAAATAGTTTCCAACTGTTTCATAAAAACATCTTTTGTATTCCGATTTGTTTTTTCCTTCGCATTCCAAAAGTTCTAACTTGCCATTTATATGCTTTATCTGACACATTGATTTGAAGCTAGAAAACACTAACAACACTAAGACTATCTTATTTATCATCTCAAAGTTTTAAGTTCATTATAATAAGTACCAAAAAAACACGAAATGTTACAGTCGATTCTTCACTTTTTTTCAAAAAACAAACTTTTTACACGGCTACAGCCCCTTTAATATGTGGATGAGGATCATAGTTTTGTAATTCAAAATCCTCGAATTTGAAGGCAAAAATATCCTGGACCTCAGGATTAATTTTTATGGTTGGTAAAGATTTTGGCGTACGGGAAAGCTGCAGCTCTAACTGCTCCATATGATTATTATAGATATGCGCATCCCCAAAAGTGTGGATAAAATCGCCAGGTTGATATCCGCAGACTTGTGCGACCATCATCGTAAACAAGGCATAAGATGCAATATTAAAAGGCACACCCAAAAAGATGTCTGCACTGCGTTGATATAATTGACAGGACAACTTTCCATCTGCGACATAAAACTGAAAAAATGCATGACAAGGTGGTAGCGCAGCTTTGCCATTAGCAACATTTTCTGAAAACGAAACCGAAGTATCTGGCAATACACTAGGATTCCATGCAGACACTAACATTCTACGGCTATTCGGATTCTTTTTCAAACTATCGATCACTTCTTTGATCTGATCAATCTCATCACCATTCCAATTACGCCATTGGTATCCATAAACAGGTCCTAAATCCCCGTTCTCGTCTGCCCACTCATTCCAAATACGCACCCCATTTTCTTGCAGGTATTTGACATTAGTATCCCCTTGCAAAAACCACAGCAACTCATAAATAATGGATTTGAGATGTAATTTTTTGGTGGTAACCATTGGGAAACCTTTACTCAAATCAAAACGCATCTGATATCCAAAAACACTCTTGGTTCCGGTACCAGTGCGGTCTCCTTTTTCATTTCCATTGGCTAACACATGCCTTACTAGATCGTGGTATTGTTTCATTTTCGGGTTTCGGGTTTCGGGTTTCGGGTTTCGGGTTTCGGGTTTCGGGTTTCGGGTTTCGG
>CAZYRG010000096.1:10196-11598 GCA_964650425.1 uncultured Flavobacteriaceae bacterium
GTAAAAGTATTAAAAGTGTTTGAATCGTATACTTGATGCAAAAAAGACTTATTCAAAGTTTATTAACCAAGCTTGAATAGTTACACAAAGTTTCACGAAGAATATTTATTCATAGTGAATTAATAAAAAATTAAAAATCACAATAAAAAAATATTATCCTATAATCATCCCTGCAATGGTTGCAGATAAGAGAGACGCAATGGTGCCCCCTATCAGCGCTTTCATTCCAAATTCTGATAAGGTTTTGCGTTGTCCTGGCGCCAATGATCCAATACCACCAATCTGTATCCCGATAGACGCAAAATTTGCGAACCCACATAACATATAAGTGGCCATGATAACGGATTTTTGGTACTTGAACGTAACTGGATTCGTCATGTCTTTTAGGGATGCTAACTGAATATACCCTACAAATTCACTAGCCGCAAGTTTGATTCCTAGCAACTGCCCCATTAGTGCCATATCCTCCTTAGCTACACCGACCAACCACATCAAGGGTGCAAAAAGATACCCCAACACAAACTCTAAAGAAAATGCTTCATAAGGTGTATTCTCTGCTATCCAACTATTCAATCCAAAAGAACCTAGTATTAGAAAACCATAATTAATCATCGCAATAAAAGCAATAAAGACTAATAACATTGCACCAACATTAGCTGCTAATTTTAATCCTTCTGTGGTACCATTTGATATAGCATCCAGAATATTAGATCCAATTTTCTCTTGCGAAACTGTTACCTCTGTATTGATCTTCTCAGTTTGTGGATACAGCATTTTAGAGATTACTATAGCTCCGGGTGCAGCCATAACAGACGCTGCTAACAAATGCTTTGCATACACTAATTTTAACGCTTCGTCATCGCCTCCCAAAAAGCCTATATAGGCAGCTAGCACACCACCAGCGACTGTTGCCATTCCGCCAATCATCACAAGCAACATTTCAGAACGGTTCATTTTTTCCAAATACGCTTTTATCATCAAGGGCGCTTCTGTTTGACCTAAAAAAATATTCCCCGCTACGCTTAAACTTTCTGCTCCAGAAATCCCTAATAATTTAGTAAGTCCCCAAGCAAGAATTTTAACTACCCACTGAATAACCCCTAGATAAAACAAAACCGATGTTAATGCTGAAAAGAATATAATTGTTGGCAATACCTGAAATAGAAAAATGAAACCATAACTCTCTATATCCATCATGCCTCCTAGAAGAAATTCACTACCTGCCCTGGTAAAGTCTAAGACTTTAACAAACATTTTTCCTACTGTATTAAAAACAGCTTGTACCACACCTATCTTGAGTACCCCAATAGCTAAAAGTAATTGTATCCCAACACCAATACCCACTGCTTTCCAATTGATGGCTTTTCTATTTTTACTAAATAAAAATGCTAACAACAATAAT
>CAZYRG010000097.1:0-11485 GCA_964650425.1 uncultured Flavobacteriaceae bacterium
AAATAAAGGACATATGTCCTTTATTGAAATGTTGTAAACAATTATGGAACCGAACTTTTGGATAATATTATTACAAATCATTATTGCTCTTCTTGGGGCATATTTAATTAATTACGTCAAGAAAAAAGGCGACAATCAAGCGAATAAAGAAGACCTAAAAAAACTGACTGAAATCGTAGAAGATGTAAAAAAGAAAAATGCAGAAGAAATGGAATTTCTAAAGGCTAATCTTGACATCGTTTCATCGAAAGAAAAGGAAATATTTAATGAAGAAAAAATTGCACTAATTGAATTTTACACCCAATTACACAAATGGATTTGGAGTAGCTTAAATGTGTATCTAAATGACTTCAACTATTTCAACTATGAAAATATTGATGGGAAAATTGAAGAAATCAGGAATTCATATCAAAATGTTTAGATTTCATTTGGTAAAGTTCAGTTATTTATTGATGATAAAGATTTAACTGACAATGGACATAATCTAATCAAAAATTCATTGGATTTACACCATTTTGTGGAAGACAAGCTGAATAGAATGAAACGAACACTTGGTTGGGGTAAATCTCTTACTGACCAAATAAAAGAGATTGGCACGGGATTTAAAAATCTATCGCAAAAAATGCAGGATTTTTATCAATCAGAAGCTAAAAAGAATACTTCGGACAAGGATGAAATTATGAAAGAATTTTATGATGAACATAAAGAAAAATGGGGCGCAGTATTAGATGAGTTAATTGAATTTAGAGTAAAAGCAAGAGAAAGATTAAAAAAATAACTGTTTACAACACTAGTGATCGTTGCACAACTAGTTTTTAAGGATAATTTGATGACATTTAAAAAAGTAGCAATTAAATAATCACTGATTTTCAGTGATATAAAAACCTGAATAATTAGATTTTTTTAGAGAAATCTTGATTTTTGCAGTTGTGCAACAGCCACAAAGGGTATGATTCCATTAATGTACATACACTCCCTAAGGGAATATATTTCATTATTTTACAAAATAAAAATGGAAGAATAGTAAGCAAAAAGATCATGAAACATTAGCAAAATTTACTACCCTCTCGATAGCGTCAATTCGCAACTGTTGCCCATAACAAACTTAGGAATGACAAAACTTCGATAAAACTAGTAAAAAACTGATAAAAAGCGTTTTATCTTATTCAGGCTCCACTTCATTACCTTCTATATTTTCTTCTGCTTCATTCGTATCTAGTAATGCATCTTCTGCCTCATTGCGTAATACAACCTCTTCATCAATTTCATCTAACAGTGTACGCATTTTCTTCTTGTCTTTTATCATTGCCCAGGTCATGATTAAACTAGTGCCTATAATAACGAAAAGTAAAATACCCGATTCAAAACCTTCTATTTTGGCTTGATTAGGTATGGCATAGAACAGCAGTACGGTAATCAAACCTCTTGGTGCAATGAATAATTGCGGTATAATTTTACTTCCGAAAAATACCCGAAGTATCCCCCAGCGTATCAAATAAATGGAAGCGATAATCAAAATACTTATCAAAGCCACCTTTAAATTCAACAATGAAGAAAGGACAATGGTAATACCAAAAATCACAAAGAAAAAGGTACGCACTACAAAGGCTGTTTCTAAGGTAATTATATGCAACTCGTGATAAATTTGATGCATGCGTTCTTCATTTAAAAACACTTTTGTCTCTCCCGGAAAGAATAATTTTATATTCTTCACAATCAAACCGAAGATTAAAATGATAATTAAAGAAGATAGATGAAATTTTTTTCCTATAGCATACAACAGCAGTAAAACAGCAATAAGAAGAAATAATTTTGCCTGACTTTTAATACGTTGAAATATTAAAATAATAGTATAACTCGCAACGATTGCAATTAGAATGGTTGCTAATAGATTCAATGTAAATCCTCCTACGCCACCATCTTCTTCTGGGTTAAGACCGCCTACTAAAAAATAGAACATCATAATGCCAAAAATATCTGAAAAGGTGCTTTCATAAATATGGAATTCCTTTTTAGCATTTTCCAACCCACCAACACTAGGTATTATAATAGCACTTGATAATATCGATAAGGGTGTAGCATATAACCAGGCAGACTGCATTGTCATTCCGTCAATAAATTGATATAAAATTAGTGCAGCTATCCACGCGGAGCCTACGAGCCCAATTAAAGCAATCACCATTGATTTAATAATGGGTATAAGTTTGTCGCGTTTTAACTCAAGCTCTAAGGCAGCTTCTAAAACAATCATAATTAACCCAACAGTGCCTAAAATTTCAAGAGATCCCTCAAAGTTTGGTGCGCTTGGAGCAACCCAATCGAGTACTAGCTTTATAATAATACCCAAGACAATGAGCATTAAAACCGATGGGATATTAGTTTTCTTTGAAATCCCATTGAACCAAAAGGATAAAACAACAATAACTGATGCTGCTATAATAAGATTGTAAGAAGTAAATATTTCCATAAATGATAATGTTTAGTTATTTAAAAATACCATTTAATAATTTGAAATTAGAACTTCGCAAACAAAGAGTTGATAAAACTAATGATTAAATGCTAAAAAACCATTGAAATTTATACTAACATTGGCGTCTGAATATTTTCCAAAAAATCGGCCTCTTCAGATAATAATTGTAAAGATGCTTTATTAATTATTTTAAATGTGTGTAAATTAGTTAAGAGCATGTTTAAAAACCCTACTTCCCGATTGCCAATACTTTGCCAACCAAGGCGTCACTTCAAATGAGTAAGATATCTCGATATCATACCAATTTGAAGTATAGCCAGAACGACAAATTATTGAAAATCAGTTTGCATTGTTTTTAAACATGCTCTAACCAATTGTGTAGGTCTTGGGACAGTCATACTAAAAATCACATCAGAAATCGTTGCTTTAAAAGAATACTTTACTAGCCAATAAAAACTATTTTCTTAAATTCCTTTCCTAAATCAAAAAGGAAGCAGGAAAATGCATAAAAAAATCATTAAATGGGGAATTATAGGCTGTGGAAATGTCACGGAGGTTAAAAGCGGACCACCGTATCAACAAACCGAAGGTTTCGAACTCAAAGCGGTGATGCGTAGAACCTTGTCTAAAGCGGAAGATTATGCCGTACGACATGGAGTACCCTTATTTTATGATGACGCAGCAACATTAATCAATCATCCAGAGGTTGATGCGGTCTATATTGCAACGCCTCCAGATTCACACCACCAGTATGCATTACAAGTCGCCGAAGCTGGTAAGATTTGTTGTATAGAGAAACCATTAGCACCTTCTTACGAAGAAAGCAAAGCCATTGTTGCGGCTTTTGAAGCGAAAAGGCTCCCCTTATTTGTGGCGTATTATCGTAGAAGTTTACCTCGCTTTTTGCAAATAAAACAATGGTTGGATATTGGTGAAATAGGGGAGGTGAGACATGTAAGCTGGCACCTGTCCAGCCCTCCAAGCGACATAGATCTATCCAAAAAGTATAATTGGCGTACAGATGTTAAAGTAGCTCCAGGAGGGTATTTTGATGATTTGGCCTGTCACGGGTTGGATTTGTTTACCTATCTATTAGGTAATATTACAGAAGTAAAAGGCATCAGCCAAAATCAGCAAGGCTTCTATGATGCCAAAGATGCCATAACTGCTTGTTGGCAACATTCTGGAGGTGTAACAGGAACTGGGAATTGGAATTTTGGTGCCGCAAGTAAAGAAGAAAAAGTAACGATTTATGGGAGTAAAGGAAAAATTTCATTTTCGGTATTTGCCGAAGCACCTCTGGTACTAGAAAATGAAGAAGGTAGTCATGAATTACATGTTGCACATCCAAGACATATCCAACATCATCATGTAGGGGCGATGCAAGCGCAGTTATCTGGCGGGAAACCACATCCGTCAACTGGGGCAACAGCTGCACATACCAGTTGGGTGATGGATCATATTTTAGGTACGTTATAAACTAGTTTTGATTATTTTTGTGACTAATAAAAATCCAATGTCATATCATATTGTACTCATCCATCCGGAAATCCCAAATAATACAGGTAATATTGGTCGATTGAGCCTAGCATCAGGATCTACATTGCATTTGGTCAAACCCTTTGGTTTTGAATTAAGTGATAAACGGGTAAAACGGGCAGGACTGGATTATTGGCAGCATTTGGATCTAAAGATTTACGAAAGTATTGAAGATTTTTTTGAGCAACATCAGGATAAGAAAATGGCTTTTTTCTCCAGTCATGGAACCAAAGATTTTTGGGACATTCCTTATGAAAATGATTTGTTCTTAATTTTTGGTAAAGAATCTTCAGGGTTACCACCTAATATCACCGAGGAATATAAAGATCACTGTTATAAAATCCCTATTCTAAGTGATAAAATCCGAAGTTTGAACCTTGCTAACGCGGTGAGCATTGCTGTTTATGAAGGGCTACGAAGGTTAGGATGATTAGTGCTTATTTGTTACGACATAATCGTAATCCAGTATCCGTACTTATGTTATTCGGACGATAATTCATTCTAAAGTTTAATGAACACGCTTCTTGGACTCCAAGCCATCCACCACCTCTTACTTGACGATACCTTCCAATTTGAACAGATTCATCCTCATACCAATCTACACACCATTCTCTTACATTACCAGACATATCATATATACCAAGTTCGTTAGGTTTTTTCATTCCAACGGGATGCGATCGACAATTATTACCTGCAACGGCATTATATTGCCATATACCATTTAGTGGAGCATCTCCTGAGTTTCCCCAGTGCCAAGCTACTGCATCTACATCGTCACTACCACTATATTCATAACTGTTGCTTAATTGTCCACCACCAGCGGCATATTCCCATTCAATTTCGGCTGGTAGCCGGTAACCATTAGCCTTTGTGTTCAAGGTAATAATCCATTTAAGGCTATCTAGATCTGATACGTTCACAGGATCTTTTTCGTCCTTATTGATATTATAATACGGACTTAAACCCTCCTTGATACTTCTTTTATTGCAGTATTCGATGCAGTCATACCAACTTATATTTTCAACAGGAAGACTATCTCCTTTGAATGCTGATGGATTATCGTTCATAACATCCTTCCATTCTCGTTGCGTTACTTCATATTTCGCAATATAAAAATCGTATAACTTAATCCCGGAACCTTGGAGTTGTGATTTTTGATTTGTTATAAGGCCTCCTTTGACTAGGATAAAGGGATCATCAGTTGTGATACTTTTTTTCTTTGTTTGGAAACAACCACATAAAATTAAGGAGATGATTATTGGTAGCGTTAATTTTTGAATCATGTAATAGTATACTTTTCTTTAAATTTAATAGGTGTTTTAACTCAAGTGTTTTTTAAGTTTTCGGATGCATTCGAAAATTACATTTTTATCATGAATAAAAAAAGTATAAATCGTCAAAGTATTAATAACACATTAGTTGCAAGGTGATTGCAGTGTATTTTGGAAACTAAATACAAAAGACCAGACATAAATGACTGGTCTTTTGTTGTGTGTAATGTATTCTTAGCGGTATTTTACCAAACAGTGATATTGGCTCTACCCCACTTGCGATTGAAATTCTCTACAGCCAAAACTTGGTATAAGTGACTTCCATAACCTCCAGAGATTCCGCCATGTCTCTTCCAATGGTTAAAGTGGTTTTGAATGGAGATTCTGTAATTTTTACCTGTTCTTACGTTACTTTTACCTTCACTGATGAATTGTTTAAAACTAACATTACTACCTCCATAGGCATTTGGACCGAATCTATTATTTGTCAAGAATCTGTAGTTTCTACCATCAGAACTAAAGTCTTTTCTCTTGTTAGATCCACCGACTGTACCTCCGCCACCTTTGTTCTTCATTTCATTGACATAATATTCAATGATTTTGCCATTTAATTTTACCCATCCATAGGCTCCTATAAAAGCACATGATCCTTCTTGTTTTGAAATTTGAAAATTCATTTTCCTTGTGGAAGATCCTTTTGACCAACCTTTACCTCCAACAATATCTTTATTGTCTTTGTATTCTAGTTGATAATTACCTCCACCTTTTGGAAAGGTAATTCTTCCCCATCCGCCATCTTTATATACGGTCCACCATTTAGAACCGTTGAATCCATCTGTACGATCAGATCCATACAAATAGCCATTTTTGTCGCGTTTTGATGCGAGGTTTTCTTCTTCTTGTTGTGTTACTTCTATATCATCTTCTAATAATTCCTCTGACTCCGAACAACTAGTAAATGAAAACAGTAATACAGTTGCCGTTAAATAACTCAATTTTTTTAACATGATAATAAAATTTAGGTTAGTGATTTTTGGTTTTTAAAAATAATTTTGAATAAATGTATTTTGTATAATGCTACAATGCAAAATATTAACTTGAAAAATTTGCGTTGTTAATATTTTGTATAGATAAATATTACATTATCTATACAATTTTCATATTATGATTACGCAAACGTTGTAGTGAAATTAGGATATGGTTTAAAATATATTCTAAATAAGGGCAATTCAAGATGCGTTTTTTCGGAGGGTCTTCCCTTAAGTTGGTAGACGGATATAATAGAAATTAATGATAATTCCTTTTTTTGATCTGCATAATTTTTTGGGAAATAATTATCTTCTATAAATGGGTTTTATGAATGCACACCACGTTCTAAAATTAAAATAACAGTACATACTTTACGGTAATAATTGTAAAAACTAAATTGAGGCTTACGAAGAAAGAAGGATTACTTCTCTCTTATAGGAATCCAAACTTCTTCCTCGGAATCGGGATGGTTATTTTTGTACTTCGCTCCCAAAATTTCAAAATGTGGTCTATTGTCTAATTCATATACAGAGGAGGGAAGCCATTCTCTAAAAATATAGGCGCTAGTTTTAGGGAAATCAGCTGCGGTACCTTTATGAAGGAATACGGCGTATAAACCCTTAGGAATGTTTAGGGTCGTCATGGTTTCTGGGAGGTTTTGATAATCAGAAACGGCTACAGCGGCCCATTTTTCAAAAATTGTATGTTCGTTAAAATCATTGAAGGATAATTTTGGATCATAGACTTGGACACTATAAAAATCGGAACTAATTGTGTTTTGCACGAGCTTTCTTTCTGGCATAAAACTGCTCCATAACGCAAAAGATTGGTCTTCAGCCAAGGATGCTTTGAGGGATTTACCTACTAATTTAGTTTCTGGACGCAATTTGATTTCTAGGAACATTGGTTTTGTTATGTTAGGTTTAATTAATATCAATCATTTCTTTTTCAATGATTTCACTTGGCTCAAACCCTATTCGATGCGCTCGTACTACTAAAGTACTTCCTTGTGGTGTAGCAAAAGGTTTTTGATAGATGTTCCACGCTTTTGAAACACTTCCATTAGTATCAACTATTTTATATCCTACAGAAGCTCCTTTTGTAGTACAACTAATAGTTATCATTCCCTCCGATATAGCGATTTTTGGATTAGCTGTTATAGGCTTTGTATCACTACCCGCCCAAAGTTGATTAATGAGTTCTCTTTCGGGTAGGTTAGGTTGATCTCCGATAGCTTCTAACCAACGATCCATTTCCGTCTGCAATTCTTTGAGCTTTTTACTATAAGCAGGATCATGAACCAAATTATGTATTTCATGCGGATCATTTTTACAATCATAGAATTCTTCTGGTTCTTTTTGTTCTCGAAACCAAAGTGCTTGGGTTTTGTTCAGCTTTCCTTCATCACGCAAGCGTAATAATTCTTGCATCGTTGGAATCCTTTCTCGGTATTTGACAGGTAAATAGTATTCTTGCTCAGGTCGGTAATTTCTAATATACTTAAACTGTGGATCACGTACCGCTCGTATTACATCTGTCATTCCATCAAATCGATCTGCCGCAGCATGAATATATTTACGCGTATTGGTGGCCTGGTAGTCTCCTAAAAAAGCTTTCCCTTGCATATAATCTGGCGGATTGATGTCGGTCAAAGAAAGGAGTGTGGGTGCAAAATCAACAAAACTGACTAGTTGTTTGTCTATTTTTCCTGATTGTTGTTTTTTCGGGAATCGAATAATCATTGGTGTGTTCAATCCAGAGTCGTAGATCAGACGTTTTTGCCTTGGTAAGGGGCCACCATGATCTCCATAGAAAAAAACAAGGGTATTTTCCAACAAACCATCGTCTTCTAATTGTTTCAGTACCACTCCTAATTGTTGATCCATTTCCGCGATGTTATTGTACATCTTCCATAAATCTCTACGTACCACTTCTGTATTCGGCAAATATGGAGGGATCTGAAAATCAAGGTCCTTAGGGATATGTTTTATGAGTTCTTCTTCCTTAATAAAACTTTGTAAGTCAGTATAACTCGTATCTCCAACTTGATAAAATCTGGCCTCACTTTTTTTAAATGCATAGGGCTCAAACAAACCCGATTCATGTGTTATGTTAAAATTAAAAACGGCAAAAAAGGGTTGGTTTTCTTTACGATTTCGCCAATGCGCATATGGACTATCTTCATCCCAGGCAGTATTCGGTGCTTTGAACTGGTAATCTCGTTTGTAATTATTCGTACAATAGTAACCATTTGCACGGAGTAGTTCACTGATCATTCGCACTTCGGGTTTGGGAACGGCTTCATATTTTGGTAAGCCCGTCGTTTCTGTATTACTTGTAGTACGCATATGATTGGCTCCTATACTTGAGGGATACATACCCGTTGCGATAGCAGCTCTACTAGGCGCACACACCCCCGATGTAGAATACAAATTTGGATACCGAACGCCCTCAGCAGCTAATCGACTTAAATTAGGAGTTTGTATAGTTGTATCACCAAATGGCGGAATGTAAGGTCCCATATCCTCCGTAACCAACCACAATATATTTGGTCGATCCGGTAGTTCTAATTTTGAAGTGGTTTCCTTTTTTGAAGTATCTTCTTTATGCGTATTTTTTTTCGTTTGACAACCTAGTAACATAAGGGCCGCTATAAAGCATAGTAACTTTGCTTTAAGAAATAATTTGTGTGTGATCATTTTTTTGTTGGTTAATCGAAATAGTTATTTTACAAAAGTTAAAGATCAGACTATATAAATAAATTGCAAATAGTTGGTTTAATCGTAATTACTTAATAATCTTTTTAATCACACGCAGTTTATGCGTATGCGTACGTCGCTCCGCATTATAAATACCAGTATGGTCAATATGATCAATACGTACCTGTCCGTGCGCATGGATGATATGGTGGTCAGCCATCATAATACCTACATGGATGATATTTCCTTCATCATTATCAAAAAAAGCAAGATCCCCAGGTTCACTTTCTTCTATAAAACTCAGAGGTTCACCTTGTGTGGCCTGTTGTGAGGCATCCCGGAGTAATTTATGACCGTTTAATTTATATACGATTTGTGTAAAACCACTACAATCAATCCCAAAATGTGTTCTGCCACCCCATAGGTAGGGAGCATTGAGATATAGCAAGGCGGTTTCTATTAGTTTTTCTTTTCTCGCTTTTTCAGCGATTCTATTTCCATCAAAAGTATGGGAGAGGTATTCCAAACCATTGAGAACGGCTCCTTGCGGAATTGGGAGTAATTGTCCTTGTTGGTTGGTCACAAAATCAACCAAATCGGCATTCATTTGTTGAGGGGCTGTATCGAAACTTTGATATTCTTCTTTTGTCGTCTCTAGATATTGTTTGTTATCGATCCAACCCTCATATTTATCATGTGCTAATCGGATACGGCTCCATTTTTTTCTTTGTTCCAAGACTTTGAAGAACTCTCCATAGAGCACCTGTGATACCAATTCACTAGTGTCATCAGGAGTTAATCGTAAAGGAATAATACTTAATGGGCAAATACCGTATTGCATGCAGTCGTAACTTACTTTTTCTATTTAACTCGTTCTATTACCATAGCAGAAGCACCTCCGCCACCATTGCAAATTGCTGCAGCGCCAATTTTGGCATCGTTTTGTTCTAAAACACTTAGCAATGTAATCAATATCCGAACTCCAGAGCAGCCTAGTGGATGTCCTAATGAGACAGCACCACCATTTACATTGGTAATCTCATCACTAATCCCCATCAATTTCATATTCGCTAAGCCCACCACCGAAAAAGCTTCATTAAATTCAAAAAAATCCACCTCGCTTTGTTGTATTCCAGCTTTAGCCAATGCTTTTGGTAAAGCTTTGGCAGGAGCAGTGGTAAACCATTTTGGTTCGTGTGCTGCATCTGCATAACTCATTATTCTCGCTAAAGGTTTTAATCCCAGTTTTTTGGCTCTTTTGGCACTCATTAAAACGACTGCACCAGCACCATCATTGATGGTAGAAGCATTTGCCGCTGTTACAGTACCATCTTTGGAAAAAGCAGGACGGAGATTGGGTATTTTTTCAAGTTTTACATTTTTGAACTCTTCATCTTCTGATACGATAATCGGTTCACCACGTCGTTGAGGCACCGATACTGGTACCACTTCGTTGGCAAATTTGCCTTCGCTCCATGCTTTTGCAGAACGTTCATAGGATTGTATCGCATAGGCATCTTGATCCTCACGACTAAAGTCATATTCTGTAGCACATAAATCTGCACAGGTGCCCATCGCTTGTTGATCATAGGCATCAACCAAACCATCTCGTTGCATCCCGTCTACAAATGTTTGTGGACCAAATTTGTGTCCTGTTCTTAAGTGTACATAATGCGGAATCAAACTCATGTTTTCCATACCGCCAGCGACCACTACTTTGGCATCTCCGAGCATAATTGCTTGTGCCGCTTGGCTGATGGCTTTCATACCACTTGCACATACTTTATTGACAGTGGTACAGGGAACAGTATCTGGGATTCCAGCTGCAATTGCTGCTTGTCGTGCAGGTGCTTGTCCAGTACCTGCTTGTACAACATTACCCATATATACTTCTTGTACCTGTTTTGGGTCCAAATTGATTTTGTCCAATGCACCTTTTATTGCGATGGCTCCAAGTTCTGTAGCAGGTACGGTAGAAAGACTTCCTAAAAAACTCCCTATCGGAGTTCTTGCTGCTGCGACGATTACCACTTCTTTACTCATGTTCTGTGTTTTTTGGGTATCATTATTTAATGAGACATTGCGAATTTAAGCAATTTTACAAGATTGTTTCAGAGAAGTTACCAACAGTCTATTGATAAAATTTGATTGGAATTCAGAAATTGAAAAATGACAACAAACGAATGGTTTTTATGGTAAGATATAGGGGGTTAACTATTGGTAATCCTACGTTTCTTATAATTAGTCGTTTTGTTTTCTATCAGTAAATACCTTATATTTAGGAATAATCTACTTTTATGAAAAATATATTCTTTTTAGGTCTAGTATTAATGTCCTTGGTAATTTTTGGAAGTTTTGATTCCGACTTGACTAAAAAAAATGTTGATATTGCCTCTCAATTAGAACTATCGCAAATGGATAACGATACCACAGAACTTTTTATCGTTATTTCTGACAGTGTAGCTATGCGAAGTGGC
>CAZYRG010000098.1:0-9937 GCA_964650425.1 uncultured Flavobacteriaceae bacterium
ATATAAACACTGTTCTAATCGATAGTGATTCAGTTTATTAGTAATATAGACACTCCTAATTAGAATCTGGAATTTATAAAAGTTACCGATTAGCAGGCGGGATATACGGCACATAGCGACGCCCATAAAATGAATTCCCGTAACCGTAGTTATTACTAAAAGGGATGCTGTAATCTTGCGCTCTGGTATCTGCCGAGAACTGTAATCCTTTTTTAGGTTCCTGCTTTTTGGGAGATAGGTCGGGGATTTTGAACTTTGTAGCTACTTTTGTTTGCTCCTGCCGCATATTGAATCCTTTTTGTTTTCGCAATGCCTGCATCCTTAGGTCGACCGTAAGATCTATGGGTTGCAGTTGAAACGTACCACCTTTCAAGGTTTGTACAGCCGATAATCCAGGAACCACTTGGATTGGTTGTATTTGGTACTCACCGACTTCTTGTGCCTTCACAGAAATAGCGCAGAGCAGTAATAGGATGTAAAGTAGCTTTTTCATTGCAATGTCATCAAGTAGTAGCGCTTTCATGCTATTTGAAAATCCTACTATTTTAAAGATATCAAAAATCGTACAATTTTGTGATTGAAAGTATTATTTTTGAATAAAAATTGATCATATGAGTACCATCGCTTGGAAAACAGCCATAGAATTTGAAGATATCACCTATAAAAAAGCCAATGGTGTAGCCCGTATTGCCTTTAATCGTCCTAATGTTCGTAATGCCTTTAGACCAAAAACCACCAGTGAATTGTATCGGGCATTTTATGATGCGCAAGAAGACACTTCTATTGGTGTGGTATTACTTTCTGCAGAAGGACCTTCTACCAAAGATGGCGTTTACGCATTCTGTAGCGGAGGCGATCAAAATGCGAGAGGGCACAAAGGTTATGTGGGAGAAGATGGTTTTCATCGACTGAATATTCTCGAAGTACAACGCCTGATTCGTTTTATGCCCAAAGTAGTGATTGCTGTAGTCCCTGGTTGGGCTGTTGGTGGTGGACATAGTTTGCATGTGGTTTGTGATTTGACATTAGCAAGTAAGGAACACGCCATTTTTAAACAAACGGATGCGGATGTCACGAGTTTTGATGGGGGCTATGGATCGGCTTATCTAGCCAAAATGATAGGACAGAAGAAAGCACGAGAGATCTTCTTTTTAGGACGTAATTATTCTGCACAAGACGCTTACGAAATGGGAATGGTCAATGCTGTCATTCCACATGAAGAATTAGAAGATACAGCCTATCAATGGGCGCAAGAGATTTTAGAAAAATCACCAACATCGATCAAAATGCTCAAGTTTGCCATGAATGCTACCGATGATGGTATGGTAGGACAACAGGTATTTGCCGGTGAGGCAACGAGATTAGCGTATATGACTGATGAGGCCAAGGAGGGGCGCAATGCCTTTTTAGAAAAACGGAAACCAGATTTTGGGGATAATAAGTGGATTCCTTAGTGCCTAAGTTAAAAATTGAAGCCCTTACCAAGAAGCTCTTTCATATCCCGAATACCATTTTTGAGGTTGGTGGTGATTAAAAGTGCTTTATTAATTGAGCTTTTTGATTTTTATAACGGTGGATAAAGAAAATAATATTACGTTGCTTGCCGGAGGTCAAACCATTAAATATTTCTAAAGCTTCTGGATCACTATCTAATACTGTTTGTAGTGCTTCAGACATAGGGGCACCATATTTTGAAATGTCTTCTTGTAGTTGTAGTTCAAAGTTGCCTTGTGAGCTAAGGCCTAGTTAAGCTCTTTGTTTTTTAGAAAATATAATTAGGTGACGATTCGGCTTTCTAAATTGAATCCCTGCATGGGATGCAACTTTTTTTTCTAAAATCGAGCATTGACTATCACCCTTTTAATCCCTTTTTCTATACAAGCATGTACCTATTATTCAGGGATATCAATGGCATGGATCCCAAAGTTTTGTGGAGTAAGATGTATTTCAAAAAAAGGAGTTGTAAGCATTAATCAAGCAATTTGGTTTTGATAACCACAGTATTATGCAAGGTTTTATGAACGGGGCATTTATCTGCAATTTGCATCAAACGTGTTATTTGCTTTTCATCCAAATCCCCTTTAATCTTTATGCTTCTCTCAAAAATATCGATTTTTGTATTCTCTGATTCACAATTTTCACAGTCTTGTGCATGTATTTTTTTATGTCCTGTATGTACTTCAATGGAATGTAATTCCCAAGCTTTACGATTGGCATACATTTTCATGGTCATCGCAGTGCAGGTGGCTAATCCTGCTGATATTAACTCATACGGAGACGGGCCGAAATCATTGCCTCCTACTTGTTTTGGTTCATCGGCGGTCATATAATGATTGCCGGCTTTAAGTTGTGTAGTATATCCTTTTTCGTCTCCAATAGATGCAAGCACTTGATGTGCAGTTTTTAAGTCTTTTTGTCTCGGAATTTCGATATACCTGGAAGCCCAGCCTGCAATAACACGGCCAGCATATTCAGAGTCTTCTTTTCTAGAGAGTAGGTGATCAGCGCCATCAAGAGAAACAAAACTTTTTGGATGCTGTAGCGCTTTGTATAATTGTTCCGCATTTTGAATTCCTACAATGGTATCTTGAGGGGCATGCATAATTAGAACGGCTTTTCGTAAGTCAGCAGCAATATTTTCTAACGATTTGGACTGCAAATCCTCTACAAACTGTTTTTTTATCATAAAATCTCTACCACCAATATTAACTAGAGCGTGTCCGATTTTTGCTATTTCGGCTAATTTGTTTTTGAGTAAATGTTGTACATGGGTTGGTTGTGATGGGGCACCGATAGTAGCTACTGCTTTAACACTATCTATTTTGGAAGCTGCAAATAATACCGCTGCACCACCCAAGGAATGTCCGATAAGTAGGCTAGGAGCTTTATGATGAATTGCTAGAAAATCTGCTGCAGCAACTAGGTCATCAATATTCCCTGTAAAATTTGTATCTTCAAAATCACCATCACTTTCTCCCAATCCCGTAAAATCAAAACGTAATACACCGTATCCCACATGGCTTAGGTTTCGACTGATATTACGAACGGCAGCAATATTTTTGGTACAGGTAAAACAATGTGCAAAAATAACGAAGTTATGTGGATGCCTTGTTGTTGGTAATTCTAATTTACCAATTAATGCCTTACCAGAAGTGTTTTTGAACGTTATTTTTTGGATCCCCATATAGTGTTTGTTTGTGTACTATAAAGTTAGGGAATATTTTGTGTAAATAGCGTTTAGATTATTAATAAAATTGGAAAGTATTGGAGCTTTTGTCGCTCATTAAAAACATGTTTTTCATGAAAAGATCTATTTTTTGTTTTTTTTTAATAAATTACACTGCAATAAAAATTTAGAAAAAGGGGGTATATCCCCTTTAATCTATAAATAAGAATACCTACTTTTGTTTCAGTTTTGAATAAAAATTGGCAAGAGCCCTATTGACAAGTTTGCAACTCGAAGAAACCCAAAATCTAATGTCCACTGTGAAAATTTCTGTAATTGTTCCGATTTACAACATGGAGCAACGTCTTGATAGATGTTTGAAATCATTACAAGGCATTACACTTACGGAGATAGAATTCCTATTAATTAATGATGGATCAACAGATGGTTCTGAAGAAATCTGTAAGAAATTTGAATCCGAAGATGCTAGGTTTGTCTACAGATATAAAGAAAATGGAGGAGTGTCATCAGCTCGTAATCTTGGCTTTTCTATGGCCAAGGGAACCTATATATCATATGTAGATAGTGATGATTATATCGATCCTATAGCTTGGTCAGAAGCATATGCGATTGCAGAAAAGAAAGATGTGGATGTTTTTAATTTTGGATATCATTACGTCAAAGGTGATACACATGATAAACGGAGTTCAATGGTGCCCAAAGATACCATACTTGGACATAACGATATTTTAGACCTTCTTAGTTCTGATGCTAATTCGAGTAGTTATTTATGGTTTCCGTGGTTGAATTTTTTCAAAAAATCATTAATAGATTCACATAAAATTTCATTTATAGAAGATATAGGGTCAGGAATGGAGGATACTATTTTTATTCTTGATTGTTATTGCAAAGCAAACACATTATATGCAATTGAATTGCCTTGTTACTATTACGTATATCATTCGGAGTCATTAACTCAAAGGAATTATAAGCCAGCGCTATTAGACCATGTTAATCGACAATATGATGAGCGTTTGAATATCTATAAAGAGCATGACATTATAAAAAAACCCTATTTATTACATCTTGCTAGGCACTACATGGAGCATACTTTTTTTGCAGGGCTTAAAAATGAAAAAAACAATATACAAGGAGATTTTTTAAAGGGATTAGAAAAAATGCGTTCGACTCCAGTATATGATCAATCATTAACATATTATCAACCATCTCAAGATTGTACTTTCAAAATGAAATTACTTATTGCGTTTTTCAGATTAAGATGGTTTCGATTGGTAAAAGCAGTATATTAATTATAGCTTATTTATTGTGAAAAAAATTCTATTTGTACATCCCAATTTGATTGCACGAGGAGCAGAAAAGGTTTTGGTTGATTTGTTGAATGAATTAGATCATACCAAATACGATATAACATTGTATACGTTTTTTGAAGAAGGAATTCATAAAGAACGCTTATCTACTAATGTTAAGCACAAATTTTTATTCAAAAAAATATTTCGAGGTTGGTCCGTGTTTCAAAAAATCTTTTCTCCAAAACGATTGTTTAAATTTTTGATCAAAGATGATTATGATGTTATCATAGCATACTTAGAAGGAGTACCAACACGTGTGGTTAGCGGGTGTACAAACCCCAAGACAAAATTGGTTTCGTGGGTGCACGTAGATTTGAAAAATTTTGGAATAGAAAAGGTATTCCGAAGTATGGAAGAGATGAAGCAGTGTTATCATAATTGTGATCGGGTCGTAGGGGTTTCTAAAACGGCTATACGATCATTACAAGAGATGGTGCAATTGCCTCAAGAAAAAGCTATGGTGATTCATAATGTTGTAGATACAGATGCTATTATCAATAGTGGTAACGAGATTGTGGATGATATTGAATGGAATAAAGAGGGAATGAATATTTGTTCCGTAGGAAGTCTGACACGTCAAAAAGGGTATCCTCGATTACTCAAAATTGTCAAAAAACTGAAAGAAGAAGGAAAAAAATTTCATTTGTATATCATAGGAAGAGGTGACGAAGAACAGCAACTAGAAACCTATATTGCGACAAATGCGTTAGCGTCTCATGTTACACTTTTAGGGTTTCGGGCTAATCCACATAAATATGTAAAGAATTGTGATCTATTTGTATGTTCTTCTTTTGAAGAAGGTTTCAGTACAGCAGTAACAGAATCGGTCGTATTGCAAACTCCTATCTTGACTACGGATTGCTCTGGGATGGATGAAATTTTGGAAGATGGGAAGTACGGAATGATAGTTCCTAATGATGAGGATGCATTATATCGAGGATTACAACAGTTAGTAGAAGATAGAGAATTATTTTTGTCGTATCATACCAAAGCTAAAGAACGTTCGTTATATTTCCAGCAGAAAAATAATGCTGTTGATGTAGAAGTGTTGTTAGATGCTTTATAAGCTATCAATTTAATGGAAAAACAGATAACCCCCTTTAGTTTATCCCGAAAATGGAAATAGAAAAACCACTAGTGAGCATTGTAATGCCAGTTTATAATGTAGCAGAATTTGTAGCAAAAGCTATAGAAAGTGTTTTACAACAAGATTATGAGCATTTTGAACTGTTGGTAATTAATGATGGTACGCCTGATAATAGTGTCGCAATAGTTGAAGAATATTGTAAAAAAGATGCAAGAGTCAAATTGTATCATAAAGAAAATGGAGGTTTATCTGATGCACGTAATTTCGGAATGCAATATGTTACAGGAAGCTATTTGTATTTTATGGATAGTGATGATTGGATTGCTCCTCATTTGTTGACTTCAACGCTAGTAACGATCCAAAAAGAAGATTCGGATATTGTGGTTTTTGGCTACTATAAGGATGATGAAGATCAAGATGGAAACTTGATTGCTCAACATGAAGTCACTCATGTAAATTCGGTATTTCACAAATCAAAAGCTGAAGACTTACATATAGATAGTAAATTGCTAAATCTTTTCGGATATGCTTGGAATAAGTTGTACAAAACAGATTTCATTTTAAAAGAAGGTTTTCTTTTCCCCAAAGGAGTTTCTTTGGTAGAGGATATTTTATTCAATTCGCAAGTTCTAGCCAAAACGGATACCATAGTAGTTTTGGATTTGCCATTGTACCATTACATTCACCGTCAACGAGAGACCTTAATTAAGACCTATCATAAAAATTCTTTCGAATTAATTTTAAAGAAAACAGAAGCAATCGCTACATTTTTATCTGCATGGGGATTACAGGAAAAAGCAAAACAAGCAGTTTTGGCCGAAAGTGTTGTACTCGGTATTCGATATAGTGTCAATAATTTATTTTCTTTTGATAAAAGCCTGACTTTTAAGGAAAGATGCTATATTGTAAAAAACATGTTGGACCATAAGGTGACTAAATCTTATGTACGTTTTTATAAAACATCAACGATGATGGATCGATTGTATAAAGGATTGATAAAAAATAGAGCTAGTTATATGCTTAGTTTATTATGTCAAATAAAGAAATAAAATGATCTCAAAGCTCAAAACACTTATTCCTCACGAGGCAAAATTAAAAGCAAAGCTTTTATTGTTGAAAAATAAAAAAACTGCAGAATTAGGTTTTTCTATACCCAAAAAGGAAAAGAAAATTTTTATTTTTCTTGCAGCGGATTATGGTAATCTAGGTGATGTAGCTATCACGTATGCTCAGCATAAGTTATTAGCTGCGAAATACCCTGATCATGTTGTGATGGAAATTCCAATTAGTAGTACTATAGAAGGAATAGAATTTGCCAAGAGAATAAGCGATAAACACGATGTTATTACTACTGTTGGTGGCGGTAATACAGGCGATATGTATGATCAGATAGAATCACTTCGTCAGTTTGTATTTGATAGTTTTCCAGAAAATAAAATCATTTCTTTTCCACAAACAATTGATTTTTCTGAAACACCACATGGACAAAAAATGTTACAAAAAGCGATTAAACGATATAGCAATCACAAAGATCTAACGCTAATCGCTCGAGAAGAAGTTTCTTTTGCAACATATAAAAAACATTTCCCTAAAAACAATGTGCTTTTGCTCCCAGATATTGTAATGACATTAGATAAGACAAGTCCTAAGTATGATAGAAAAGGTGTTTTAGTTTGTTTAAGAGATGACAAGGAGAAAAAAATGACTCCAGATCAAGAAACAGAACTTTTGAATTTGCTAAAGGCTAATTACGGTGAAGTAACGCAAGGGGATACGCATATTGGCGGAACTAATATGAGTTTGCGCAAAAGAGTCAGAGAAGTTCATAAATTATGGGATGCTTTTCGCAAATCAGAGCTCGTAGTCACGGATCGTTTACATGGTATGATTTTTTGTTTTATTACCAATACTCCAGGGATGGTGTTTTTGAATAATAATCATAAAGTTTTGACCTCTTACGAATGGATCAAAAAAGCAAAACATATTCAGTTAGTGACAGAACCAACCACAGAAAAAGTAGCAGAACTTTTGGAAACGCTAAAGAACACTACTGTTGAAGAAAAAGAAGATCTTTTACCGCATTATAAGGATTTTGTAACCCTATTAACGAATAAATAGCTTTGGGGAATGTTTGATTTCATCCCAGCCAAACTTTACATATCTGTACATTACAATGTAATGCTTGTTTTTGTGTTGCTTACCTTGTTTCATACGCAATTATTGCGAATCAATGATTCAAAAAACCTAAGGTTTATTAATACCATTGGATGGGTGGTCTTTGTTTATGTGATTTTATATTTGGGGTTACGCCCACTTTATAAGGTTTTTATAGATATGCCTATGTATGCGTATCTTTTTGAGGCTGCAAAACAAGGTTATGGGGTGTTGACTGGAGATGTTATGTTTAATACATTATTAGGTCTCTGTTCTCAAGTAATGGAAGTGCATGGATTTTTTCTTACTTGTGTAATTATTTATACTGTGCCGTGCTTAATTTTATCTAAAAGGCATTTTAAAAAGTATTGGTTTTATGGTTTTTTAATGCTTACAATTTCGTTTTCGTTTTTTACATATGGTACGAATACGATTCGTAATGGAATGGCTAGCTCAATTTTTTTGTTAGGATTGTCATTTTATGATAAAAAAATAGTAATGTTTTCGTTGATGTTTTTGGCAGCGACTTTTCATAAAAGTCTGACGTTACCATTTTTGGCATTTATCATGACCCAAGTATATAATGATCCAAAAACGTATCTTAAATGTTGGTTTTTGGCGATACCATTATCTCTAGCACTAGGAGGTTTTTGGGAGTCATTATTTGCGGGTATGGGATTTGATGATCGAGCATCGTATCTTACTACAGAACAGGATGCATCAAAATTTAGTCGTACAGGATTCCGATGGGATTTTTTAGCATTTAGTGGGCTAGCTGTATTTGCTGGTTGGTATTTTGCTATTCATAAAGCGTTTAAAGATCGATTTTATACCAGTGTGTACAATACGTATTTGACGACAAATGCATTTTGGATATTGGTAATTAGGGCAAATTTCTCTGATCGATTTAGTTATTTGTCCTGGTTTATGATGGGATTTGTTATTATTTATCCATTGTTGAAAAAGCGATTTTTTGATCGGCAAAATATGGTAATAGGACTAGTAATTACTGGTTTTTTCATGTTTACCTATTTAATGAACTATGTGCTCAAGTATTTATTAAAATAATTTTTAGTTATATAAAATGAAAAAGTTAAGTATTATCATTCCGATCTATAATGTAGAAGAATATGTAGAAAAATGTATTGCTTCTGTATATCAACAAAATTTGAGTGAGGATGATTTTGAGATCATTGTTGTAGATGATGAATCTCCTGATGGCAGTTTGGCAATTGTGCAAGGAATTGCTGAGAAGCATAGTAACATAACAATCATATCTCAGAAAAATAAAGGATTAGGAGGAGCTCGTAATACTGGAATTGCGGCAGCAACAACCAAATACCTATTCTTTTTGGATTCGGATGATTTTTTAGAACCCAACGTGTTGCAAACCTATCTTGATTTAGCTGATAAGCATAATACTGATTTTGTAGAGTTTGGTGTACAAGCAGCACATATGGATGGTAGGGTTGAGGTAATCAAATCGAATACTTCTAATGAAAAAGTATATTCAGGGATAGATTATGCAAGCAATTTCAAGTATATGTATTCTTCTGATAATAAAATATACTCAAGAGAATTTTTGCATTCAAATGGCTTACAGTTTATCGAGCATATTTATATCGAAGATTATGAGTTTATGACTAGAGCTTTTCGTAAAGCAAAACGTATTGTAGCAAGTGATCTAATAGGAGTCAATTATTTACAATCACCTGGTTCTATAACCCGAAGCACAGATCCTGCAAAAAAACAGAAAAAATTAGATGATATTAAACGTATTCTTGGAATTATCGCTATGGCAAAAAAAGAAGCAATTGCAGAAGGAGCAGGAGAAGAGGTGATCCGTTTTTATGATATTCGTTTGAGCTTCTTAAATGTAACTATCATGACACAGTTGGTAAAGGACAAAGCTTCTTTTAAAGAAATGAAGTCATTAAAACAAGAATTAAAAAATGCTGGAGTATGGACAGTTGAGCAGCCAGTAGTTGAGCGGAATAGAAATATATTTCGCCTAGCGCTCAAAAATACGTTTGGCGTATTTGCGATCACCCAACCTTTATTAAGACTTAGATAATCTATATACGCTATGACAGCTATGAAGCCTAAGATGTTTATTGTGACAACTATTCCATTGTCTTTGATGTTTTTTAAAGGGCAGAT
>CAZYRG010000098.1:10037-11468 GCA_964650425.1 uncultured Flavobacteriaceae bacterium
ATGATGGAACGGATTTCTTGTAGCTGTGCGACTCGTGTGTACTCTGTAAGTCAAGGTGTCAAAAAAACACTTAATAAAGACAGCATCACAAACAAAGAAATTCAGGTTATTTGGAATGGAAGTGTTAATGGTATTGATATCAATCGTTTTGACCCAAGTACAGTTATCACTACTGATGTAAGGCAAAAATACAACATTACAGAAGGAGCTGTGGTTTTTGGATTTGTAGGGCGTTTGGCAGGAGATAAAGGGATTAATGAATTAGTTGAAGCCTTTGAGGATATTCATACACAAAATCAGCAATGCAAACTCCTTTTAGTTGGTATGTTTGAAGAAGATTTGGATCCTTTAAAACCAGAAACAATTCAAGCAATTGAAAATAATCCTGCTATTATACATGCTGGATTTCAAAAAGATATTAGGCCATTTTTAGGAATAATGGACATCTTTGTCTTCCCTTCTTACAGAGAAGGTTTTGGTGTGTCGATTATGGAAGCGCAAGCTATGGGAGTTCCAGTAATTAGTTCGGATATCACAGGGTGTAATGAAATTATTACCGAGGGTTATAATGGACTTCTTATACCATCTCGATCGCTACAAGAATTACAAAAGGCAATGGAACAACTTTGCACGTCCCCTGATATGCTGCAACAAATGCGGGCTGTTGCCCGCAAAACTATGGAAGCTAAATACGATCAGCAGCGCGTTTGGGCTGCAACTGTAGCTTCTTATAAAACAATGATTACAGATGTATAGCGCTTTTTTTAAACATTTTTTTGATTTTTGTATTGCATTCATAGCATTACTCTTTTTATTACCTATTATTATTGTAGCAACTATTTTGTTGTGGTTTGCCAATGATAAAAAACCATTCTTTTTCCAAGAACGTCCAGGTAAATCAGGTAAGTTGTTCAAAATTATAAAGTTCAAGACGATGAATGATAAAAAAGATGCGTCTGGGAATTTACTTCCCGATTCGGATCGTCTTACCGCAATTGGAGCCATTATTAGAAAAACATCCTTGGATGAATTGCCGCAACTTTTTAATGTACTTAAAGGAGATATGAGTCTAGTTGGTCCAAGACCTCTTTTACCAGAATACTTAGATATTTATACTCCAGAAGAACATAAGCGACATTTAGTTCGTCCTGGAATTACGGGATGGGCACAAGTTAATGGACGTAATGCAATTAGTTGGAAACAAAAATTTGCTTTCGACGTTTGGTACGTAACAAATTATTCATTGCGTGTTGATGTAGCTATTTTGGTAAAAACTGTTTATAAAGTTGTAAAAAGGAGTGACGTCAATTCTTCTTCAGAAGTTCCTATGGAACGATATACAGGACATAATTAATTACTTAAAAATAAAACAATTGTTTTTAAGTATAATTTTTACGGCAAAACAGTAGTTTTTTTTGGATTTTGTTATAT
>CAZYRG010000099.1:0-11392 GCA_964650425.1 uncultured Flavobacteriaceae bacterium
TTGTTAGGCATTTTGACTACCGATGTGCTCAAAGTTTTAGTTGCAAAACGCATCAGAAGTCATATTTCTGCCAAAAAGCTTGGATACAGCTACAAAATTACAGGAATCATCCTGATCTTATTTTCCGTAAGACTCTTATATCTATGCCTTCAGACGTAGCATTAATGGATTTTATGTATCTTTAATTCAACCACTGTCATTTTTGCCTATTGGCATGAATTACACGCTAAAACCAATATATTATGGTCTTCAATTTTATAATTATTTTAGTAGCTGCCATTATCCCAATGATCATTGGATTTGTATGGTACAATCCAAAAGTTTTAGGAAACGCTTGGATGCAGGCAGCTGGTCTTACTATGAAAGATTTGGAAGGTGCCAACATGGCCAAAATTTTTATCCTTGCATTTATTTTCAGCCTTTTTCTTGCCATGTCGCTGAATCAGATTGTGATTCACCAAAACGATTTCTTTTCGAGTATTATTGATGAGCCTGGGCTAACAGAAGCGGGATCAGAAATGCACACCTATGCCAAGTCCTATACGGATCGTTTTGGCGCGAATTTCAGAACCTTCAAACATGGTGCTTTACATGGGTTCTTGTTTGGTCTTTTTGCAGTATTACCTGTTTTGGGCACCAATGCCTTATTTGAGCGAAAGAGCTTCAAATATATTGCTATCAATGTTGGGTATTGGACCGTCTGTGCTATGCTCATGGGTGGCGTTATTTGTCAGTTTTCGTAAAAACTCAAAAAAAGAAATAACTTTTTAAGGGACTTCAAAAAAAGGGATTAAATCGCTAGTGATTTTAATCCCTTTTTCTGATATTAGATGATATAACATTAAGGTATTATTCTTGCAAACAGCTTCTTCAACAATGGCCAAGCATCTTTTACCCTTTTTTTTGATTCTCTAGCTTTTAACTCCCCATTTTCATAATATAACTCATAACTAAACACAAAAGTATCTGCATCTGGCGGCATGCCCAATAATCCAAATCTAAGGTCGTTAAAGTACGTTTTTTCGTCCTCTTTTTTGATCGTATACCAACCTTCTGTCAATTGAATTAGTCTAGCAATGATCGGTTCGTCTTTCATACTTCCTAATAAATGGTGATTCTTAGGGAACGTCGAAAAAGGAATGTGTTTGTCTTTTTGTAATAAGGAGTAATACCCTATCAAAAATGATTTTTCTGTGGCTACATTTGCGGACCACAAAATACTATTGAGCGGAGTTGGCTTGGTCTGGATATCCTGATATGTTAATTGTTGTTCTGCAAGGTTTGCTTCAAATTGCTGGTAGGTTATCCATTTAAAAACCAATGTCAATATCAGATATCCACTACTTATAAGTACGCCCAAATTATTAACCTTCCTTCTTTTAGGATTTGTTCTTTTATAACACATCGCAATGATCACACACACTAAAAATGGAACAGTGTACAATGGATCAACGACAAAGATATTTTTGAACGATACTTTATACGTAAACGGCCAAAAAAGCTGCGTGCCCCAGGTCGTAAAGGCATCGAGTAACGGATGCGTAAACAAACCTAAAAAGAACAGCTTCGTCCAATCTTTCCAATCTGCTTCTTTGTTTTTGTAAATTTTGGCCACGAGCCACCCTAAAATAGGTGCCACCAAAAAACTAAAAAGAATGGAGTGCGAAAACCCTCGATGCATTTCATTCGCCGTAACATCATCAAAAACAAGTTTTGCTAATACATCCAGATCAGGGATCGTCCCAGCTATTGCTCCCCAAAGCATGGCTTTATTCCCAATTTTTTTTCCGATAGCTGTTTCTCCTACTGCTGCACCGAGTACAATCTGCGTCAGTGAATCCATTACGTTCTAGCTTGTTTTTTGAATGGGGTCCTAATTTCGTAAGCGCTGGGTTGCACTAGTGACACCATAGGCTTTAGTAATTTATTAGAAATCGTATTTCCATGACGCACATACAAGCGCATCTCAACAGCTTCTGCACCTACACTGCTTTTTATGAGTTCTGCTGTTCGACCAAGTCGTAAGGATTTGACCTGTTTTTTAATGGCCAAATCTACATAATCATACAACATCCTCTGGTAGATAGCATGCGACACATTATATGAATAATTGACACCTATATGATTCGCCTCAATAGCATCATTTAAAATAAATGCGGTAGAAAACCCCACCAATTCTCCTTTCAAAAAATAACCTTTAAAAACATAAGTATCTCCTAAAGCTTCTTTGACAATCCTAAAAGTATCTGCGGATAATTGCGCCACTTTAAAATCCGCATTTTCGATTACAGAAAGGTATAGTTTATTAATTTGATCCTTATGTTCTGCAATGGTATGATGTGTAAAATCTTTGACTTCTAATTCTTCTGAACTAGACAATACTTTCTTTGCCCGAGTCCGAAACTTGGTTTTCATACTTGCTAAGTACTCCTCAAAACTATGCCACGATGCTTGCATTGACAATACCATATTTACATCAATATGCACTGGGCGAAATTTTTGGTTGAGCAAAGCATCACTTTCTATTGTAGATGCGGGCCAAAATTCTTTGAGCAACAAAAATGAAGGTTTGTCTTCAGATTCATTTTTTCGAAGTTCACGTAGCGTTTTTGCTAATAATCCATACGCATCCTTGGCTGTAATTTGATCTGAGAATGCAAAACCATGCTCCCCACAGCTAAATAAACTACCACATATTAATACGCTAACATCTAAATTCTGAATAATTTTATTTCCAAGCGTCTCACTGATAGTAAAGGGAAATTCTGCCAAGGTTATCTCCGTAGTATTAAACTTTAGTAATTGGGTGGCTGCTATGGCCACAGGAGTTTTTTCACTGTAAAAAATAAGATACTTAAAATCAATCGTCCGCGATAAAGAATCCTCTATAGCCCGAAGATATGTTAAGGACAAAAAAAAATGATCTTTGCTAATGCTATTCCAATCCATTGAAGGAATTGTTCTCGTAGAAGCAAAAGATTTGTAGTGTAAGGAGGAAACCTTGCACGTTTTTTTTAGTTTTTCAAACATAGATGAACTTATAATGTAATCTTCTCGCCACTTTCGGCAGCCTTATATATCGCCTCAACAATTCGAATATCTTTCATCCCTTCTACTCCAGGCACTAACATAGGTTGCTTATTAATAATTGCCAGCGCATCATCATCCATTTGTTTGGCTTGTTGATTTTCGATGTATTGATCTAATTTTTTTCCATCACTAGCTTCGCCTTTAACTCCATTATACATCGAGAAAGGAGCTAGTTTGTACCACCCTTTTTCACAATCCATTTGTAATAAATGCATGTTACTCGCTACACTCGTCTTGCAATTTGCAATTACGCCAGAGGGAAATTCTAAGGTAAAATGCATTGTTTCGTCCGTTTCTGTAAAAATATCTGTCCGGGTATTCAATTGCTTTGCAGTGACCGAAATTGGCTCTTCACCCGTAGCATATCGCGCAGCATTAAGTGGATATACTCCTAAGTCGTACATCGTACCGCCTCCTAATTTTTTGTTGATCCGCCAAGTTGGTTTGACGTTCTTGACATGGTACCCAAGTTCTGCCGTAACCGTTTTGATATCGCCATAAGGCTTTGATTTAGCCCATTGTATAACTTGTTGCGTATTGGGTTCATGTTGCATGCGATAGCCAATCGCGAGCTGCACCTTATTCTTTTCGCAAGCATCAATAATTGCTTGACATTCTTTTGCTGTTTTGGCCATAGGTTTTTCGCACCAAACGTGTTTACCCGTATTTGCCGCTTTTATGGCATATTGCGCATGCAAGCCTGTGGGTAATACGATATAAATCACGTCAATATCAGGGTTATTAGCAATTTGATCCATCGTCTCATAATTGTAGACATTCTGATCTTTAATGCCATATTTTTTTTGCCAAACAGGAATTTTGGATGGCGTACCAGTAACGATCCCTGTTAATCTACAATGTTTGGTCAATTGCAATGCTGGTGCCAGTATCTGACCACTGTAGGTCCCTAATCCCACTAAGCACACTCCAAGCTGTTTTTGTCCAAATTGTGCATATATATTACCAAGTGGCAACATACTACCCCCTAGTAGTAAACCCGTGTTTTTTATAAATGTTCTTCTATTTTGTCCCATGATGTGTTGTGTTTAAACCCTAATGATTAGATTCCTAAAGTTACTTTTTGTTACAGAAATTTGCGAAAAAAAGGAAAAAAATCTAAAATGTCACAAATATATTTTTAAAGCTCCTTCATGGGGTCCCAAAGCAGCTCTTTGAATTTTATAATTTGATTATCGACTACTTCTACTCCTTCACTTTCTAGCAGTTGTTGCATCAGATTGGTTCCTTCAAAATGGTGTTTGCCTGTCAAGACACCTAACCGATTAACTACTCGATGTGCGGGGACATCGTCTAAATTATGTGCGGCATTCATAGCCCACCCTACCATACGAGCACTACGTGCAGCTCCCAAATATTTGGCAATGGCCCCATACGAAGTTATACGCCCATACGGTATCTGACGTACTACAACATATACACGTTCAAAAAAATTCTCGTTATCAGTCGTTGCCATATGTTATTTCTTTACACAAACTCCCCCATGATTTCTAGCTCAGTTCGGAAAGCGACAAAAGTTCCTTCAAAACGTTTGCTTTTAGAACGCAACAATGGGGCATCTTCTTTGTAATAGCGCTCCAAGGTTTCCCTACTATCCGTCGTATATTGTACTGAGTACGTAACCCCGCCCATTTCTTCATTCACCAAAACTTTTGTCATTAGTGCTTTGCTAAATTTCCCTGTAGCAAGCATCTCCGGAATGTGCTCTTTCTTCATCCACTCTAACCAGAGTTCATGAAATGTATCTTCGATATTGATGGTAACGTTGTAGATGTACATGTTTTTTAGTTCAGAGTTATGAGTCTTGAGTCAGGAGTCGCTCTAATCATTCAGTAATTCTGAACTAACAACTCTGAACTCCGAACTCAATTTATAGCATCACCTCGCAGAGCGCGATATTTTTTCCTTGATTCAACAAAATGAATACTATCCGCATGATTAAAGATAATATATTCATAATGTTCTTTGGCCTTTTCTGGTTGATCTAATACCGATTCGTAAAGCGATGCTAAGTAAAAATGTGCATCGTCAACCAAGATATCCTCTCCATGATATTCAATAATTTTTATGTAGTTGACCACCGCTTTTTCAAAATTTTCCGCTTTTTCATACAATTTGGCTTGTCGAAAAAGTGCTTCATCTTCTATTTTTTCTCCTTTGTGATTATTCAATATTTGGTCATACGTATTGATAGCTTCCGAATCCTTATGCTGAAAAGCTAGTAAATCTGCTTTGGCAAATACCTTGAGTGCCGTCTGGGTAGAATCCTCTAAAGAATTGTCGCTAATAACCAAACTCAGCTCCATTGCATCATTGGAAATAAGCTGTGATGCAGAGCGCTTCAACACATCCAATTGTGTTTGCGCCCACTTGAAATCACCTTTATAATAACTAGTCTTTGCTACCTTGAATCGTGCTTCTTGCGATAAGCCATCATTTTTTAGAGCCCCTTGAATCTGCGAATAATAGATCAAAGCCTCATTGAACTTTTCGTCCAAAACCAAAATATCTGCAAGTTCCATACGGACACGCGCAGCATCAAATTTAGAAAGTCGTTGCTTGAAACATTTTTTGAGAACCGCGACGGCTTCTTGCTTTCGATCTTGATCAAAAGCCATAAAATGAGCGTAATCGATTTGTAATTTTAACGTTTCCTGACTTTTGCCGAACAACGCTAATAAATTTTCGTACTCCTCATTAATCTTATCATATTGCTGCTTTTTAGCAGATTTTATAGCCAACTGCTGCAGAATTTGATGTGCTTTGATCGTTGTTGCTCTTGAACTAGGGCTTTCTATGACGTACTCTAAAATTTCTTTTGCAGTTTCGTCTTCATTAGCTGCAATCGTAATTTCGGCCAAATCCATGATTCCATCAAAACCTTGTTCAGAACGTTTGTAAATCGCTTTTTCTTGAGAAAATGCCTTTCTGTAATCTTTTTGCTGA
The DNA here is from genome assembly GCA_964650425.1 of uncultured Flavobacteriaceae bacterium. GTDB lineage: Bacteria > Bacteroidota > Bacteroidia > Flavobacteriales > Flavobacteriaceae > Aquimarina. The sequence goes on from CAZYRG010000099.1 coordinate 6,055, forward strand.
ACAAAAAGCCAACTTAACATCTCATTGTAGGTAATATTAGGTTGTTGTTGTAGTTTCTTTAGTAATAATTTTCTGAATACGCCATTTGCCTCATTCGTGGGGTCTTCACTAATATACAATCCAAAAATGTGTTGCGCTCTATTAAAATAAATGGGGTTCGTATCTATGAGTGAGAGATACGTATCAAACATTTTTTCCAAATTGCCTTGCTCTCCATAAATCTTTGCAAGTTGCGGTCTAAAATTGAGCCGCTCATTAAGCGTCATTCCTTTTTCATACGCCGCTACTGCCTGGTCAAGCAGATTATACTCTTCAAAAACTTTGCCTAAGGCACTCGAATAGTTCGGGTTCAACTCTAGCTTTTCGATAGCCGTTTGATAGTACTTCGCAGCTTTTGTTGTTTGTCGCTGCAACTCAAAATTATGACCTAATTCAGCATAGAGCGTAGGCAGATTAGGTTGCTGATTGATCCGTTCGTTTAACAAGCGATCTGCCTCAGCGTAATTTTCTAACTGCTGCTGATATTCGACCAAATCATATAATATACGATTCCGATATGATTTCTTTTTATACAGCTTTTCCAACACAGCAACAGCTTTCTCATACTGCCCTTGTTCTGCATAATTACGTGCCAGTTGCTCTGTTTGAGCAGTTACAGTAGTTATCAACGCAAAGCATAATGATATAAAAAGCAGGTAACGCATGTATTTAATTAAGGGTTATGAATTTATTCAAAGATAAACAATTTGACGTCGATATTTTCGAAAAAATACCCGACAACTCAAAACTCAAAACCCATAACTCCGAACTTATTGAAGTGGTTTAAACTTTTTTCATTTGCTAAAAATTGGCTTTTTTTCACCTAATTTTTGTCTTTTTATCCTTCCGTAGCGCTGCTATGCAAGTCAAAAAAGACTTCAATTAGCCAAAAAATAGCTTAATTTCGCCTAAACGTAAAAAGTTTAAACCACTTCATTATGAGATATACTCAAACCCGCAATACGGAACCAAAACTTTAGGGATTTTGATCCCTTCTGGCGTTTGACAGTTTTCTAATATCCCTGCGAGTACTCGAGGTAATGCTAGAGAACTCCCATTTAGTGTATGTGCTAATTGTTTTTTGCCCTCATTCGTTTTGTAACGTAATTTGAGTCGGTTTGCCTGAAAAGATTCAAAATTGGATACAGAACTAATTTCTAACCAACGATCTTGTGCTGTAGAAAACACTTCAAAATCATAGGTCAAGGCCGATGTAAATCCAATATCACCACCACAAAGTCGTAAGATACGGTACGGCAGCTCTAGTTCGTTCAAAATCTCTTTGACATGATCCACCATCCCATCCAAAGCACCATAGGAGTTCTCTGGTTTTTCGACCCGAACAATCTCTACCTTATCAAACTGATGTAACCGATTAAGACCACGTACATGCGCCCCATAAGAACCTGCTTCTCTACGAAAACATGGTGTATATCCCGTGCACGTAATTGGCAACTCATTCTCTGTAACCATGGTATTTCTAAAAATATTGGTCACAGGCACCTCCGCCGTAGGTATTAGGTATAAATCATCTGCCGTAACATGATACATTTGCCCTTCTTTATCCGGTAATTGTCCTGTCCCAAAGCCAGAAGCTTCATTCACCATATGTGGTACTTGATATTCGGTATATCCAGCAGCCGTATTTTTATCTAGAAAATACGCAATTAAGGCACGTTGTAAACGAGCTCCCTTGCCAATATATACGGGAAATCCTGCACCAGCAATTTTTACTCCTAGTTCAAAATCTATAATGCCATATTTCTTGGCCAATTCCCAATGTGGTAAGGCTCCTTCTTGCAATTCTGGAATTACCCCTTCCCGAAAAACCTCTTCATTATCCTCCTCCGATTGCCCATCAGGCACCAAATCATGTGGGATGTTGGGGATGGTATATAGTAATTGTTGTAAGCCCTCTTGAGCAGTAGCTAGTTCTTCACTAAGAGTTTTGGAGGTTTCTTTTAACTGGCTTGTTTTTTCTTTAAGTAGATTCGCTTTTTGTTGCTCCCCTTTTTTAAATAATATTCCAATCTCTTTTGACAACTTATTAGAATCTGCAAGGATAGTATCGAGTTCCGTCTGTGTTGCTCTGCGTTTATCATCCAAAGCAATAGCTTCTTCTAATAATGGCGCTCCATCTATATTACGCTTTTTTAGTGCTTTGATGTAAGCATCCTTATGATCTCTTATGTTTTGTACCAGTAACATTGATTTATGTTTTGTTTGGGCGTATCCCTGTTTCGTTTTACTACACAGGGACGGGCTATCCGCTATATCTTTTTTGTTGTTGATCTCGATACATTCGCTAGCGCAAACACTCAGTCTGACAACAAAAAAGGATGTCGCTATTATCCCTTACGCAAATGCATCGCAAATTTAAACAAACAAATGAATATTAGCGGTTCCTTGAACTCGAATTATAGAAAACTAAAATGATAGAGCGTTTATACCTCACAAAAAAACCGCCAAATAGTAAAATTTGGCGGTTGATAGTTCATTCTAAACTAAGACATCTAGTTATTGAATCACGATTTTTTGAATGTTGTCATCGCCATTTTCACCAATCACCTTGATAAAATATACTCCAGAAGAAAGCTTTTCTGTCGCTACAGAAATAATATTTTCTCCTTGATTGATAGCAGCTTTTTGGATTTTAGTAATCAAATTGCCACTGGCATCATACACATCAAGTTGTAAACGTTGATCAATAGCACTCATTAATTTTACCTGAAATGGTGCTGCTTTATCAGCAGGTATAGGGTACATTTTTAAACTTTCTATGCTTTGTTTACCTGTTGGCCCTCCGCATGAAAAACCGAAATCATCTATAGTCACCGTAACATCACTAGTTGCGGTACATTCTCCTGTGGTCGCTGTAACCGTATATGTTGTAGTCTCATCCGGCGTAACTGTAATCGTAGCAGTAGTTTCACCCGTACTCCATTCATATCTTCCAGAACCAGAAACTCCCGTAGCTATTAGTGTTGCAGACTCACCTCTACAAATTGTTTGATTCGGTCCCGCATCCACTTCAATAGCTCCTACCGTAATTGTAACAGTAGCAGTGTCTTTACAATCCTCACATTTTGAATACACTTCTACACTATACGCAGTAGTTTCTTCTGGAGTTACTGAAATAGTAGGCGTAGTCGCCCCATTAGACCATAAATACTCAAAACCTTCAGCTCCACCTTCATTTTCTATACAATCTCCTAAATTAATGTTAATGTCTCCAATAGTAAATTCCTTATCAGTAGTATCAAACCAGCCAGAAGCACCATATTTAGCTTTAATAAGTTCTGTTTCATTGGCTCCGTTCCCCACCTGAAATGCAGGACCTCTTCTAGAAATTGTCGTTTTCCAACTACCATCAATAGCTTCAATTGTACCCGTAAACTCTTTATAATACACCCACTCACTTGTGTCTACAGGGTTACAACGATTGTCTTTAGGATCATCTCCTTTTGTTGTCTTATCCGTAAAAGTTACATCTAGCTTGAATTTTTCATCAGTGTTATTGTCTATAACATTACCACTTAAACGAACAGTTACATCATCTAGTAACTCCCATTTCAAATTTTCGTTTCTATAATATCTTGAAATATCTTCTTTAAGGTCTTTAAGAAACAACACATATTTTATGTTGGTTCTGTTACAAAACGTAGTATTCTCAACACCATAAGCAATGCATTCCGTACAACTTGCACTTCCAGTTTGCAGTGCAGATAATGTCACTTCTTCCCCGGCACAAATAGTTTGGTCTTTTATATCAATACTGATACCACAATTTTGGGAAATCACGGTGTTATCCTTCTTATCGTTTGCATAGGTTCCTGAAGTTACAATGAAAAAAACGAACAACATCTGCAAAATTAATTGAGTTGTTGACACATCTTGTCGCAATGTATTTCGAAAAGCCTCAGTAATACTACTGTTTTTTGTGTTAATGTACATTTGGTTAGATTTTAGTTGGTTTATAATACTCGTTACTATCTGTTCTTATAAAAAAGCATCAGCGTTTATAAATAGTCGCTGGGGGATGCTGTTTCTAAACAAATAGAATTGGCCTAGTTATTATAGCGGGTACAAAATTACTACCTTTTGGGCTATTTTGATACTTTTTTACTAAAAAAACGTTGAGAAGCAGAGTTTTATCTATGTAAGAAACAATTATGAATACTTAAAACGCATCTCCTACAGATCTTTTGGGTATTTAATAATCCAAGGATTTGTTTTTACATAGTTCCACGGGACGGATGCCAAATCTATCTTTGGATCAATAAATGTCTTGTATGGTTTATTATTCACGCTCACACTACTTTTAACATATACGGACACATCAATACCATCTTTAGCATATTTTTCACGAAGTCGCTGGGCAAATTGCCAAATAGCATCGGGTCTAGTAGCGACAGTCCGTTTTTGTTTTTTTGATAGATAGTTTTGTAATACCACTCGACTTCGTTTGTTGGTTGCCTTATCCACAACAAAAAATGCGATACGGCCTTGTCGCCCTCGCAGCATCATACGCCAACTAAGGCGATGTCCTTCTTCGGTCCATAAGACATCTCCAGGAATAGCCCAATGGCGTAAGGGTAATACTATTTGGATTGCGAACCAAAGTGCCGCAATAAGTACTAATGGTTTACGATAAGAAGGTATTTTTACGGCTCCTTCATTATAATAAGGCTTTCTTTTCAAAAAGATACGATGTACGATCTCACCCGAGAATAAAAATAAGCTAAACGCCAACGATAAATAAGGGAAGATCCCGATCTGTAACACAAATGAATTGAATAAATGGAAAAAAACACTGGCCCCAAAAGCAATCAATCGGGTTCTTTTCCATAGTAATAATGGAATAATCAGGAGGTCATAAAAAATTCCAAAATAGGCTATACAATAATGTGCCCAATCTTTTTGCAACAATCCTCCAACAATTGGATAGCCCGCCTTAGCAGCCATCAAATTTTTAGCAACAGTCGTATCCAGCCAATCTGGATATATTTTGGCAATTGCTGCGTAGGTGTACACAATCCAAACTTGAAAAATAAACACCCAAGAACACCATCTGGGCATTCGAATACTGTACAAAGATTGATCTCTTTTTACATCTAACGAAGCATAGCCGTTTGCAGGCAAAAAGCACATGATGATGCACAACAATAGTAATAAATAGTAATGATTATTATAGGAGGTCTTTTGCATAAAATACACTCCTGCCCACATAATGGTAAATGCAAACATACTATAGCGATAGCGATACCCAAGCATTACTAATAGTCCAAAAACTCCCATG
>CAZYRG010000100.1:0-2257 GCA_964650425.1 uncultured Flavobacteriaceae bacterium
TCATTTTGTGAGTGTACAAAGTGATAATTCCCTTTTTTACGGAAAATGTTATCCGATTCTCCTTTTACTTGATCCATGTAGGCATGTGCGCTAGCAGGCTGAAAAGCTTCTGCCTCCGCTTCAAGCAAACTATTACCGACCCAATCATGGCTTTGTACGGCAAATTGTTGTTGTTTTAGATTGACACCTAATTGAAAAGCATCTATGGTATGTCCATACACCCCTTCATTTGTAGCATCTCCAACACTACCGATACATAATTCACTTCCATTATAATAAAACCAAACGCCATAGCGTGCACTCATCCGTTTTAGAAAGTTAAAATCACTTTCATTATACTGTACGGTATAGGGAAGCTTGATACTGGTTTCATTGCCCGAAATAATACTAATTAAATCAGCTGGATATTCTTCAGACGTTTGCGAAATAACCTGATCAAATGTCGTTCCTTCGTCAAAACTATTGGATTGATAGGTCTGCTCCATAAGAATAGTCGGGCTAAAACCAGATAGCACTACATTGCCATTAGAACCATTCGTTTTTACCAATTCAATATTGGTAATGATCCCTACAAATTCTAAGGCTCCTTCGTTGACATTGATCGCTATTTTTTTACCAATATACCCCATACTGGTATCCATCAGCGCATTTCCTGTCTCCGTAGATTCACTAGGGAAGGAGACTTGAAAATCATGATGATCCAACATACGTTGTTTAATGGTCACTCGATATCCAGCAGCGGGTAAAAAATCCTGACCATCTATAAAGAGTGACGATTTTAAGAACTTAGCCATTTCTTATGGTATTATTAATTAGTAATTTATTGTTTTGAAAAGTCATTGTGGGGTAAACAATACTTTTCGGTATGATGTTAAACGTAATGTATTAAAATACGCCTTTTGATATAGCTATTTGATAGCTTTTCAAGCTACTACTATTTTTATGTGTTTCTTACTCAGCACGACACTAGTTGCAAACTAGCGCTAGCTATTTTGGGTTTCTGACTTCGGCTTCGCTCAGTCTTCGCTTAAATTCCAACTTCTATTCAGCAATCGTTAATCCACATTCGTTAATCGTTAATCAAAAACTCACGTTACTATTTAACAAACACCTACAAGGTTTTGAAAACCTTGCAGGAGCTATTTTGCATCTAGCTTCCAGCTTCTAAATAAAACACTCTAAATGGCAATACGTTTGCCGAGCGTTCTTTTAGACTAACTAAAAAATCTTTTTTCAAATATTCCCAATCCTCATCGCTATAATGGGCATCTTCATGCTGATGCACATAAATATCTGTAGTTGGCGTGTAGCCTACACCTTCATCAGGCAATACCATAACGCCTTTTTGTATGCGAATATTGGCAACACTATTTTTATAGTGATTATATCCGTGTTGTATGATATCTTGTCTGGTAATGATACGTCCGCGTGATAATATATTTTCGCGATAGGCATAGATTTTTTCACTAGATGTCGGTTCATCCTCACCACCAATAGTGCCCGTAATTAATGTGAGCGAATTGGGTATAAATGCCGTACCCGAAAATTGATTCACACGCACAAAAGGATGAATTTTATTGGCTTTGGCTCCTGCGGTAGTCCAGTAGGAGGTAAACACCGTTTCATTATCACCACGACCGTGATTACTTTTATTTACAATCAGATATGGGATCTTATTTTTTACAAAATTTCGCTGTTCTACACGTTGTTCTACACGAGCCATCGTTTGTTTTAGCTCTTTCATGTTGCTATTGATAAAATCATCGCCCATTGCAGAAAAAGCAACACTATCTTCTTTGAGTAAATCCAAAACATAATTCAGTAAATCCGATGCATCCCGCTCATCAAAACGCGATACGCCACCGTAACGCAAATAGGCCTGAGGGCGCTCATCATCCATTTTAGCGCGGTCATGGACAAAATATTTGTTCCCATTATCGCCTTCAACTTTATGTACATCCAAAAAGAAATCCCCACCAGCTTCCAGCGGAATAATATTAAAAAAGGGTTGCAACCTCCTGTTAGTGGTATTCATTTTTTTATTAATAACAGGAAAACAATTGATATGACAGTGTAAATTTTCTAATAAATTCCCTGTAATAACGCTAGAAAACGAAATTTTGATCCATAACAATTCCTCGGTAAACTCTTTAAGTTCCTCTTCCTCCAAAAAGCTAGAAAAATGCTCTGGATAATAGCTCAGATTATCTTTGATCTCGATGTTATCCTCGATGCAATAGAAATGATCTTTATAGAA
>CAZYRG010000100.1:2357-11323 GCA_964650425.1 uncultured Flavobacteriaceae bacterium
ATTTTAAATTTACCCGCAGGGGTAAAGAAAAAATCCTTAAAACTACTACGTTGCCCATCTTCAAACAAAGGCATTCTTTTTCGATGATAAAAATGCGTATTGTCATTGATTACTACAGATTCATCTACTGGTAAGGCATGCATGATGGCATGCGCAGGTTTAGCAGTAACTGATACCTCTGGAGTCAATAAATCAACTAAGCGTTCTGTGACTCGCGTACGGCTAGTTTTGATATGATCCGACACTCGCTCAAATTCATGAGCACAGGCATCAAAAATGATATTGACAATAGGATCAAAAGAATACTCTATCTCCATCTCATCGACACCCCAAGTCTCTGCGGCCCGACGTATTAACCTATCTTTGATTTGATCTTTGCTTAGTGTCTTCATTTGCGGTGTTCCTGTATATTGTTCTAAAATAGTGGTTAACAGTATAGCATCTCAACCTTACCTAGAGGTAGTGTAGGAGAGGGGTGCTAAGAAATAGTTACCACTAAATGTATAGGGTTCATCTGTTTTAATGACTTTACCGATTACTTTGATCGTTAGATATTTTTTTAAACGTACTTTTTCTACTTTTTGCGATAGGTCCTCACCTAGGTACAATTGTACTTTTACGTTACTTAAGCGTTTTTCATAGGTAGAAATCTTATCCTGCAGTGAGTTTCTAATTTGCTCCTTTAATACGTTAGGATTGGTGAGTAAGTCAAAATCTGTTTCCCAAATTTCACTACCAAAATTTTCGTCAAAAGTATATTCCTGAAAATAGGTCGTAATAATCACACTGATAAATTGCGAGATAGATTCGCGCAAAGTAATCTTAGTCAATTCTTTTTGTTCAAAAAACTTCCCAAAATCAAAAGGTACCTGATAATACGATCTTTTCATTGGTGTTATTATTTATTCTCTATTAGTATTTTTTATTTCTGGTTTAAATGTTTGTTTTTTAACCTCTTATAATTCTATTTATCTCTTGCTGCTTTTGTGTTACATCAAATGTGCATTTAAGAAATATCGACAACTGTTTCTTTTTCAATAGGTGTGAAAACTACCTTCCCGTCATCAATAGTCACTTTTACCGTTTGTGGGGCTTTTATGGTTTCTGAAATGATCATTTTTGACAATGGGCGTTTCAGTTTATTACGAATTACTCCTTTCAACGGACGTACACCATAGGTCGGTGAAAATCCATCTAATGATAGGTGTTTTCTCGTTTCTTCGTCTATTTCTACCGTGATTCCCAAGCGATCTGTAAGGGTCAATAATTCCTTTTTGAGGTGTAAATTAAAGATCGTTGTGGCGATGCCTTCCGTGATCGGAGAAAACGGAATAATCTCTGTCAAACGTCCCAAAAATTCAGGTCTAAAATACCCAGCCATTTGATCAATCAGTTCGTTGGAAGTAGGAATCTTACCCGCTGCCATGGTTTTTGAAATAAATTCTGAACCAATATTCGAGGTAAATAGGATTACTGCATTAGAAAAATCTCCTTCTTTACCCAAGCGATCGCTCAATTTTCCTTCATCCAAAATCTGTAAGAATACGTCAAACACAGATTGGTGTGCTTTTTCGATCTCATCAAACAATACTATCGAGTACGGTTTTTGACGTATTTTATTCACGAGAACACCACCTTCTTCATAGCCTACATATCCCGGAGGTGCTCCGTAAAGCAATGCAGCAGAATGTTCTTCTTTAAACTCGGACATATCAAAGCGTATAATTGCACTCTCGTCATTGAATAAGAACTCAGCTAATGACTTAGCCAATTCTGTTTTTCCAGTTCCTGTTGGTCCTGAAAAGAAAAAAGAACCAATCGGTTGTCCAGGCTTCGTTAGGCCAGAACGTGATTCAATAATCGCTTCTGCGACCGTTTTTACGGCAAAATCTTGGCCGATTACACGTTCTTTGAGCGTTTCTTCCATATTCAGCAGGCGCTCTTGCTCTTGCGTTTGTACTTTTCCGGCTGGGATCCCCGTAATAGCAGATACCATTGCGGCTAAATCTGCTTCACTTACTTCGGTATGTTCCTTTTGGGTATGTGCTTCGATTTGCTCCACCAAACTAGAAAGATATTCCTTCTTCTTGGCGTAATCCTTGAATTTTAAAGGGTTGTCAGCGTCATATTGCTCGATAACAATCGGGCTCACTTTATTCTTAAGTGCGACATACAACCAGTCAATTTCTTCTAATAATTTATCTTCTGGCGTATTCGCAGCATCCGCTTCTATCGCTTGTAATTTTTCTTTGATTTCTGCGATCTCAATAGGCAATGACTGCTTAGAAACATTAGTTGCCGCCATAGCACGATCAATCAAATCAATGGCAGAATCTGGTAAGCTTTTTTCTTTGAGATAACGCTTTGCCATGCGGACCACTTCTTTGAGCGTGTCATCAGCGATATCTAATTTGTGATGCTCCACATAGGTTGTAGAAACCTTTTTTAGAATCCTAAAAGCCAAATCATTATCTGGTTCTTCTAGCAATACGGATTCAAATCGACGATCCAATGCATCATCAGAAGCGATATGCTTGCGATAATGATCTGATGTAGTAGCGCCAATTAGCGTCACTTCTCCTTTATTAAGCTCCGATTTGATGACATTGGCAATACCTTGGCTAGATGATTTATCTTCTAATAAGGTATGGAAGTCATCGATAAAAAGAATCGGTTTTTCTATGCCTTTTGCTTCCGTAAAAATACTTTTCAAACGATCTTCTACTTCGCCTTTATAGGAAGCACCAGAAAGTAGGGCAGCGGTATCTATTTCTAGGATATTTGCACTTTGCAAACTAGAGACGATACGTTCTTCCGCTATTTCAGCGGCAAGATTACCAATAAGTGCAGATTTACCCACACCAGGCTCTCCTTGCACGATAACATTCGGTTTTGATTTACGACTCAAGATTTCAGAAATCTTTTTGAGTTCACGATCACGACCGATAATATGCTCATACTTATTTGCTTTCGCAGAAGCGATTTTATCCGTAGTATATTTTTTAAGCGTATCGTTTGATGATATCGCTAATTCGGTATCAGAACTTGTGGCCGTTTCTCCGCTAGCAGCACTTTTTTTAGCGCCTGTCTTGAATTGATCAATCAACTGATTATGATTGACAGGGAGTGATTTTAACTGATCATAATTAAACCCAATTCCAGGAGTGATAGCGGCAATAAACAGACACAGCAGATCAGTTTCTTCTTTGTGTAATTTATCTTTGATGAATTCGGCTTCATCAATAACAACCATAGCCTCTTCATTTGCTTCAACCTCTCTGGGAGCACCAGAACGTTTAGGAAAATTTTCGATATGCACATCAGCCCATTCATCAATAAAGTACACATCGACGTCATTGGAATGTAAAAAGCGTAGTAACGGAAAATCTTTATGCAATAATGCTTTGATAATATGTGCAGGACCATACGATTGATGGGAATATTCCTGTGCTATCTGCTTAGCAATATGTAATGCTTTGTCTAGTTCGTCTTGTACCGCCATAATAGTTGTTATCTGTTAAGTCGCTTGCTAAGTTGTAAGGCTCGGTTTAAATTCTCAATTTCTTTTTCGTAATCTTTTATTTTGTCATTGAGATATTGAATGTCATTTTTGGCAGCTTCTACTTGCTTTAATGATCTTTTAGAATCCAATAGCTTTTTATACGTCAAAATCATATTTTCATACATCTTTCGATCATCGATAGAATCTTTAGGAATTCGACTACGTACGGCGACCAAATCCGAGCTGATAGATTTGTCCAAGAAGATAAAATCTCCTTTTGATCCATCTAGCGAATCAATTTGTTTATCAATTTTTTCCAGATCATCGATAAAGCGCTTCTGATACGCATATTCATATTGTAGTCTTTTGTTTTCTTCACGGAGTACCGTGTTTTCTTTCCATGGCAATTGATAACTAAAGAATATAGCTACTAATAAGATGCCAAAACAAATGACAAACATGAGTAAGAATAGTAAAAATGAAGAACTACGCTCTTTTTTATTTAATACTTCCATAGGATCTTATTCGATTATTCTGCTAAAAATGATGGTGTTGCATTACCGCCTGATTTTGCCTTACCTTTTTTATCTTCCTTTAGTGCATTTTCATTAACAAAAATACCCATATCCTTACGCTTACCGATATAATCAATTTGCGTAAGTAGCGTAAATAGTTTATCAATGATACTAATGAATGCTTCTACAATCACCACATTTTCTTCAATATCATGATGTTTGTATTCTTGATTGATAACATTGGTAAATAACTTTTCATAATCACCACCCTTCAGATCGGTCCATTCTCCAAAATAGTTAAACAATAGCTCTTTATTTTGAGAAGGTGCTGCATCTACTGCATTTTTGAAGAGTCTGGCGAAACTGATGACAACACCCAATAAGTGACGAGGAGCCATATCATACTCTTCCAGTTTAATTTTGGTAATTTCCTGAGCTAGATAGGCATATATTTTATCTACAGCGACAAATAAGGTGTCCGCAATGGTATTGTCGTTGTCTTTTGATTTTACTTTTTGCGCAATTTGTACGGCATGTCGCTCGGTCATTTTTAGAAATGTCTCAATCGAATTGTAGAAATTGACTAAGCTTTCATCTGCCGACAATGAAACTGCAGGAGGGATGTAACTTTGCGAAACCGCTAAGGCACTTCCATCCTTTACAATCTTGGCAATAGGTACTTGATTAGGAGCCACACCAGCTGTTTCTAATTCCGATGCCTTAGCAAAACTGATAAAATATTTTTGCGTGATAAACGGATGCCTAGGTGGTAGCTCTTTACTGTCTTGTTCGCCAAAAGCAACGGATTCCTCACTATTGCAGTTAAGCAGCACATACCCACTTTCAAAATCACTATTTTCTAAATCATCAATCGTAATTTCTTCTTTTAGATTGGGTGTTTGAGACGTAATCTCAATACGATTCCCATTAGGAGTAATCGCACGTAACTTTTTGATGGCTACTTTGAGATTCTTATGAGCATCAATGTTCACTAAAAATTCTTGGCTTTCGCTCAAATAGGAAGAGACAAAACCATAGTCATGTTTTCCCATTCGTATACTACTGATGTCCTTCATCGTATCATGAACATACGATTGTAATTGCTGAAAATGCTCCTTAGAGATTTTCATCCCATCAATCCAATTGACCTTAAAATTTTTGATATCTTCTATCATAATATGCTTAGATTCGTTGGCAAACTACACTGTCACCATCTTTTAGGTTGTTGTTTTCTACTGTAATTTCAGAATTGATATGCTTAGATCCTCCATACCATTTTGGTTTTGTCGTGTAGTACCATCCATATGGATCATCGGTATCCTGAAGCATTTCAATTTTATTTTTTGCGTTTTTTAAATTATAGTCATTGACAAAAAAGTAAAACAATCGTCCAAAATTCATGTCTTTGGGCGCTTTTACCTTAAAACTTGTTAGATGTTGCTCATTTTTATTTTTATAAAACATAAAATTGAGAATCATCATATTCGTTAATTCATAATGTTTGGGTGCTTCATAGCGATTATCTAGTGGGTAATACCATTTAGAATAAATCTTGGAAGGAATAGATACTGAATAATTGAATAAACCATATATGGAAGTAGGCAAAATAAAGGCCAGAATTCCTATGAAATAGTTATATAAAAAATGAAAATCATTATAGTATGATACGATTAGAATTATCGGTAACATAAGAAATGCTCCTGCAATAATAGCTATGACAAGTTCTTTGAGATAACTTTCGTCATCCATGCGATCAAATTGTTGGCGATAGAAAAACACATGGAGTCCTCCTAATAGGAGCATAAAAGAAACAATAGAGAAGTATCGAAATAAAACTTCAGACTGTTTGAGATTATATAAAATTGCGACAAAAACTCCTATTATTAGAGAAGCTAGCAAACAGTAAATCAAGAATTTTTTGAAGTGTTTTTTAAGTGCAGGTACAAATCGACCTAAAAATTTCAGCGCCAGTATTACACCACCCATTATAGCTCCAAGCGGAAGTAAAGTATCTACTGTGACTAAATTCTTTAGCTGAGCAGCGCGCCCAAAATTAATAAAAATAAGTTCTATGATCATTCTTATATAGTTGTTGATATCCCCAACCTTGCAGCATAGATTTCTTCAGAAATTACAAAAGGTTGTTTTTTTTCAGCCAATGTAAATTTCACTTCGAAACCCGCTTCAAAAGGTAAGGTGTAATTTAAGAAAAAATTCATTATTTCTGTAATGTTTCCATTACTGAGATAATTTTCGATATTATTGGGGTTAGAAATTCTATGTACGGTAAATATATATTTGGGTAAATAGGTTTCTTGATTCATACTAGTGGCAAAATTTACCCCTAAGTATTTTGGTTCATTGTCCGTTAGTACCGTTTGGTCAATACATAATGTTTCTTGTGAGAGAATAATCTTCTCACCAATGATGGTTTGTAACACTTTTTTAATCATCGGTACATCTCCCGATATTTTGTGCATAAATGGAATGGTTTTTAATAATTTTGCGGCCATTTTTTTGGGAAAACGACGATCAGTTTCCCATATGTCGGATAAAAAAGCGACTAATTCATCCCCGCTTAAGGACTGGAAGATTTTATTCTCTTCTTTTTCACTCGTAATTCGATGCTCGAAGAATTCATTTTCTATGGGCCGAAAAAACTTTCTAGTACGTTCCTCTTCTTTTTTTCTGTTGCGATAGTCGGTCATCATATTTTCGATGAAAGGCGTACTACCGTAGGTAGCATGAAAAAAGCGCTCAGGAAAAATATTGTAAAAACTACGGCGACTTAAACTTACATCATAGGCTTCCCCTGATTTGTTCGTGTCATTTTTTATCCCAGTAATATCTTTTCGAAGTCTCCGATCAAAATAATCAACAAAATCATATGCAATTTTAATGCTATTGGGCATAAATGCAGCAAAGGTTTCAGCTTTTAGATCAAAATCTAAATCATAAAGAAATTGCTGAAGCTCTTTGTCCGAGTAGGTGTTTGGCATATAATTTTTTACTATTTATTCTACAGTTTTAATGGGTAATCTACCAGAAGCGACATAACGGTCTTTCCAGTAATTGGTGTTTAATTTTACAATTTCGACACCTCTAGGGGAGTTGGATCCTACAAACATACCATTTTGTAGATAAATTCCAACATGAGAAATCACTTTTTCTTTGTGTCGAAGACGGAAAAATATCAAATCACCTTCTTTGAGATATTTTTTGTTTTGAAATTTGGTAGTTTCTTCAAAATGAAACATCTGCTCCGCAGTTCGGGGGAGTTCTTTGTTGTATACATTTTTATAAATCACCTGAGTAAAAGCAGAACAATCTACACCATCTTTTGTCAAACCTGCCCATAAATAAGGCGTTCCTAGCCATTCATTAATTAAGGAGTATAATTTTTCATTCTTAATATTAGAGGGATCTGTTTTCAATAGGTTAGCAAATTTCTGCTTATCTTCCTCAGAAAGATAGCCTGGTTGCTTTTTGGCTTCAGCAAGCCGAGCTGCTTCTTCGGCAGCACGTTGTTGATCCAGAAGTTTTTGCTTGGCGGCTTCAGCAAGAGCATCTTGCTTTCTTTTTTCTTCGACCTGTTGTCTATAGATAGAGGTGTCGACAGTTTTTTTGGAGCAACCACACAAAACAAGGACAAATAAAAGATAGAAAACTTTTGTTTTCATAAATCAAGATGTATTTTTGTTTTGAACAGTAATGCAATAATAACAAATTATTATGGGTAAAAAAAGCATAAAAGCACATTTTGATCGCAAAGTTTTACTGACTTTTTTGTTGGTTTTTTTGGTTGGTGTAGGGCTCTTATCTTTTAAACTAAATAAGATTGTAGATTGTACTGCTGTTGGTTTTGATGTCATATCTAGCTCGTACACAACGGAGGATTTAATTGAGTTCAAAAGTATGGATCCAAGTGGCTTTGAATGGGCTTGGGATTTCGGAGATAAGACCGAAGGCGATTTCCGTGCTAATGTGGTACATCAATTTGAAAAAGCGGGTACCTATAAGATCACGCTGGAAATGAATAATAGCTGTGTCTTAACAAAAGAAGTGACTATTGTTCCTAAAGAGAAAATACTAAATCCAGAATTAGTCCCTAATATTGAAGCGCCTAGAAGTGTTAGAGTAGGGGATTTGATAGAATTTACTAGTGATTCTGAATTTGCAAAATCGTGGGAGTGGAGTTTTGGTGAGACTGCTTCTGTAGATGCGAGAGAACAAAATCCAAAATATATTTTCAAAACACCTGGTAAGAAAACCATACTCTTATTAGTTAATGATGACTCCAAACATGCCGCCAGGCATCAAATTACGGTACTCCCTGCCAAACAAGAAGAACGTAGTAGGGTTGTTACAAGAACAGCAACGGATCACATAGAAACGGTTTTAAAAGATCAGGTTCCAGATGCGCCAGTAGAAGACCCTATTATTGCAGATGCTCCGCCAGAAGAAACGAAGCCAAAAAAACCAGAGATTGTACGTATTGAAATTGCAAAACCAAAATTGACACAATTGTTAATGGATTATGCGGAGCGTCGCACCAATGATGCTGCCATAAAGAAATACCTATGCACCTCTAATATTCCTGTATACAATTCTGGAGGTAAACGATATGCACTAGGTTCTTTCTTGAGAGAGATCAGAGATAAAAAAATTGAGATAGAAGACGTTAGAATGTTTAAAGATAAAACTCGTGGATGTCTTAAGAGTTTTACCGTAGATATGAAAGTAAAGAAAGGTTTATTCTGGAAAACTTTTTAGGTATATTTCTGTAGAGGCTGTTTCTGTTATTTTACAGCATATATAATAGTTATCGTACTAAATAGAGGCTGTCTAAAAAGCAAGTAGAATCATTATTTGTCATATTGCGCCCTTCGTCTTAGCTCAGGACAGGCTGCAGTCGAAATGCCTGTCTGCCGACAGGTAGAAGTTGAAAA
>CAZYRG010000101.1:0-11264 GCA_964650425.1 uncultured Flavobacteriaceae bacterium
GTCGTTAATTCTTTCTTTTTGAAATTAAGTTCTGTAGTGACTTTTTCTTTTTCTAATCGTGTTCTTCGTATTTTTTGTCGCAAACTATAGAATCCCAATCCAAAGGCGAGCAAAGCTAGTACCAAGCCCAAGCCCATGAGCGAACGTTGTAATTTGGCAACGGTTGCTTCTTTTTCTAACAAGGCAATTTCACTGCGTTGTAACGCTATTTGTTGCTCTTTCTTTTCGGTTTCATAAATTGTCTGTAACTCGGCAATTTGTTGCGATTTATCTTTGTTAAAAATAGTATCATTTACCTTTTTGAATACTTTATAGTCCATTAACGCCTTTGAGGGATTGTTTATCTTTTCATAAGTCAAAGACCTAAACGCATAGGCTTTTTTCAGATCCTCCTTGGCCCCTACTTTTTCTGCAATCCCTATAGAACGATCTAAAAGTGAAAGCGCTAAACTATAATTACCTGCTTCCATTTCTAACATTCCTAATTCATTAAGCGCTACAGAAATACTCTTTTGATACGCTAACTGTTCATGAATCTCTAGTCCTTTTTGTAAAAAAGAGCGTGCTTTCTCCAATTGATCCAATTCCTTATAGGCAATTCCTAAATTGACATACGATTCCGCTTGTTGGCTCAAATTTTTGATTTCTATTGACTTAGACAACGCCTTTTCAAAATAAGCCATGGCTTTTTGGGCATTTTTTAACTGCAAATAATTTTCGCCTATACTATTTAGCGCATAAATCATATACTCGTGATCATCAAATTGCTCATAGGTTGCAAAAGCATTTTGTCCATTTCTCACAGAGGCTTCGTAATTACCCAATGCATGCTCTATGGCTCCTAATTGTAAAAAAGTGTCTGCTTTTCTCAACGTATCTTTCTTTTTTTCAAAAAGTTTTAATGCCGTATAGGTTTCTTTTAATGCAATCTTATAGTTGCCTAGTTCTAGATGAATGCCTCCTATGAGCTCATATTCCGAACCAATAAGATTCAAGGACATTGGCAGGTTGTTTTTTCCTGAATCTCTTTCTTTATACCGATTGATATTTTTATTTGCATAGGCTAATGCTTTATCATAGTTCCCTAAACTTCTTTCAAAGTCCGCTACTGAGTGATTCACAAAAACTTCTCCTTTGACATTCTTGATATCCCGAAATTTTGTTGCTGATTTATCAAAATAATATCTTGCAGAATCTAGTAACCCCTTATCCTTGTAATAATCTGCAAAATGGAGGTAGCTAGCAGCTATTCCTTTTTGGTATTGTAACTTTGATGCTAATTTGAATTCTTTTTGCGCATACACAAAAGACAATTCTGGGTCTCTATGCATTAATTTTTCATAGAGTCTTCCATAGATTTTCGCCTTTACTATCGAATCAGGGGTTTTATCGATTTCATTGATGAGACTATCAATGTATTTGGTGTGTTTGATTTCTTGGCTATTTATCACATTGACAGTAATGCATAGCAAACATAGGTAAAGGTGGTGGTGGAAGGTCCGCATGGTTAGGAATGTATGTTTGTATTACTCTAAAGATACAATTTTACCAACAATTTAATGACCGGATGCCATTGTCAGGAGTGTCATACAGAATTTTTGAATTCTATAGTCATACGCAACCAAATGGGTAATTTGCCATCTTAGTAATACACTAATATATTTTGAACATGACAACTTTTATCAAATATATCCTTATTAGTAGTCTCCTATTTGTTTCATGCAACAAAGACGATGCGCCCAATGAGTCAACGTTTTGTGCTGAAGATCCATTACAAGAGATCGAATGGTTAAAAAACCTTGTCGCAAATGAAACCAATACCGACAGTACTAATTCATCAGGCTTAGAAATCATCAAATACGAATATCAAAACAATCTCGCTTTCTCTATCAATAATTGTATTGATAATTGCTCGGGTGCACTCACAAGAATCTTTGACTGTGACCAAAACCTGATCTGCGAATTTGGAGGTATTACTGGGGTGGATACCTGTGCTGATTTTTTTAAAGACGCTAAAAATACTACTATTCTATTCAGTACAGGGTCTAGTAATTCTCTTAATTGCGAAAAATCACTTGTCATTAGTGAACCTTTCTATAATGCTTCTAAATCTACCGCTGTTTCTAATGCCGAAATTAAGGAAAACTGTTTGTACCTTACCTTTACGATTCTATCTACACAAGATCGAATTAAGGATGTCAACCTTATTGATTCTGGACAAGTTTTAGAAAGCTCCCCTATTCAGAGAAAGTTAAAACTTGTCGTAAAAGAAAACCTAACTTTATCAACACTTATTGAAGTTACCACTTCATTTGACCTATCTAAATTAACTGCCTGGGATAATCCTGATCCAATTATATTGAATATTGATGGCTATGATACCCCTCTGAAATACCTAAGAGTTCCTCAATGTGGTGATCCGAATGTGAATTGTGTAGCTAAAGACCAAATCAAAGAAACGCAGGAACTAGAAAAGTACTATGCCAATATCAAAGAAATGGCAAACAGTGTTTCATGTACAGAAGCCAGCGATTGGAAAATTACGCCCCTTGGTAGTAAAGCATGTGGTGGGCCAAAGGAATATGTTGCATACCACAAGACTATTGATGAAGCTGATTTCATATCAAAAGTAGAGGCCCTTAAAAAAGCAGAAGTTGCCTTCAATAAAAAATGGGGTATTATCTCTGATTGTACCGTGATTGGTATGCCATCTACGGTACAGTGTGTCGAAGGGAAACCACGTTTAATACCTTAATTGTTAGCACTAAATTTAAGCATCCACATCATTCCGATCAGCTTGCAAGTTCCTAAGCAAATACCTTCAAGTTGATTTTTAATTTCTCCATGTATTTTACACCCTATATACTTTCTTTATCCCACCCGAATTAGTTTTCTATGGATATATCTTTTATTTTAGTCAAAAAATTGTTAAAACATGTCACGTACACTAGTGGTTGGAGATATTCATGGAGGTCTCAAAGCATTGACGCAACTTTTCGAAGAAATTAACGTAAGCACAGATGATACCCTGATTTTTTTAGGTGATTATGTAGATGGGTGGAGTGATAGCGCAGCGACCGTGAGTTTTTTGATCCAACTACAAACTACACACCATTGTGTGTTTTTACGTGGTAATCACGATGAACTTTGCTATCAATGGCTTGCCAAAGGCAAAAACAATCCCGAATGGCTCAAACATGGTGGGCAAGCTACTCTGGATGGCTATAGTCAACTATCGGATAAAGAAAAGCAAGCACATATTAGCTTCTACGAAGCTATGCATAACTATGTGGTCTATGATAATTGTTTATTTCTCCATGCTGGTTTTACCAATATCAAAGGCCCTGAACACGAGTATTTTTCTAAGACTTTTTACTGGGATCGTACTTTATGGGAGGTAGCGCTGGCGACCTCAAAAGATTTGGATAAAGAAGATCGCTTCTATCCCAAACGTTTGACCCTATTTAAGGAAATTTACATTGGTCATACACCTGTAAGCAGAATCGATGAAACGGTTCCTATTAATGCACATTGTGTATGGAATATTGACACGGGGGCAGCTTTCAAAGGGCCGTTAACCATTCTTGATATCGCTACCAAAGAATATTGGCAAAGCACCCCTGTTTGGGAGCTCTATCCAGACGAAAAAGGAAGGAATTAACGACTCATATTCCAGGTTTTAATTCTTTTTAAGTAAGTTTGTTAGTATTGAAGTGATTTGAACTACTTCAATAACAATGCGCTTTTTTTAATATAAAAATATACATACAAATATGAAACGTACATCAAAATTATTGAGTTATTGCCTATTTGCATTAGCTATTACCCTAGTATCATGTTCTGCGGAAGATGGTCAAGATGGAATAAACGGAAAAGACGGAATAGATGGAGTTGATGGAACTGATGGTGTAGATGGTGCCCCTGGACAAGATGGTGGTGCTGGAGCTATTGATTTAGGGTGGGCGTCAGTACAAATTGAACCCCAGACAGATACAGCTGGAGAAGTACTTCCTACTATCTTTTTTGGTCCTATTTTTGATGAACTTACAGCTGAAGAATTATCCTCCCTTGCGCTATTTGCCTATTTACGCTTTCCTGATAATAGAGATGTCAATTTTGCTATCCCAGCAAATGTAATTATGGGTGCAGATGAGATGAGTGCAGTCGCTTATGATATATCTTTTTTTGGCATCGTTGAGAATCAACTATTATTTTTGGTTGAACGAACTGATGGTGCTCCAATTACAGAAGATGCTGTATTTCCAGCTTTTGAGTTTAAAACAATACTAATACCTTCTAGCCCTATCCAACAACAGAAAGGTATACAATTGAATAAATTTTTGAAGTAAATTAGTGTTTGCTTATTAATACCTTGTAATAACAGCTGCTATTATTTTACTTACACCTAAAAAGAACAAAAAAGCATCCGCCAAGGCGGATGCTTTTTTGTTTGAAGTATTATTTTTTTGGTTAGTATTATTCAATACCGCCCTTGTGTTCATCTTGCCATTTTTGTAGTTCAGCCCACTTGCCTTCATACGCCATTTTGGCTTGTTTACCCCAACTTCCTGGGTTATGAATTTTGTAGCGCTCTCCTCCAGAATTCAACACTTCTTGACGTTTCTCAAGTGTGCTTTCAGAAAGTGCTTTCCATGTTTTGATGTCAAAATTATGGAACAGTCCTTCGATTTTTGGCCCGATTCCTTCTACAACTTTAAGATCATCTTGCTTGATTTTCTTACCAAACACCGCTTTTGCAGCATCAGCATCAAATGCGACACCAGGAACAGCCGCAGGGGCAGCGCTAGCTGCTAATCCAGCTGCCAAACTTGCTTTAGTACTAGATACTTCGGCTCTACATGCCGCCAAGTCCGCTTCTAATGCCGCGCTCTTTTTCTTCCACATATCAATATCAGCGCTATTGCTAGATCCTGCAGAAATCTTGGCTCTACAATCCGCCAAGTCTTTTTCTAATTTTGCATATTTTGCTTTCCAGCTTTCTAATTCTTCTGTATTGTCATTCCCTGAAGAAAGAAATTTACCTAGTAAATATCCTAATAATGCCCCTAATAAGAACAATAGTGCTGGGATTAAAATACACCAAATGCAATCCATATCCATAATTATAATTTTTTAAAGTGATTTTTTAGTTTAGCTTAATTAATTGTGATGACCGTTCTTCTGTTTTTAGCGCGACCATCTTTTGTTCTATTGGTTGCAACTGGTTTGTCAGGACCTTTAGATTTTGTGTCAATTTTATTTGCTGGAATTCCATTTGTAATTAGATATTCCTTGGCAAAGTCAGCACGTTCCTGTCCTAATCTAATATTAGTCGCACGGCGACCAACACTATCAGTATGTCCAGTGACAATTGTTTTTGCTCCGTCTACCTTATCCAAATAACGAGAAATATCTGCTATTTTCTGACGTTCTTCAGTAGTAAGATTAATACTAGCTTGTCCAGTCTTAAAATATAACACCAATGGATTTGCTCTGATTTTGTCTCCAAGTTCTTTCATCGCATCAGCCTCGCTAGTATCTATTACATTTAGACCATATTTTACAGGTCCTTTGTAAATAGTGCCATCAGGGATCATTTCATTACGCAATTCACCAAAAGTGTTAATTTGCTTAGAAGAAATTTCTTTACCGACAAAATAATTCTTCACAGCATTTGCGCGTGCCAACCCTAGATTTGGGAACGAACCATCGTATTGTTCCTGATCCGTATAATATCCTGTAATATCAATTGCTTTATCAGGATTTTCTTTGAGGAAGTTTCCTAGCTTAATAATCCCTTCTTTTACTCCTATATCTATAGGTCTTCGGATTTTAAAACTGGAAACATCAAAATCTATGTTGTTTTTGGTGTCGTACGCAAAGCCATTGCCTCCATCAGGAATTGTAAACGGATAATTCGTAAACGTTGGTTCTGCCGGTGGTTCCGGGGTCGCTACGACTTCTGGTGCTTGAGGTGTTATTGCCTCGGTACCTGTTGTCCTACAACATAAATACCATTGCAAAATCATCCCAATGATCATGATTATGATAGCCCATAACCAGAATTTTGATTTAGTCATTTGGTTAATTTTTAATGTTAGTGTGGTCTTAATTTATGACTTTTTTTCTAATTGCTATCAAATAAGCTATTTATTTGATAGCAATTATTCGATAAAATGCCTGCAAAAAGTGTTAAAACCCTAAGTCCCAGTATTTATTTGATTAAAAAAACACAAAGTACTTATTTTTTATAAAAAGTTTATAGTCAGTGTATTAACATTGATTGTGCGAGAGCATATATCACGAATAAATCATTTAAACTTCGTTAAAATCTTCATCATTTATACAAGTCAAAAAATAATCGAAAAATAATTTTAGTCGAATTATAAATCAAATTTGATCCCCTGAGCTAATGGTAATTCCGTAGTGTAATTGATGGTATTTGTTTGTCTACGCATATAAATCTTCCAAGCATCAGAGCCTGACTCACGTCCACCTCCCGTTTCCTTTTCTCCTCCAAAGGCGCCTCCGATTTCTGCTCCCGATGTTCCGATGTTGACATTGGCAATACCACAATCCGATCCCGCCTGACTCAAAAAGAGTTCTGCTTCTCGTAGATTATTTGTCATTATTGCAGAAGAAAGCCCTTGTTTCACTTGGTTTTGTATCTGTATTGCATTTTGCACAGTTCCTTCATACTTTAAAAGGTATAAGATCGGCGCAAAGGTTTCTTCCTGCACAATCGTAAAATGGGGGGCCCCTTCGGCAATGGCTGGACGCACATAACAACCACTCTCATATCCCGCTCCTGAAAGCACCCCTCCGGAGACCAAGAGTTTTCCTCCCTCGTTGACCACTTCTGTCAAAGCATTTTGATAGGCCTTGACTGCATCCTGATCAATAAGGGGTCCTACATGATTTGTTTCGTCCAAAGGATTTCCGATCCGCAATTGCTCGTAGGCACTAACTAATGCATCTTTTACCTGATCATAAATAGTAGCATGAATAATCAACCTTCTGGTAGAAGTACAACGTTGCCCTGCGGTACCTACAGCACCAAATACGGCACCTATCGTAGTCATTTTGATATCCGCATCTGGCGTCACGATAATGGCATTATTCCCGCCGAGTTCCAATAATGATTTACCGAGTCTGGCTGCTACTTTTTGCGCCACTATTTTTCCCATTCTAATAGATCCCGTTGCCGAAACTAATGGAATTCGAGTATCAGAAGTCATTAATTCTCCCACCGTATAATCGCCATTAATCAAACAGGAAATTCCCTCTGGCAATTCATTTTCTTTCAAAACTTTGGCAATGATTTTTTGACATGCGATACCGCACAAAGGTGTTTTTTCACTAGGTTTCCACACACAAACATCACCACTAATCCATGCCAAGGCGGTATTCCAAGCCCAAACAGCTACCGGAAAATTAAAGGCAGAAATAATCCCCACGACCCCTAGTGGATGATACTGTTCATACATTCGATGCCCTGGTCGTTCTGAATGCATTGTAAAACCGTGTAACTGCCGTGATAATCCTACGGCAAAATCACAGATATCAATCATTTCTTGGACTTCGCCTAATCCCTCTTGGTAGGATTTTCCCATTTCATAAGACACTAATTTTCCCAAAGGTTCTTTAAGTGCTCGCAAAGCCTCTCCAAACTGACGTACAATTTCACCACGTTGTGGTGCGGGCATCAATCGCCATTCTCCAAAAGCAGTTGTTGCTGTTTGCAGTACCTTTTCGTATTGCTGCGGCGTTGTGATTCCCACCTTTGCAATTAATTGACCATCTACGGGAGAATATGAAGCCAAAAACGCTTCAGAAGTCTCCCAATTAGTACCTGTTGCTGTCCCAGAGTTTTCAGGGTGTATATCTAGTTTTTCCAGTGCTTCACTGATGCCAAAAGTTGCTGTAGTTTTCATTGTTTTCTAGCTTTTAAAATAAGTAAGAATAAGAAAGTGTGTTTAAAAAAATCTTGGATCTACCGGCATTTCAGTACCACAATTAGTACAAGTTCGCAAGTCTTTATTACTATAAAAATCTTTGAAGTGCTTTAAAAAATCTTTTTCGATATCCTCTAATTTAAAATACACCTCATGTAACCTGGTATTACACGAGTCGCAAAACCATAATAATCCATCTTCTGCTTCTAAGTCTATGCGTTTTCGTTCGATAACGAGACCGATAGAACCTTCATGCCTGACAGGAGAATGCGGAACTTTAGCCGGATGCAAGTACATATCTCCAGGGCCCAATTCCATCGTTTTTTTCTTACCCTCTTCTTGAATATGTACCTCAATAGTCCCTTCTAATTGGTAAAAAAGTTCCTCCGTTTCATTATAATGATAATCTTTACGTGCATTAGGGCCCGCCACAATCATTACAATATAATCCCCTGCATCTTTATACAGATTTTTATTTCCTACTGGCGGTTTTAGTGTCGCTTTGTTCTCTTCGATCCATTTTGTGAGGTTGAAGGGTTTTTTGATAGCCATTTTTATGAAGTTGAAGTTTCAGATTTCAAAATAGTATAATTAACAAAATCAAGATAGCGAAGTTACATTATCCTGATTATTATTCGTTGTTATTGGTTATTCCTTTATTAATTAATGTATTCCATTTCGCCTCAAAAAGAAAAATCAACGGCGCTACAAAACTCTTATCAAGATACTAAATGTCTAAAGGTATTTCCTAAAAGTTTTCCTATTTTTTTATCGAAAAAGAATTTGGACGTGACCACCTCCTTCGGCTCCACCCATGTCATGTGGTCGGGCTATTCATTATATCTTTTGATGTTATCACATCAAAAGGATGCCATTACTATCCCTCACGCAAAAAACATAAATCTAAATCAAAAAGAAACCTGTTACAGCTTTAATTTCTGGGAGTTATTGTCTGAAGAAACGATTTAGTTGTACTTCCTAAAAAAGAAATCGCCCTGTTGATAAGAAGAACAACAAGGCGGTTTCAAACTAACTAACCAACCAAAATTTTTATATAAAACCTCAAAAGAGGTATTTTAACTCTTTTTCTTTACATGATAACGAGAAGAAATATGCTTCATTGTGTTATCGTACTATTTTTTTACGTTAAAGTTTTATAAAAATCCGATAAATGGTAAATATTAAACTTTCGTACTAAAAATACTTGGAAATACAATTTACAAGTACTGTGCCAAAAACTGTTTTTGTATTATAAAAATTACGTTTTTATACGTTTTTATGCTTTTTTATGAATTCTCCGAAAAACTTTTACTATACATCCGTACTTTTGTCCTAGCTACATGGCAACATAAGAAGGACTTTATATTTTATCATATGTTGCTACAAAAACACAATCAAATTGAAAAAAGACGTAAAGTTTGCCGTTATAGGTGGAGGTAGTTGGGCTACAGCAATTGTAAAAATGTTGACCGAAAATGTTGCTGAAATCGGTTGGTATATGCGAAGTGTCTATGCTATTGAACATCTAAAAAAACAGGAACACAATCCTAATTACCTGAGTTCTGTAGAATTTGATATTAATCAACTCAAACTAAGTGATGATATTAATGAGATTGTTGCCTATGCAGATTATTTGATTTTTGCCATCCCTTCTGCTTTTGTCTATACAGAATTGCAAAAACTCACTGTTTCTTTAAAGGATAAGGTTATTTTTTCAGCGATTAAGGGTATTGTTCCTGAAACGAGCCTTATAGTCGGAGAACATTTTCATGATATCTATGACATTCCTTTTGATCATATTGGTGTTATCTCTGGCCCCTGTCATGCTGAAGAGGTGGCCCTAGAGCGCCTTTCCTATCTAACAATTGCTTGTAATGACGAAGAAAATGCACAAATAGTCGCCGATAACCTAAGTAGCGAATATATCAAATGCAAAATTAGTGATGATATTATCGGTACGGAATATGCTGCTATGCTCAAAAACATTTATGCCATTGCGGCAGGGATTGCCCATGGTCTTGGGTATGGTGATAATTTTCAAAGTGTGTTGATGAGCAATGCTATTCGTGAGATGAAACGTTTTATCAAAAAAGTCCATAAAATGAAACGTAATATTAATGACTCTGCCTATTTGGGAGATTTGTTAGTAACAGGCTATTCTGTTTTTTCTCGTAATCGGATGTTTGGGAATATGATTGGCAAAGGCTACACTGTTATGAGTGCACAAATGGAAATGAACATGATTGCAGAAGGCTATTATGCTGCCAAAAGTGCGCATGAACTTAATGAAAAAAATCAAGCGCGAACCCCTATTATTGATGCGGTTTATGAGGTTTTATATAAAAATAAAAATCCTAAGACGATCTTTAATAAATTATCTGATAAGTTAGATTGATTACACCGCCTCAAACAATTTCCCTGGCAGCGGTCGTACTACACCCTTAAGTTCCATCCCTAATAATGTGGATGCCACTTGAAAGGTCGGGACCTCGCATCGTAGTGCAATAATATCCAATAATTCTTTGCCATTGGTGTGTAAAAAATTATAGATCTTTTGTTCCTCCGTATCCAACTCCACGAATAATTGTTTTTGTACCACAGGTTTGGAGGTTTCATTCAATTCCCAATTCAGGATATATAGAAGGTCTGCTGCACTAGTAAGTAGGTGTGCTTTTTGTGTTTTGATCAGAGTATTACAGCCTTTACTATATGGGTCTGTTGCTCTCCCAGGAACGGCAAATACATCTCTATGATAGGAGTGCGCGATTTCTGCAGTAACCAATGATCCTCCTTTGTGCGCACTCTCGATAACAATTGTCGCTTCGCTCAATCCCGCAATGATACGGTTACGGCCCAAGAAGTTCTTTCGATCAAAAGGGTCGGTACTCCAGTAATCGGTATAAAAACCACCGTTTGCTTCTACTTCTGCTACATATTTTTTGTGGGTCTTAGGGTATATTTGATTCAGCCCATGTGCCAAGCATCCTATGGTTTGCAAACCATTTGCCATCGCTGCTTTATGCGCACAAATATCAACACCATAGGCAAACCCAGAAACAATTACAGGATCTAATGGTGCTAAATCTGCTAGTAATTCTTCGCAAAATGCGGTTCCATAACTGGTCACCTTTCGGGTACCTACAATACTGATGATTTTTTTCTGCTGGATATTGATATTTCCACTGCTAAAAAGCACTACTGGTCCGTCAATACATTGTTTTAGCCGTTCGGGATAATCTGAATCGTCATAAGCCGTGTACTTGATGTTATTATCCTGCAAAAATTGCAGTTCTTTTTCTGCTTCGCGCA
>CAZYRG010000102.1:0-6375 GCA_964650425.1 uncultured Flavobacteriaceae bacterium
TTGGGTATGTAATGGGCAAACGTAATCTGTTTGAATGGAATGAAAAAACGCGTAGTTTTTGGAAAAAAACCTTTCTCATTTCTATAGTTGCTTTTATCCCGCTTTACTTGATTAAATTACAAATGAATGACTTAATAGCGAGTGATATAATACGTCGTTCTGCAGCGACAATAGAAACTACCTGGATGAATTTTTCATTTATGATCGTTTTATTGTCCGGAATAACACTGTTGTTCTATAAAACGAAGATGCAAAAAAGTCTTATGTATTTTTCGCCATTTGGACGAATGAGTTTGTCAAATTATATTATACAATCCATTATTGGAGGTTTTGTGTTTTATGGATGGGGATTAGGCTTGTATAAATATACTGGTGCTACCTATGGCATTATCATCGGGTTGTTATTGACATTTTTGCTAGGCAAATTCTGTAAATGGTGGGCCAAAAACCATAAACAAGGTCCCTTCGAAACGGTCTGGCATAAAGCTACATGGTTCAGAATATGACATTAACATAAATTTGTCTATAATCGGCGTAACATTCTGTCGTAATAACTATCTATGATATAGCTATATGAATCATGGGGATGTCTCTGACTTCATATTGACATGCTAATAGTTTATCAAAATCATCATTATGGATACTAGAAGAAATTTTATCAAAAAAACAGCGACTTTTACAGTAGGGGCCGGAGCAATGGTTGGTATTACAGAATCGTTATATGCCAATAGCTCAATAAATCAAGAAACCAAAGGAATCAATATCGTCGGCCCAAAAGAAGGCTTTACTCCAGAAATTGGAACGTTGGTTTCTATGATGAATTGGATGAGAAATACCATGCTACGACCTGTTCAGGGACTGTCACAAAAAGATCTTGATTACCTGCATGATAAAGACTCCAACTCTATTGGCGCAATGCTCATGCATCTGGTTGCTACAGAAAGATTCTACCAAAGAAATACCTTTGAGGGGCAAGTGCATTTTGAAAAAGGAACAGCCGAAGATCAACTGTATGAAGCTGCTTCTAATTTGGGTGCGGCCGGAAGAACTGCTTTTAAAGGAAAAGAGCTGGAGTACTATTTGGATAAACTTCAGGCATGCCGAGCGTTTAGTTTGAAAGAATTGGCAAAATATGATGATAGTTGGCTAACAAAAATCGATACGGAATTTTGGAGTAGTCCAACTAATAACTATTGCAAATGGTTTCACGTAGCTGAGCACGAATCTAATCATAATGGACAGATAAAATACTTAAAAAGTAGGTTGCATACGAGTTAATAAATGTAAGAACTGGGGATCGCCAAATGCTAATTAATCAAAAGACATTCATCCCATTTCGTAGGGAACGGAGCTAGGTGCGATATCTAGGGATGGATATTTCTAACGAGTTACAAAAGTGAGATAAATTGAAAGACAAAACCCTGATCCTTTTCTTGGGAATAGCGCTCGTGATTTTCGTTCGTTATCAATATATTTTCAATTTACTTGGTAACAAAAAACAAAAACGTCAAGGAATTCGACGTTATTATTTAGGAATTTAATTTTGGGTATTGTTTTTCATTATTCTTTACTTTGTTTTTTATTAAAATTTAGTGGATTACCAAACAAAGTTTTTAAAAAAAAAGCAATTGAGAATACTGGTAGTTCCCCAAAATAAAAAGACCAAAACTCCGAAATGCAACTATTAAAAACCCATTACCATCCTGAGGTAAAAACCTTGGAAAATCAGACAGTTTTTACAAGACTCACTACAAGAAGTATTGCATTACAAGGCAACACTATTTTGCTGCTTTATACGGAACGATATGAAGATTATAGTCTTCCCGGCGGAGGCTTGGATGCAGGCGAGGATAAAATCGACGGGATGATACGAGAGCTGAGCGAAGAAACAGGAGCCAAAGATATCAAAAACATACAGCCTTTTGGCGTTTATGAAGAATACCGGCCATGGTATAAGTCGGATTTTGATATTCAACATATGATTTCTTATTGCTATACCTGTGATGTTAATAAAGAACTTGGTGCCGTAAATTTGGAACCCTATGAAAAAACTAATGGCATGAAGCCTATGTGGATTGATATTCATGAAGCCATAGCACATAATAAAAAGACCATGAGTATAAGCGCTAAAAAGGGAATGTCAATTGAGCGAGAAATCTTTTTATTAGAACTTATAGCTGAAAATATAGCCTAAAAGTGTTTTTTCCAGTTATTGATGGCTTGAATACTTTCAATAACTTACTCTTTCGAAGTCAGATTTTACAAATATTTTTGACTTCACTACTAGAAAAGTGCATAAAGCGAACTTTAATTCTGTACTAAAAAAGTCGTATCACTTTTTCTTTGAAAAACAATATTGCATATCCTCCTCATTTATTGTATTTTGCCTCTCAAAACAAAAGACAACCTTTCACTATGCAAATCACTTATTATGGGCAAAACAGCCTGTATATCCACACAAATGACACCGATATTTTAATAGACCCTTTTATAACAGGTAATCCTTTAGCCAAAGATCAGGTAGATATCATGCAACTCAAAGCAGATTATATTTTACTAACACATGCGCATCAGGATCATGTGCTAGATGCAGAAGCAATTGCTAAAAATACAGGAGCCACGATTGTTTCTAATTACGAAATAGCCATGCATTACCAGTCCAAGGGCATTACGGTACACCCCATGAATCACGGAGGGCAATGGAAGTTTGATTTTGGTTTGGTCAAATACGTTAATGCCATTCATACCAGTAGTTTTGCAGATGGGACCAATGGTGGACAACCAGGAGGTTTTGTGTTGCAAAGTGCAGGAAAAAGTATTTACATTGCTGGTGATACAGCTCTTACCTTGGACATGAAACTTATTCCGATGTACACCACATTGGATTTAGCGATATTGCCTATTGGAGATAATTTTACCATGGGGGTTGATGACGCGATTATCGCTAGTGATTTCGTAGCATGCAAAGATGTCCTTGGTGTTCATTATGATACGTTTGGGTATATAGAAATTGATCATGAAGCTGCGGCCAAAAAGTTCAAGACTGCGGACAAAAATCTCATGTTATTGGGGATAGGAGAAAGTATAGAACTTTAATGAACGCGAAGTATCATAAGCATATATTAGAATTCAAACGTCCCAGTGGCACTTCTCGTGGCGTTTTAAAAACCAAAGAGACTTGGTTTATTGTTATTAAAGATGGTGAAAAAACAGGAATTGGAGAATGCGGAATTTTACGGGGGCTTAGCATTGATGATCGACCAGATTACGAGGCCAAGTTGCAATGGACTTGCAAACATATTCATTGGGGAGTAACACGACTTTGGGAAGCGTTAAAAGAGTATCCGAGTATTCAATTTGGAGTAGAAATAGCGTTTAAATCATTAGAATCAATAGATCCTTTTGTATTGTTTCCTTCTTCATTTACTCGAGGACAAACTAGTATTCCGATTAATGGATTGATTTGGATGGGAGATAAGGAGTTTATGAAATCCCAAATTCAAGAAAAGTTAAAAGTAGGTTTTAACTGCATAAAAATGAAAATTGGCGCCATTGATTTTGAAACCGAATTGGAGTTATTAGCAAGTATTCGGAGTGATTTTTCTAAAGACGTGATTGAATTGCGTGTAGATGCCAACGGTGCTTTTTCGCCAGAAGAAGCATTACAAAAATTAGAACGCCTTAGCGATTTTGATTTACACAGTATCGAACAACCAATTGCTGCACAACAGCAGGAGGTGATGAAAACTTTATGCAAGACGACACCATTACCCATAGCTTTGGATGAGGAATTGATTGGTGTCTTTGAACTTTCGGCTAAGCAAAAACTTCTAGAAACCATACGACCGCAATATATTATCTTAAAACCAAGTTTAATAGGTGGGTTTAAGGGGACACAACAATGGATTACGATTGCGGAGTCACTGGGAATCCAATGGTGGATGACTAGTGCCCTCGAAAGTAATGTGGGACTCAATGCAATCGCACAATTTACCAATATATTAGGAACTAAACTGCCACAAGGACTAGGTACAGGCAGTCTTTATACTAATAACCTAGAAGCACCCTTGGTGGTGAAGCAAGGAAGATTACGGTATGATCCAACTTTAGGTTGGGATGTGCCTTTTATAAATTAAATTGAGAAGGAAATGTTTATAGAACAGGCGTATAAGGCCAAACATGAACTATGGAGGTATGTATTGGGAATTATTATGATTGCTGCTGCCTATATAATTGGTCAACTTCCGCTTACAGGAGCATGGTTAATTGCTGTTGGAGCAGATGGATTGACAAATGCTACACAGAGTGATTTGTACAAAATTTTGAATAGTAACACTACATTGTTTTTTATGTTGTTTACTTTTTTTATAGCAATCATAGGAATGTTTGTAGTGATTCGGTTTTGGCATCAACAAGACATTAGAGAGGTAACCACAACACGGTCCAGAGTAGATTGGAAGCGGATTTTAGGGATGTTTTTTGTTATGCTATTTGTAATTAGCGTTATGACCGTAGTAGATTATCAAACTAATGGAACTGATTATGTCTGGAATTTTAAATGGGAAGCTTTCCTATATATGTGTTTGATAGCGATTCCTTTAATTCCCATACAATCTGCATTTGAAGAATATGCATTTCGAGGATACTTAATGCAGGGGCTGGGTATCTTGTCAAAAAACCGATGGTTTCCGTTACTAATGACTTCTGTATTATTTGGGGCAATGCATTTTATGAATCCTGAAGTGGATAAATTGGGCCCAATAATTATGGTGTATTACATTGGTACGGGTTTATTTCTGGGAATAATCACACTCATGGATGAAGGAATGGAATTGGCGATAGGCTTTCATGCAGCAAATAATTTGGCTACGGCATTATTAGTAACAGCAGATTGGACTGCTTTGCAAACCAATTCGATACTCAAAGATATTTCAGAACCCTCGGCAGGTGTGGATATTTTGATACCTGTATTGGTGTTGTATCCTATTATTTTATTGATTTTGGCTAAAAGATATAAATGGACGGGCTGGAAGGATAAGCTTTTTGGAAAACTACAACCCATATCATAACAATTTAGTTCCTTATATTTAATAAAAAGTTAACGTTAGTCCACTACATAAAACTGAAATTTGGTTATGCCTAAAGTGGATTATTATAGTACGCCAGAAGTACATCCTTCTTTCAAACTGAATGGGGTGGCATATTCCAATGAAGAATTGCGAATCATTTCCTTGAGTCTTTGCGAAAATGGAGAGGTCTATGAACAAGAGGCAGGACATTTTCTCAAAAATTGGTTAGATGACAAGCCTTATATAGAGGCACAAACTTCGGGATCTACCGGAGTTCCTAAAACGCTGAAATTATATAAAGAGCAAATGATTCATAGTGCTTTGGCAACAGGGAAGTTTTTTAAAACATTGGCCGATAGTACGGCATTATTATGTCTTTCTTCTAACTATATTGCCGGAAAAATGATGTTAGTGAGGGCAATGGTGCTAGGATGGCGTTTGGATATTGTACCATATCGTTCTAATCCTTTGGATACACTCTATAAACGTTATGATTTTTGTGCCATGGTTCCTTTGCAATTGGACAATTCACTAAATCGCTTGCATTTGATCAAAAAATTGATCGTTGGTGGTGGTAGTGTCTCCGAAAAATTGCAAAAATTAGTACAAACGATCGATACCAAGGTATATGAAACCTATGGTATGACAGAAACGGTTAGTCATATTGCCGCTCGCCGATTAAACCCAAAAAAGAAAAAAGCAGGAATCAAAGCTTTTAAAGCATTACCCGAGATTGTATTAGCTACGGATGATAGAAATTGTTTGGTAATTAAAGCGCCAAAATTGACGCCAGAAGTTTTAGTTACCAATGATGTTGTAGAGCTCTTGACTTACAAGAAATTTAATTGGAAAGGACGCTATGACCATGTGATTAATAGTGGAGGTATTAAACTACATCCAGAGGTAATAGAAAAAAAAATACAGCAATATATCTCCCAACGCTTTTTTTTGATTGGAATAGCGGATGATCTATTAGGAGAGCGTTTAACTTTAATAATCGAAGGGCAAGAGGTTTCTGAGGAGGTTCGTAACTCATTATTGCAATCCTTATCCAAGGATGAACAATTTTCTAAATTCGAAATTCCAAAAAGCCTATATTTTTTACCAAAATTTATAGAAACACCAACGGGAAAAATACAGCGTAATGCTACTTTGAAATTAGCCAACCTATAAAAAAGTTATTGTTTTTAGAGTTTTGGTTGGACATTTATGAAAAAAGAACCTGCAGTTTGTGGGTGCTTTATTTACAAATATTTATCTCCCAATTGCCTATTTCTTCTTACTTTGGCAGGAATTCCAAATAAAA
>CAZYRG010000102.1:6475-10980 GCA_964650425.1 uncultured Flavobacteriaceae bacterium
TATTTATCTCCCAATTGCCTATTTCTTCTTACTTTGGCAGGAATTCCAAATAAAACTTGTCTATCACCACAGTCTTGTAATAAAAGTGCTCCGGCTCCAATTACAGAATGACTTCCTACAGTCACCCCGTGTTTAATAGTGGTGCTTATAGAAATCACTGAAAATTCTCCAATAGTAACATTACCGCCTGTGGTAGCATTAGGAGCAAGGCTAGAAAAATCTTTTATACTACTGTCATGATCCAGACTCGCTTTGGTATTGATAATCGTAAAATTACCAATCTCACAATTACTATTAATAATAGCACCAGGCATCACGGCATTGCCTACGCCAAGTGTTACCCCTTTTGCTAATTGCGCATTTGGGTGTATGGCATTAGCAAAAATGACATTTGAGTGCAGAGACTCAATTTTATCTTTCATTTTATGACGAATCCAATTGTCACCGATGGCAATAAAAACTTCACAATTTTGATGGGTAGTTAATAGGCTTGGCAGTTCTGTAATGGAACCAAGGGTTTTGTATCCAAAAAAAAATGTGTCCTTAGGGATATCATCATCTAATAATCCAATAATTTGATAGTTTTGTTGCTGTTCAAAAATATCGATAATTACTTTTCCATGCCCGGAAGCACCTATAATAAGGACTTTTTTCATTGGTTTTTTGGCTAAATAAGCTACTATGTGATATGGTAAATATAAGTTTTTTGAATTTTACATCACACTTGCAACACCCCCAAATTAAAAGCCTTTTCAATAGGCGCATGATTTGCGGCTTCGATGCCCATAGAAATCCATTTACGAGTATCCGTTGGTGCTATAATACCGTCGGTCCATAAACGTGCTGCTGCATAATAGGGAGAGGTCTGCTCGTCATAACGAGATTTGATCTTATCGAATAGTTCCTTTTCTTTCTCGGGCGTGATGGTTTCGCCTCTTTTCTTAAGGGAAGCCGTTTCTATCTGTAATAACACTTTGGCAGCTTGTGCACCTCCCATTACCGCAAGCTCAGCACTAGGCCAAGCAACAATCAAGTTGGGGTCATAAGCTTTGCCACACATCGCATAATTGCCAGCGCCATAGGAATTTCCAATAACGATCGTGAATTTTGGTACGACACTATTACTAACTGCATTAACCATTTTGGCACCATCTTTTATAATGCCACCGTGTTCACTTTTACTACCCACCATAAAACCGGTAACATCTTGGAGGAATACCAGCGGAATTTTCTTTTGATTACAATTAGCGATAAATCGCGTAGCTTTATCAGCAGAATCGGAATAAATCACACCTCCAAACTGCATTTCGCCTCCCTTGGTGTATTTGGCATCTTTGAGTTTTTTGGTTTTAACGATTTTACGTTGATTGGCTACAATGCCAACCGCCCAGCCATCAATACGGGCATAACCTGTGATAATGGTTTGTCCATAGCCCGCTTTGTATTCCTGAAAGTCTGAATCATCTACCAAGCGGTCAATAATTTCTTGCATGTCATATTGTTCATTACGGGCTTTGGGAAGAATGCCATACAATTCTTCCGCATCTTTACTAGGAGCTTTGGGCTCCTCGCGATTATATCCTGCTTTGTCAAAGTCACCAATTTTGGAGACAATATTTTTGATCGTATCCAAGGCGTCCTTATCGTCTTTTGCTTTATAATCTGTAACTCCAGAGACTTCGCAATGTGTTGTCGCGCCACCAAGTGTTTCGTTGTCGATAGTCTCGCCAATAGCAGCCTTTACCAAATAGCTGCCGGCTAGGAATATACTTCCTGTTTTATCGACAATTAATGCTTCATCACTCATAATAGGTAAGTAGGCGCCACCGGCAACACAACTTCCCATTACGGCTGCAATTTGGGTAATTCCCATACTGCTCATGATGGCATTATTACGGAAAATGCGTCCAAAATGCTCTTTATCAGGAAAAATCTCGTCTTGCATCGGTAGGTAGACTCCGGCACTATCCACTAGGTAGATAATTGGTAGACGATTTTCCATAGCAATTTCCTGTGCGCGTAGGTTTTTCTTACCTGTAATAGGGAACCAAGCTCCAGCTTTTACGGTGGCATCATTGGCTACCACAATACACTGCTTGCCTTTGATATGCCCAACCTTAATCACAACGCCGCCAGAAGGACAACCTCCATGTTCCTCATACATGCCATCACCTGCAAAAGCTCCGATTTCTATTGCTTTTTCGTTATCATCTAGAAGGTAAGCGACACGCTCTCTGGCGGTCATTTTACCTTTAGCTTGATGTTTTTCGATACGTGTTTTACCACCACCTAATTTTACTTTGGCTAGGCGTTGACGTAATTCAGAAACTAGTAGTTTGTTATGATCTTCGTTTTTGTTGAAGTTGATATCCATTCGCGTCTTGTGTTTTTACGAAAGTACAAAAAGAGGAAGATATTTTTACCGCAATATGAGGAATGAAATGCTAATGTTTTCTTATAACTAATAGGAAAGTTCATATGTTGTTACAAAAAAAAAGAGAACTGCTTTTGGCAATTCTCTTTTAATTATGAATTTCAGCAATCAATTTAGATTACTATAGCGAATAACTTTTATAAGTTAGGAATAATTAATTCTTGTCCTGGGTGAATTACATCTGGGTTTTTTAAAACATCAGAATTGGCTGCAAAGATTTCTTTATATTTCATTGCATCTCCATAATATTGTTTAGCAATTTTGCCGAGGGTTTCTCCTCCGGAAACAGTATGGTGATGAAATACACTGGTGTTTTCTACTGAGATGTCTGCTTCGATATCAGATGCCGATTCCCCACCGATTTCTTTGATTTTGTCCCAAAGAAGATTTTTTTCGTAGGGTGTTTTGGCAACACCTTTTACTTTCAACACGCCATTTTCTTCTTTGACATCACCGTCTTTGATTGCTAAAGATTCTCCTAATTCTAAAACTGCTTGGTATTTTGCTTGTAACATGGTTTGTAATATTTTAAATATGTGTATCTCAAAGATAGCATTTTTATGATATCATTGCAGAAATTTTTTAACACAACTGTTATTTAGTAGAACTTTAAATAATGAGTAGAACCAGATGTAATGAATCCAGAGTATTGCATCAATGCAATAAAGAGATGGTATTTGCGTCATATTTCTTTGTAAAACACAAATTTAGTTGTATTTTTGCACCCCTTTTAGTGCAGTTCAAAAGAGGATGTAAAAGGGTAACGATAACAATAATAACAACTTCTGTGCAAAATTGCAATAATTCTCTTGAGGTGTACAGAATACAAATTTGACATCAGCAATGGCTGAAGAAACAAAAAATCCAGAAGTTCAGGAAGTGGAAACTCCACAAGCTGAGACAGCAACGCAAGAAGTTGTAGCAGTATCTCCACAACAAGAAAACCCTGAACAATTTTTAAAAGACTTTAACTGGCACAATTACGAAGAAGGTATCGACCCTATCTCTGATTCTAAATTAGAAGAATTTGAGCAATTGGTTGCCGCAAACTTTGTGGACACGCTTGATGATGAAGTAGTAGACGGTACGGTAATCAATATTACAGATCGTGATGCTATTATCGATATCAATGCTAAGAGTGAAGGGGTGATTTCATTAAATGAATTCCGTTACAATCCAGATCTTAAAGTTGGTGATAAAGTAGAAGTATTAATTGACGTGCGTGAAGACGCTACTGGTCAATTAGTATTATCGCACCGTAAAGCACGTGTGATCAAAGCATGGGATCGTGTGAATAATGCACATGAGACTGGTGAGATCGTAAATGGTTTTGTAAAATGCAGAACTAAAGGAGGTATGATCGTTGATGTATTTGGAATCGAAGCATTCTTGCCAGGTTCTCAGATCGATGTGAAGCCTATTCGTGATTACGATGCGTATGTGAATAAAACAATGGAATTCAAAGTGGTGAAAATCAATCACGAATTCAAAAACGTTGTGGTATCGCACAAAGCACTTATCGAAGCAGATATCGAAGAGCAGAAAAAAGAAATTATCGGTCAGCTTGAAAAAGGTCAGGTTCTTGAAGGAACTGTTAAAAACATTACTTCTTACGGAG
This sequence comes from uncultured Flavobacteriaceae bacterium, assembly GCA_964650425.1. Classification (GTDB taxonomy): domain Bacteria; phylum Bacteroidota; class Bacteroidia; order Flavobacteriales; family Flavobacteriaceae; genus Aquimarina. The sequence continues at coordinate 10,528 of CAZYRG010000102.1, forward strand.
TATTTGTTGATCTTGGAGGTGTTGACGGATTGGTACATATTACGGATCTTTCTTGGTCAAGAATCAACCACCCGAACGAGTTGGTAGAGCTAGATCAGAAATTGAATGTAGTAATCTTAGACTTTGATGAGGCTAAGACACGTATCCAATTAGGTTTGAAGCAGCTTAAACCACATCCGTGGGAAGCGTTGAATCAAGAACTTAAAATTGGTGATAAAGTAAAAGGTAAAGTAGTTGTAATCGCTGATTACGGTGCCTTTATCGAAGTATCTGAAGGAGTAGAAGGATTGATCCACGTAAGTGAGATGTCATGGTCTACGCACTTGAGATCTGCACAAGATTTTGTAAAAGTAGGAGATGAGGTAGATGCAGTAATCCTTACTTTGGATAGAGAAGAACGTAAGATGTCTCTTGGTATTAAGCAAATGACTCCAGATCCATGGACTGATATTA
>CAZYRG010000103.1:0-2219 GCA_964650425.1 uncultured Flavobacteriaceae bacterium
TGCAGTAGCTTCAAGATGTAATAGATTTTCTAATGCATAAAGCGGGTTTAACGATTGGTATGAAAATCCTCGTTATTTCGTTATCAAACTGTTATATTTGAGTTTACCCCTAAATCATTTAAAAAAACGAATGCAATAAAAATCTTCCTTTTTACGTTGACGTATTGACCAATTTAATTAGAAAGAAGTATGAACTAAACCAACATCCTTCAGCGTATCACCGAATTATAAATGCATTTTAAAAATTAGGGGAATCATTAACTGTCTTGTTTTACTAATGAATAGTAAAAATTAGTAGTTTTTGTTATTAAAATCAATACAAGTATTGCTTAAACTAAGCGTATAAGATTCAACATTATGAAAACCTCCTTTTCGACACCAAAAAAGAAGAATAATAGTTCTTTTCAAATCAGTTTATTTATTTTGACCTTTGTGGTCAGTACCGTTCTCAGTAACACTGTTTTTGCTTTGAACGACCCATACACAAGTATTCCGACTAAAGTTACCTCATCCATAGATTGTGCTCCATCAGTTAATTTGGCAGCCATCCAACCCACCAAATCTGGGAATTGGAATGATGCGAGTGTTTGGCCAGGCAATACCTTACCGACCGCAAATGATGACGTAACAATACCAGCAGGCAGAACGGTTATTCTTGCGGGAACATGTCGTGCTAGAAGCATTAGAGTTGATGGTGTGTTAAATGCTGCGAATCAAAGCATAAATTTAGAAACAGGAAATATTATTGTTGCTGGTAGGATGGAGATTGGTACCGAATCACAGCCCTATGCAGCAAATGGAAAATGCTTGATAACGCTGACCGGAAATAAAAGTGGTGGTACAGGGTCATCTAATAAAAGTATTTTGGTGATAAATGGCGGTACATTAGAACTACATGGTAAAAAGAGAATGAGTTGGACCAACTTGGCTGTTACTGCCAATGCGGGTTCCAATCAAATTACATTAAAAGAAGCAGTAGATTGGGAAATAGGAGATGTCATAGCACTTACTTCTACAGCTTTGGCAAGTAAAACTGGAAATACCTGGGAGCAGGTTGATCAAGTAGCAATACAAGCGATTAGTGCAGATAAAAAAACGCTAACGCTCACTACAAATTTAAATTACAAACACATCGGCGGATCAAAGACCTACACCAGAGCTGAAGATGGAAAATCATGGAAGGTAGATATTCAAGGAGAAGTAGGCTTATTGTCGCATTACATCAAGATACAAGGAAAAATGGATGGAAATAATGAGGCTGATGGTTTTGGAGGACATGTGATGATGATGAAAGGTTCCACCGCTCATGGAGAACATATAGAACTCTATAAGATGGGGCAGAAAGGGGTTCTAGGAAGGTATCCATGGCACTGGCATTTATGCGAAGATAAGGCGCAAGGAAATTATTTAAAAAATAGTAGCGTTCACAAATCTTTTAATAGAGCGGTAACCATTCATGGAACAGACTATGTTACCGTAGATGGAGTATTTGCTTACGATCACATAGGACATGGTTTGTTTTTTGAAGATGGCGGAGAACGTTTTAATACGATCAAGAACAATGTGATTTTTGTAACAAGAAGACCAAAACAAGGGGAGCAATTAACGCCATCTGATAATTTTTCTAACAACCCTGCTTTTGGCGATACGCCGCAAAATAGGACTCCTGCTTCGTATTGGATTACCAACCCAAACAACTACTTTGAAAATAACGTAGCCGCGGGAACAGAAGGAACAGGTTTTTGGTTTGCTTTTCCTTCATCACCAATGTTGGATAGTAGTAATCTACCATATTTTAATGGTATAAACGCAAGGAGACAGCCATTAGGGAGCTTTGATGGATTTGTAGCACATACCTGTATGAATGGTTGGGATGTTTTTGATGGATTAACCGCTGATCACGCTATTGCAGCAAACGTTGGATGGGAAGTAACTACGAGACAATTAATAAAAGACGGATTGCTATATGGCAATGATCAAGCTATTTATTGTGGATTAGGTAGTGCTGCAAACAACCCTAATGTGGTGTTTCTTGATTGTGCTTTTAGCGATAATAAAACGGTGACGATGCTTGCGGGGGATATTACGATCGAGAACTCTATGTTTAATGTGGATTCAGATTTGGGAGTTTTCTCAGGGGAACGCAATTTTTTCAGGTTTTATGATGGTCCTGGACAACATATAAATTGCCATTTTGAAGGATGGAATCGTTCTTATGC
>CAZYRG010000103.1:2319-10897 GCA_964650425.1 uncultured Flavobacteriaceae bacterium
TGGTTACATGAAATGGCAAGCACCAACTCTAGCCTTTCTGTGGTACGATCTAAGCCAGGAACAGATAATGCGTGTATGTACGATGAAGGAACTACAAATGCAACGTACAAATATGGAGTTATTGTTAATGAAGGGTTCAAGTATACTTTTCATTTTACGCAATTGCCTACAAAAAGAGAGATTCTTTACATTATGGATTATGGACGCGCAGGAGATCTAGCAACTACGGTATATAAAGGTTTAGGGAATCTTGCAGGTTTCAGATTGCAAGGGCACCAAATTACGCTGAACCAAGTAAACTCCATAGCAGCTGTAGAAAGTGCTACTGATCATGCCTACTTTATTGCTGGTAATGGAGATGTGTATTTAAGAACGAAAGCGATAAATCGTCATACGAGAACCAATATATTCTTTAAATGGGATGGTCAGGGCTCTTACCAACCGTCTCAAGTTTCTCAGTTGCCATGTGTTTCGAGTGTAGTCACAGGTATAAGCGATATAGATAGTGACGGTGACGGAATGTCAGATATTGATGAAGGCAATGTGTGCAGGGCTATTAATAATGCTGGAGATTTGAATTTTGAGTTCAACAAATCCGATGAACTATTTACCAGAACAAATATTGCGGCCTCTAATACTAGTAGTGAAGTAGCTTGGTTAACAAGAGTGGATCAATCAAATGATCCTTATGTGGTAAGAGGGGGATTAAACTTCAATGGATCTGAAATACCCCAACTGCGAATTAGAGCTAAATCTGAAGCAACGGGTTCTTTTCAACTATTTTGGACAACCACAGATCAACCCGGTTTTGCTGCCGCTAGATCTATTACGGTAGCACCACAACAAACCAATGTCTATGAGGAATTGGTATTTGATATGAGTAATAACCAAGATTGGATGGGTAAGAAAATCACGCAGATTAGATTAGATTTCCCGCCAGATGTTACCACCAATAGGCATACTTGGATAGACTATGTACATGGCCCTGATGCAAGTCCAGATGGAAATTGTGGTGGCCCATTATCAACGGATCAATTTGGGAACTCCAATAAATTAAAATTATATCCAAACCCGGCGCAGAACACCTTATTTATTTCAGGTAATACAGGAGATAAATTAATTAAGGTATATGATGTGTTAGGAGCTGTCCAAATAACAAAAACGTTTAAAGACGGTGAAACAGAAATGGATCTAAGTGGTCTTTCTACAGGTTTGTATTTAGTTCGTATTACGAATCTGACCGGGAAAAGTGATCTAGAAGAAGTTCATAGAATTCTAAAAACAGATTAATCATATTTTTTTAGGAAGCATCGGATAGGTGTTTTCATGCATTTTAATGATTCCATTTATGCTTTTGCGCATGACACTATAAAACATAAACTGATGAAAAAGCACTTAATGATATTGTTTTTATTATGCTATATCAGCATCAATTCTCAAACAGTACAAAAAGATTTATACACTTTTGATTTTAGTATTAATGACAGGCCTATAAACGAAAACGCTAGGTTGCTAAAAGATATGGGGTATAAGGGAATCGTTTTGAATGTAAATAGCGATACACAACTTGATAAACTAAACAATTATCTGGCTACGGAAGAGTTTCAGTCTGGTGCGCTTACAATCCCTGTGATTTATTACGTTTGGAATGGAGATAACGCTGCCGAGAAAGGTGATAATCCAAGATGGAAATCGATAATGAATAGCATTCCGGAGTCGACTTCGTTTTGGCTGCTTGAAAATAGTTCGTCTCCTACGCGGGGCAAAATTATTCAAGCCCTTAAGGAGATGACCAATGAGGCAAAAAAATTGAATAAAGATGTGGTAATCTATCCACATGATCATCATTTTATTGATAATGCAGAAGATGCTGTGTCGTACATAAAAGAAGTTAATGCAGATAACTTGTTTACCACGGTACATTTATGTCATGAATTACGGGAAGGAAATATCGATAGAATGAGTGAGGTTATTGAAAACACAAAAGAATATTTAAAATATGTGTCGATATCTGGTGCATTTAATGTTGATACTAATGCTCCTCAAGGTCCTTGGGAAGATGTTATTCGGCCACTAGATGATAGTGCTGGGTATGATCTAGAAAATTATGTTCGCTATCTCAGGGAATCGGGTTACACTGGAGAGGTGGTCTTACATACGTTTGGAATTACTAGACAAGCCGAAGATCATATGACTTCTTCTTTGACAGTGTGGGAGAACCTAGTAGATAAAGTAAATAATGAAACGCTTAGTGTTAATGAGCAACAAATTACTGAAACAAATTTATACCCTAATCCTGTCAAGCGTTATCTAACTATTACAAATAAAAATAGCGTTGGAAAAACAGTGACTATTTATGATGTCACAGGTGCTGCAAAAATTACCAAAGCGCTAATCAAAGGAGAAAATACGATTGATGTTAGAGCTTTAGTTGCGGGACTTTATTTGGCAAAGATTAGCAGTCTTGATAATCGTACGCAAAGTGCAATTAAAATTATTAAAACAAAGTAACTATAATGGATAACTTTGATAGGGCATTTGTAGGGTAAAGACAGACATAGTTTTTCTCTGAAGTGGGGCATAAACGCTATCACTTTTTGAAAAACTGCCAGATTGAAATACCAATTAGTATGACAAGCACCGGTACGATAAACCATAAATCAATTCTACTCAGATCGGCATCTTCGGGATGTGTTCGAAAATGTTGCTGCACATTCTTTTCCCAAATAAAATAGATAACAATCAGTACGATCGTCGTGATTTGAATTGCAGAGATGCTTGGTTTTTTACTACGCATAGTCAAATATACCTTTTTAATGAGTATTTTTTAATGAATAAGGTATAATCATAGCTACTTCTTTTGGGAATTAGTATAGAATATCTCGACCACTTCATTACACATTATTCATTATACATTATCAATTATACAGTCATAAAAACTATCTTTGCACAAAATCAAAAGAACACATGACTGCAGCTGTTTCGGGCTTTTCCAAACTGACCAAAACCCAAAAAATAGAATGGATTGCTCAGGCCTATTTTCAAGAGCCAAAAAAAGCCATCAAGACTTTAGAACATTATTGGAATTCAGATACGCAGTTACAGCAATTACATGACGAATTTACCGAAAACACGATTTCTAATTACTACTTGCCATTTGGCGTAGCGCCTAATTTTGTAATCAATCAAGAGCGCTATACAATCCCAATGGCCATCGAGGAGAGTTCTGTCGTAGCGGCAGCCAGTAAAGCGGCAAAATTCTGGGATTCTAGAGGAGGATTTACGACCAAAGTCTTGTCTACTGTTAAAGTAGGTCAGGTGCATTTTAGTTATACAGGAGATTTCGAAAAACTGCAACGCTTTTTTGATACGATACATCCAAAATTATTACAAGCTGTGGCCCCTTTGACCACAAATATGGAAAAAAGAGGCGGTGGCGTTTCGGCAATTGTATTGCGAGATAAAACCAATGAAATCCCGAATTATTACCAATTGCATTGCACGTTTGAAACGGTGGATGCGATGGGAGCTAATTTTATCAATTCTTGTTTGGAGCAGTTTGCTAAAACATTTAGAGCGGAAGCCTTTTCGTATCCAGAGTTTACACCAGAAGAGCGAGCGATAGAAATTATTATGAGTATTCTGTCCAATTATGTACCAGAATGCTTGGTGAGAGCCACTGTTTCTTGTCCTGTTGCGGATTTACCAGCTACGGCTGACTTAACAGCTGCGCAATATGCTGATAAGTTTGTGCGTGCCGTCAGAATTGCTGAGGTCGAACCTTATCGCGCAGTAACGCACAACAAGGGAATTATGAATGGCATTGATGCCGTAGTTTTGGCAACCGGGAACGACTTTAGAGCAGTCGAAGCTGGTGTACATGCCTATGCTGCTAGAAATGGGCAGTATGCAAGTCTTACGCATGCGAGTGTCGTAGACGGGATTTTTACCTTTTATATAGAATTGCCATTGGCTTTGGGTACGGTTGGGGGATTGACAAGTCTGCACCCATTGGTCAAACTGGCCTTGGAATTACTACAAAAACCCAATGCAAAGCAACTGATGGAAATTACCGCAGTAGCGGGGCTAGCGCAAAATTTTGCTGCCATAAATTCTTTAATTACTACGGGGATACAAGAAGGACATATGAAAATGCATTTGATGAATATCCTCAACCAATTTGGTGCTACAGTGATAGAAAAAGAACAATTGGTTGATTATTTTAAAACAAATACTGTAACGCACAGTGAGGTGGTCAAAAAATTGGAGCAACTTCGAGGATAAAATCGTATTTTTCGAGCGATGAATAAAAAAACTTTTTACGCACATGGCAAACTTTTATTAACAGCAGAGTATTTGGTGTTAGATGGCGCAACAGCTTTGGCAATCCCTACCAAGCAAGGCCAGTTTTTGGAAGTTACGTCAGATGAAAACAACGGTGCGAGTGCTCCAAAAATCTATTGGAACAGTTTGGATATGGAAGGCAATTGTTGGTTTGCTACCGTTTTTGAAAATACAGCATCGGGAATTCAGATTTCAGAAGATGCGAAAAACGCCGAAGACAAAATCACAACAACCCTACTAGATATATTACAAACCGCACAGCTGTTGAATACAGTGTTTTTGACAGAAGAAAAAGAACTAACAATCACCACGCGATTAGAATTTGATCGACAATGGGGCTTAGGAACTTCTTCTACCTTGATTGCAACGATTGCAAATTGGGCGCAGGTGGATCCCTTTGTGTTGTTAGAAAAAAGTTTTGGCGGTAGTGGGTATGATATTGCCTGTGCGATTCATGATACACCAATTCTTTATACCCGGACAGATGGTGCTCCTGAGGTGAAAGAAGTGACTTTTGATCCGCCTTTCAAAGAGCAGTTATTTTTTGTGTATCGTAACCAAAAAATGGATAGCAAGGCTGCAATAGCCCATTACCGTTCGCTAGATGTGTCCGTTTTAGCGAAAGCAAAATTACAAATCAACACTATTACAGAATCCGTTTTGAACTCTCGAACATTGCAAGAGTTTGAAGAACTTCTAACAACGCATGAAGCTATTTTGTCCGAAACTTTACAATTACCTACAGTGAAATCGGAATTGTTTCAAGATTTTTCTGGAGCAGTAAAAAGTCTTGGCGGCTGGGGTGGCGATTTTATGTTGGCTACAGGCGGTTTAGAATCTCAGGAATATTTTAGGCGTAAAGGGTATCATAGTATCATCGCATACAAGAGCATGGTGTTATGAGGAATAAAACACTTTTTTAAACTATAAAAACAATGCAAAAATCAGTAATTCAAAAGTCGTATTTTGGAAAACTCAAAAATGGAGAAAAAATCGCTTGCTACGAGTTTAAAAATGCCAATGGAGTCACCATACATCTATTAAGTTATGGCTTGACAATCCAAAAAATGTTAGTACCAGATCGTGAGGGAACATTGCGAGATGTGGTATTAGGTTTTGATGATATCGCAGGTTATGAGAGTGAGCATCCATATTTTGGATGTTTAGTGGGGCGTAATGCCAATCGCATCAAAAATGGTCAGGTCGTATTGGATGGAAACCTAGTGCAGCTTTCGCAAAATGAAGGGAATAATCAATTGCACAGTGGGGCAGGGTTTCAGCGAAAAGTATGGGAATGCGAGATCAAAGAAGATACATTGGGACAATCATTTTTGGAATGTTTTTATGAAGAAAAAGATGGAGAAGAAGGGTTTCCTGGGAATCTAAAAACGACTGTCACCTTTCAGTTAACCAATGAGAATGTCTTGGATATGCGACATACCGCAACAACCGATGCTACTACAGTGGTGAATTTGACCAGACACGATTATTTTAATCTAAAGGATGGAGGGGCTTCTTCCATTTTGGAGCATGAAGTGCAAATACACGCCCAACAAATCACGGAAACGGATGCAGAAGGGATTCCGACAGGGAACATACTTCCGATACGTGGTACGTCTTATGATTTTGGTACTAACACTCAAATTCAGGCGAATTTAAATAAAAAAAATCCTGATTTGCTGCCGATTGCTTTTGATGACAATTATGTATTAGAAAAAGCAGCAAATGACTTAGCAGTAGCAGCCAAAATTATAGCTCCTGATGGTAAGCGGAGTATAGAAATCCATACCACGCAACCTGGTATGCAGTTTTATACCGGCGTTCATACCAAAGATCAGCATGGTAAGAGTGGTGTCGTATATCAGCCTTATAGTGGACTCTGTCTAGAGGGGCAACATTTTCCGGATGCTCCTAACCATCCGAACTTTGAGAGTAGTGTTCTGACTGAGGATACTGTCTACGAAGAGCGTTTACAGTATCATTTTGGCTTTTAGTCGAATTTATGGAAATTTAAAATAATGATAATTGTAGATTAGAATTAATACTTTAATTTTGGCAAAAACCCAAACCAATGAAAATTACGCGATTAAAAAGTCATAGTACATTATAAGAAATGATTTTTATAGTCGTTAAAGGTTTCGCACCAACACGAAGCAAGGTCGAAGTGTTACTATTTAAAATAAACTAAACCAATGAAAATACTTGTTACTGGCGGATTAGGATTTATCGGATCTCACACCGTTGTGGAATTACAAAATGAAGGATTTGAGGTCGTGATCGTCGACAATTGCTCCAATTCGTCTACTGACGTGCTAAAAGGCATATGCGCCATTTCAAATACAACCCCTATTTTTGAGCAAATCGATTTGAGAGAGCGTGATAAAGTGCGTGATTTCTTTAAGCGTCATCAAGATATTCAGGGAGTAATTCATTTTGCAGCTTCCAAAGCAGTAGGAGAGAGCGTGCAGAATCCACTTTTGTATTATGAAAATAATATTAATACACTGGTGTATGTATTGCAGGAGTTGGAGAAAAAGGATGCGGCAAGTTTTATTTTTAGTTCATCATGTACCGTTTACGGACAAGCTGATGAATTGCCAATTACAGAAAATGCACCCGTAAAACCAGCGGAATCTCCTTACGGAAATACAAAACAGATCGGTGAAGAAATTATAAAAGATACTTGCAAGGTAAATGAACATCTTAAGGCAATTGCTTTGCGTTATTTTAACCCTATCGGCGCCCATCCTACAGCAGAGATTGGAGAATTACCGTTGGGAGTACCACAAAATTTGGTGCCCTATATTACGCAAACAGGTTTAGGGTTGCGAGAACAGTTATCGGTTTTTGGAGACGATTATCCAACTGAAGATGGTACCTGTATCCGTGACTATATTCATGTAGTAGATTTGGCCAAGGCACATGTGGTAGCACTGCAGCGATTATTACAAGATAAAAACAAAGCAAATTACGAAACTTTTAATATCGGAACGGGAACAGGGAGTTCTGTACTAGAAGTAATCAATTCATTTGAGCGCGTGGCGGGTCAAAAACTGAACTATAAAATCGTAGCTAGGAGAGAGGGTGATGTTACAGCTGCCTATGCAGATACGACTTCAGCCAATAATGAACTAGGGTGGACTGCGGTTTCTAAACTAGACGATGCAATGTCTTCTGCCTGGAAATGGGAGCAGAAAGTGCGTTCGTAATACTGATTTTGATTGCTTTTTTAATTAGTGACCCCTATTTACGGGGCACTAATTAAAAAAGCATTGGGATTTTACAGCATGTTTACTATGGTATTAATTATTAGGTCGGGCTGTTCTAATGGAATATAATGCCCGCTATTATCCGCAACAATTAATTCACTATTTGTCGATAATGAAAGCATATCTCGTTGCAGCTCTTGCCATAAATTGTCAAAAAGAATTCCTTCAGATCGTTCTTTAAATTCTTTTTGCACCTTTTTTCCAGAGGCGAAGATGATTTTCAGGGGTAATGAATCCAAGGAGGTTTGATTTAGTGTTTTTTCGAACAATTCTCGTCTAATTTCTTTTTCTCGTAAGATGGTATTTACCTTTTCGGGGAAGAATGCATTGCTGATTGTATTAATAGAAGCATTCTCATCAGTTCCTGGATATATGTAGTTGAAGGAGCTTCGCAAATAGCCTACATTAGACAAGAAGTTCCAAATACCATAATTTTCATAACCGGTTTCACCGAGTAATTTTTTGGGTATTATACGCTCTTGATTTGGATGAGGGGCATCTATTAAAACCAATCCATCTACCATATTTGGATATAATTCAGCGAAATGTCGGATGAGTAAACCAGAAAGTGAATGTCCAACCAAAATAATTTTTTGATTCGGAGCCGTTGTGTTAATTAATATGCGAAGTTCTTCAATGGTACTAGTTAAACTGAAATCTTTGTTGTCTGGGGTTTCGCTCCATAATAACCCTTTTCTGTCATAAGAAATGGTCTGAGTATGCAGCGATACTTCCTCTTGGATTTTCTCCCAAATCAATGAGGTTGCGCCTGTAGGATAATATCCAGCAACAAATACAATGGTAGGGTGTTGACTTCTTTTTCCTTTGATAATGGTATGTATTCCAGTTTGATTAATAGAGATGGTTTTTCCATGAGGACGATTTTCTTCCCAAGCACTTTTCCTGCCTAGCTGTTCGTAAATAAGTCCAACTACGAGCGATGAAATAAGTAGTGTGATTAATCC
>CAZYRG010000104.1:0-10768 GCA_964650425.1 uncultured Flavobacteriaceae bacterium
GAAGCCACTCCTGACATTCCTATGATCACACCCGTGAACCAATGAAATTTCTCAGGAAGCTTCTCCCACCCATAAAGGTAAAATCCAAGTGCAATGGCTTCTACAAAAAAGGCAGCACCTTCTAGTGAAAAAGGCATGCCGATAATCGGACCTGCATGTTTCATGAATTCGGGCCATAAGAGTCCTAATTCGAAAGAGAGCGCCGTTCCAGATACGGCACCAGTGACAAAAAAAATAGCAACCCCTTTTTGCCATGCTTTGGTTAGTGTAAGATAGATTTCATCTTTCGTTTTTAACCATTTGTAGTGCGATACCACCATAAAAAATGGCATGACCATACCAATACATGCAAAAATAATGTGAAATATGAGAGTAAATGCCATTTGGAGCCTTGCAGCATCAAGATTTTCCATAGGTTTTGGAATATAGAAATAATAGTATAAAGATACGACTCAAAGCTCGTTTTTGAAAAAGAAATAGCTTCGATATTGCTGCAGCAAAAGTTAAATTTCTTAACATGTAACAAGGATTGTTTTTTTTGATTGTGACATTGTGTAAATGGTGTTACTAAATTGTAAAATAGTACTGTTTTTACGTAACGAAAAAATTACAATTTTTTAGCAATAGCAAAATAGTGTAGTAATGATGACATAACAGTGGCTGGTTACTTTTGATACAGTATTTAAAACTAACACTAAAAAATCATTGAAATGAAAACATTGCTAAAAGCTACTTTTGCTACCGCACTTATCACGTTCGCATCGTGTAAAAAGGATGATGATGTACCTCCAAATCCTCCTGTAACAAGTGTTATTGAATTTAAAAATCATTCTGAGCTTCCTGTTTATTTGAAGTTGGCTCCAGAGTTTTCAGATGTAAAAATATATAACATACTGAGTTCTTCGGATGTGTTGCCCGAATCTCCAGAATTTGTTTATGGGTCTATGGCTGATGGAGCTGGACTACTCAAAAATGACGATGGGACTTTTACAATGATCAATAATATCGAGGCAGATTATTCTATTGCGAGTATCAAATTAGACAAGACTTTTAAGCCAGTTAGCGGATCGTATATTTTGTCTTCTGTTGCTACTGGGGCAACTGCACAATGTTCTGGTTCCATGATTACACCAGAAGAACATGGATTTGGACCTTTGTATCTCTCAGGAGGCGAGTGGGGAGGAGCTTCTAAAGGAGTTTTTGTTACCGATCCATATAAGGATCCTAATGCAGCAGATGTTGCCGAAATGTTACCTTCAATGGGGCAGTGGTCTACAGAAAATGCAGTAGCAATTGGTCAGGATGCCTTTCCTGGAAAAACCATCGTCTTTATAGGAGATGATAATTCCAATGATGAAATTCCATCTGGTCAACTGGGAATGTATGTTGGAGAAAAAGGAGATCTTAATGGAGGAAAATTATATGGACTTAAAGTAATTTCTCCTGATATTACCTTTGAGGTTGACATGTTAGAAGGGCAGACATATCAAGCGGAGTTTGTAGAATATACAGAGCGTACTTTGGAAGAATTAGATGCCGAGGCGAAAGAAAAAGGAATCATGGGCTTCTCTAGATTAGAGGATATTGATTGGAGAAGAGGTTCTGCAGCAAATAACAGAGAAATATATATGGCAGTAACGGGACGTCTCAAGGATGGTCTTGTTGGAAGAGGAACGCTTTCGGGACGTGTTTATAGAGTAACTCTTAGCGAAAATGATCCACTAAAAGCAACAATTACTTGCGTGCTTGATGGGGATATCTTGGACGGAAAGGCTGCGGCATTGCACAGTCCAGATAATATTCTAGTGACCGAAAATTACGCGTATATTCAAGAAGATCCAAATGGGGTGGCATCGTTGTCTTCTCTCAAAGATCATAAAGCACGATTGTATCAATATAACCTAAATACAGGAGTATTGAAAGATGTATTGGATACGGATCAAGCGGCAGCTGCGGCAGATGGTATTGGAGATGCAGGCCGCACTTGGGAATTGACTGGTATGATTGATATATCTGATATTGTTGACGTTCCAGAATCTTTTATACTAATTACACAAAACCATGGTTGGGAAAAAGAAGAAGGTGACGGATTTACAGATCCCAAAGCTGTTCCTCCAGGATCTTTGGATGGACGAGAGGATGTTCGAGTTCGTAAAGAAGGAAGTATGTGTTTTGTGATAACCGGATTAGAAAGGTAATCTTATATTATTTTGAATTAGCGATGAATATCAAGCATAAAAAAAATGCTATCAAAGGGGCTTATCTGAGCCTCTTTGTTTTTTTGTTTTTAGTAGGGTGTAAAAAAGAACAAAAGACGGCAGAGGTAATTCCCATAGAAAATCGTACACCATTTGTAAAGTTGCAAGAACAATATCTAAAAGATATTAGCAATTGTGTGCACTATTTGGATAGTATTGCAACTGCTTCAAGTCCTATGCAAATGAAACAACATTACAGTAGTGCTCGGAACTATTTTAAAAAAATAGAGCCGATTTTATCTTTTACAGATTCAGAAAACTATACATTTTTGAATCAACCTAATATTCTCAAAATAGAAGAAGATGACTATACCGATATCAAGGTAAAAAATCCAAAAGGGTTTCAGGTGTTAGAGGAGGAGTTGTATGCCGATATACCAGACCTGAACTTAGTGCAAAGTAATGCAAAACTGATGGCAACTAGATTGCTTTTGGTCAAAGGGAGTACAAAATTAGATTATATGAAATCCTATCACTTTTTGTGGATAGTTAAGAAAGCAATTATTCGAGTTGCGGTAACAGGAGTTACGGGTTTTGATTCTCCAGTATTAGAAAACTCTTTAGAAGAAAGTAAAACAGTATACCAGAGTTTGAAAAATTATATGCATTTTTTTGAAAACATTTTTTTGGATACCAATCAGTTCCAAAAATGGAACAACCTATTAGATCATGGGATAAAATCACTTACCGGTGATTTTGTAACTTTTGATCGGTACCAATTTATAAAAGATCACACACATCCTGCGTTGCAGTTATTGGATATAACTGCCAAGGACTGGAAGGTTGAATTTCCTTTTGATAGGGCGATTAAAAATGAGGCAATATCATTATTTGGTTCAGATACCTTTAATCTTAGTTATTTTTCTTCAGAAAAATTTGAGGCCTTGGATTCAGAGAAAGTAGTTTTAGGAAAAAAACTATTCCATGATAAAAAATTGTCCGTTGATGGTACAATGAGTTGCGCCTCTTGTCATCAAAGTTCACTACAGTATACGGATGGTAAGAAAATAAGAGAAGGTGTAACTCGTAATAGTCCGACATTATTATATGCGGCTTTGCAAAAAGGTTTTTTTTATGATAAAAGAGCGGGCAGTCTAGAAGGACAAATTGTTAGTGTTGTGAATAATGAGAATGAGTTTCATACGGATTTAGAAGCGATGGAACAAGCAGTTATATCCAATACGGACTATGTCAAAACATTTTATAAATTATATCCAAAAGGGGTGTCGCAACAACATATCCGAAATGCCATTGCAATGTTTATTCGTAGTTTGACACCTTTTGATTCTAAGTTTGATCGTAATATTAATAATCTAGAAAATACGTTGACTGATAACGAAATTAATGGCTTTAACCTTTTTAATGGAAAAGCTAAATGTGCGACCTGTCATTTTGCGCCAGTTTTTAATGGGACAATACCGCCTAATTTCAAGGAATCAGAAATGGAGTTTATCGGCGTTCCGCAGAAGAATGATACGATAAATGCCAAGATAAGTAAAGATCTTGGAAGGTATTATGTTTATAAAACTCCCGAGCGCAAGCATTTTTTCAAAACCCCAACCATTCGAAATAGTGGTATGACAGGACCTTATATGCATAATGGGGTGTATAGTAGTTTGGAAGAAGTGGTTGATTTTTATAATCGAGGAGGAGGTTCTGGAATAGGTGCTTATGACGCGTATCAAACATTGCCGTCAGATCCACTGGGACTTACAGATAAAGAGCAGCAGGATTTAGTCGCTTTTATGAAAACGTTGAATGATCCTATTATCCAAGAGAATCAAGACGAAGTGTATTCATTGGTAAAAAAACAATGAGGTTCTCCCAAAAGTAATTTTTATTTTCTCATTGCGCAACCTAGAAAACGTACTGTTACTTTTCAATACGTTTTGACTCTGCTCAATATGATATTATGGATGTTAATTACTTTTCGGAGTGCTTCATTTAAAATTGTAATTGTTGGGATTGGATAATTAATTAGAAGCGTTATTTATTATAGCTTCAACTTGTCCTGGGGATTCCCACTCAACTGTATTTCTATTTAGTAAACGATACCAACCACCATCATCCCAAAGAACTGTCACCAAACCTCTTTCAGTTGCTTCTTTCACATAAATTTGAGAATATTCTATTCTTTGTTGCGCAGTAGTTGATCTACCAGTTACGTTATTATTATTTAACATAGCCCACTCTCCAAGAATTACAGGTCTGTTATTTTCAGTAATCCACTTTCTTTTCACGTTGTCCAAAGTACTTCTTAGCTGATTCAAATCGGTTTGCCCGTTCCACGGCCTTGTTGCGTCATGGGCTACGTCAAAGGGTGTGTAGGGGTGAACTGTTATTATAATATTAGGATCATTATTGGGGATCGTCAACGCATTCATGGCTGTATTATTCGTTTTGCCAGCCCAAGTAGAAATCACTAAATTCCTAACAGCATTGTTGCCACCAGTACTTCTTACTGCATCGACTGCTACTTTGTGTAAATTATTCAGCACTCCTCGAGTTGTAGTGTTACCTGCATTCCATTCTTCATTGTTACCTTGCACTCTAGGTTCGTTAAGCATTTCAAAAATAAGATTCTCATCATAAGCTTTGAAATAAGTAGCTATTTGAAGCCAAGTACTTCTAAGCCTTTTACTTGTTGTTTCTTCAGTATTCGCTATTGGTTGAAATACATCGGTGTCATGGTGTGTATTTAGCATTACCTTCATATCATTTGCTAAACAAATATCAATAGTTGCCTTTACTCTTTGTAAATAAGACTCCTCTATTTGATAGGGTTCAGTATCACCCTGATGCGTTCTCCAGGTTACTGGTATTCTAATAGTTTTGAAACCAGCCTCATTAACTTTATCTATAATTTCTTTTGAAGGTTCAGGATTGCCCCATCTGTCTTTGTCCCTATGTGGCACATCAAAGTGATTACCGAGATTCCAACCAGCTCCCATATCGGCCACAAAATCAAAGGGACTTATATTCTGAGCTGCTCCAATTCCTGGCATGTTAGGATCTACGGTAGCAGTTGGCAAATTAGGCTCGGCACCTGGTGTTGTTGGTGCCGGATCCGGATTTTGACCAGTTGGATCAGGATTTGTATTGTTTGTTAGATTTGACTCATCCGAACTACAGGAGTAAAAGGATATCAACAAGGCTAATAATCCAATAAATAAGCTTGTCTTAAAATCGAATTTTTTATAATAAATAGATTTCATAGCGTATTTTTTTAAGTAAATATAAAGGTTAATTGAATTATGTCGTTTTAGTAATGCTCTTCGTTAAGATTATGTATAGAGGTATTTTTATTTTTTGGTGATATTTCTATCAAAAATTCATTTTGTAAAGAAAAAAGAGATCAAAAACAACAGATTTTTATATATTCGTCCGCTGATTACCCCAAGTAGTCATAAAAAACTATCCCGAAAACGTATAACAATTGTCATGGTTGAGATAACATCTTAAACCTTAACTATGCTTATAAAAGTTTATGGAAGCGCTGTTTTTGGCGTGGAAGCAACAACGATTACTATTGAAGTTAATATTGATACGGGAATCGGATATCATCTTGTTGGATTACCTGACAATGCGATTAGAGAAAGTAGTTTTCGTATTGCTGCAGCGCTCAAAAATGTAGGATACAAACTTCCTGGTAAAAAAATTACTATCAATATGGCACCTGCGGATCTTCGGAAGGAAGGATCGGCTTATGACCTCACTTTGGCACTGGGGATTTTGGCAGCGAGTCAACAAATCAAGGGAGAGGAGATTGATCAATATCTGATCATGGGAGAGTTGTCTCTTGACGGTAGCTTACAGCCTATTCGTGGAGCATTGCCGATAGCTATTAAAGCGCGTGAAGATGGTTTTAAAGGGTTTGTTTTGCCAAAACAAAATGCCAAAGAAGCCGCGATCGTTGATGGACTGGAAGTGTTTGGGGTTGAGAATATCAGCGAGGTGATTAATTTCTTTGATGATAAAGGTGATTTGGAACCTACGGTAGTGAATACCAGAGAAGAGTTTTATAAAAACTTAGAGTTTCCAGAGTTTGATTTTGCAGATGTCAAAGGGCAAGAAAGTATCAAGCGTTGCATGGAAATTGCTGCAGCAGGCGGACATAATATTATCTTGGTCGGCCCTCCTGGTGCCGGAAAAACAATGTTGGCAAAACGTTTACCAAGTATTTTACCTCCGATGTCCTTGCATGAAGCTTTAGAAACCACCAAAATCCATAGTGTAGTGGGTAGAGTAAAAGAACATGTGGGATTAATGTCGCAACGCCCTTTTAGATCTCCGCACCATACAATTTCTGATGTTGCTTTGGTCGGAGGCGGGGCATACCCCCAGCCAGGGGAAATATCACTATCTCACAATGGCGTGTTGTTTCTGGATGAATTACCAGAATTTAAACGTGGCGTGTTAGAAGTGATGCGCCAACCTTTGGAAGATCGCGAAGTAACGATTTCTAGAGCAAAATTTACAGTTACGTACCCAAGTAGTTTTATGTTGGTTGCCAGTATGAATCCAAGTCCTGGAGGGTATTTTAATGACCCAGATGCTCCTGTAACTTCTTCTCCGGCAGAAATGCAGCGGTATTTAAGCAAAATTTCAGGACCACTGCTGGATCGTATTGATATTCATATCGAAGTAACTCCCGTTCCTTTTGATAAGTTGAGTGAGGAGCGAAAAGGAGAGTCTAGTGTGGAGATCAGAAAACGTGTAACAGCAGCGAGGGAACGACAGACCGAGCGCTTCGAAAACCTTCCTAATATCCATTACAATGCACAAATGGGCGTAAAGCAAATTCGAGAATATTGTGCACTAGATGAAACCTCAAAAATATTGCTCAAAACTGCTATGGAACGTCTCAATCTCTCAGCAAGAGCTTATGATCGAATTCTCAAAGTTTCTAGAACCATAGCTGATTTGGAAGGGGTAGAAAAGGTTTTAGGAAATCATATTTCGGAAGCTATTCAGTATCGTAGCCTGGATCGTGATGGTTGGTTGGGGTAATACGTATGTTCATTTGGTAATAATTTTTTTATTTTTTTTAACGTTATAATATTGAATTAAAGGGTGATATATTTTAATATTACCATAAGTAGGGGAAGGTTTATAAAATAAATGGATTCATTATAGGGGTTAACTAATATAAAAAAAATGACTACCACAAAAGTAATTGATATTCTTCTCATTGATGATCACATCATGTTTGCTGATGGACTAATCGCTATTTTGAGATCCAATGAGAATATTGGAACGATACAAAGTGCTACCAATGCAGAAGATGCGTACGAGGCGATACTAAAAAAATCCTTCGATTTAATAATCACCGATATCGGTTTGCCAAAGATGAATGGTATTGAATTGGTCAAAAAAGTAAAGATACGAAACATAGATGTGCCATTTTTGGTGCTGAGTATGCATATTGGTCAAGAATTGGTGAAAGAGATTATGTACGCAGAGGCGGAAGGATATTTGTTAAAGAAAGCTGGCAAAGAAGAGCTGTTTAATGCTGTTGAACGGATCGTAAGTGGTGGCACGTATTATGGTAGTGAGATTTCATCTATTATGATGGATTTGATCAATCATAAAAAACCAAATAAGCTCAAAAGCAAAGGAGAACTTACTCCACGGGAGCGCGAAATACTACAATTAATTTGTCGTGAACTTACTAGTAAGGAAATTGCGAATGAATTGAGTATTGGCGTTTGCACTGTAGAAACCCATCGCAGAAGCATGTTTCAAAAAACAAACTCAAAAAGTGCTATTGGACTTATTCGTTATGCGGTTGAGAATAATTTAGCTATTTGGGAATAACCGAATGGTTGTATGAGAATAGAATACTTAGATCATTGACTAAAGTCGTTATGGGGTTAAAAGGATTTATATGTTTTTTTTGTTTATTCATATCATTCACATTTGCACAAACAAAAAATGATGAATTACAAACGCTTAAGAAAACTGCGGATTCATTGTATGATGTAGAGGTTAATTCTAATCGTGCACTAAGAGCTTATTTAGAAATTGATAATTTATTTGGGAATACAAAGAACACTGATTTAATCCTTCACACAAGGTCAAGAATAGCTAAGAGCTACAATGCCATTGATGATTCGAATAGATCAATTGCATACAGTACAAAAAATCTACTACAATCTCGAGAAGAAGATAATCCCTATTTCGAAATTGATGCGTTATTGAATATTGTTATTAGCTATGCATTGAAGCGTGAGTTTGACAAAGCGCTAGTGTACTATGAGGATAGTTTAAAAATTCTTGAAAAAAATAGCTTCCCATCACTTGAGTTGGAAGCTAAAATTGCGTTGGCATTTCTGAGTGTTGTCAATGAAAATGTTAATCAAGCGATAGAAAATTATCAAGAGGCGTTACAAATTGCTATAAAACTTAAAGATTATACCACTCAGAATAAGATATATGGCAATTTGAGTCATTGTTTTATCAAAAAAAGAGAATATGAAAAAGCGATTATAATTGGTAAAAGTGCATTACAGGATAGTAAAAAATATAATTTTAAGCCTAAGTTCATTATTCCTTCAAATATTGGATTAAGTTATGAGCGACTGAAACAATATGATTCTGCGATGCACTATTATAAGGTTGCTTATGATCTGGCAGCTAGCTCCAAAGTCAAACTACATATTGCAATAATGGATTGTGATATAGGTGCTTTGTACACTAATCAAAAGGATTATAAAAAGGGGATTACCAATCTTTTGAGAAGTTATAATCTTTTGAATAGCATTAGGAGTTATCCGGAGATGGCGAGAGTTAGCAAAAAATTATCTGATGTTTATGAAGATACAGGGGATTACATTAATTCTTTAAAATTTCTAAAAAAGAATCAATCAATTAAAGATTCGCTTGCAAAGCGATCTACGGATAAAAAACTAGAAGAGTTTCAGACAAAATATGAAACCAAAGAAAAGGAAGCAAGAATAATAGCATTAGATAAAGAGAATTCTTTGAAGGCTGCAATAATTAAGCAGAAGGAATACCAAAGAAATTTATTGTGGGCTGTATTTGGAATAATATTGTTATTGATAAGTTTTGGAATACGGGCTTGGCAAAATATAAATCGTAAAAAAATAGTATCACAGCAGAAGAATTTACGTTTTAAGAGTATCATCGAAACTGAGCAAAAAGAGCGCAAACGAATTGCTCGGGATTTGCATGATAGTTTGGGACAAACTATATCCGCAATCCGAATGCAGATAAGTGCCTTGCCTACGCTTGAAAAACAAAAATCAGATCAAGAAAAATTGCTAAAACAAGTTGATTATGCCTATGATGAACTCAGAAATATTTCTCATAATATCATGCCCGATACTCTAATAAAACTTGGTCTAGTCCCTGCAATAAGAGAACTAATTACAGAACTAACCTTAGAAAACATTCTTACCATAGAACTACATGCTGAAGAACCTATTGGCAACTTAAATCAGGACCAAACCATAAATTTGTATAGAATAATTCAAGAAATTTTTTCAAATATCATAAAGCATGCAAAAGCAACTTCAGTTCATGTTTTTTTTGAAAATAAAAATAAAGGTCTTAGGATGCGCATTACTGACAATGGAAAAGGAATGGATCTCAAAAAAGTGAAATTGTCTCATGGGATGGGTTGGAAAAATATGATCTCAAGAGTTTCGCTAATTTCAGCTAAAATAGAAGTGCAATCAAAACCCAATCAGGGGACAACTATTTCTATTTTACTTTGAAAAAACACTCATGGTTTTCCATGAGGTGTATTCCCTGTTTCCAACGATTTTAAACTACATTGGATTCTATTACCTTTAATTTATTGGAATCCTTTGCAGATCTATTGTTTAGTTTATGAAATGGCGGAAACCGAAAAGCCATAATAATTCTAGAGTAGGTAAACACAACAAATTAAATCAAACTATTATGAAAAAAATCACAGTAAAAACAGCCATGTATAGTATAATGGTTTTATTTTTAGCAAGTATTGTCTCTTGTGAAAAAGATTCAGAAACTATCGAAAACGATGAATTAATCACTGCTGAAGATCCCCATGATAATATCCCAATCAGTGAGCAGGAGTATTTGAATGAAGATGAACTTTCGGGTTTAAATACTAACTTGGTTAAATCGAATACTGCGGCAGCCAAAAAATCAGGCTGTTGGTTAAAAGTGCCGTATAAAGTAACTTTAAGAAGGAAAAAGAGCACTAATGCTAGTAGTGGTCCAGTAACTACAATTCCTAGACAGCAACAGTATGAATATTATACAGTAACTAGATATCGTTGGATAAGAGCTTGCTGAGGATTAGAATTGTCCTTATTGCGTTTTAAATTTATTCTTTCATATTCCAAACGAGGCTATCTGAAAAGATGGTCTCGTTTATTGGTTTCAAAATAGTTAAAACTATGCACTTTAGTGCATACGCCACGGCGCACAGGTCTCGCTTTAGCTTCTAAAAATTTTACCGAGTTATCAGTTTTCAGTAGCAGTAAGCAGTTTTAAAATTG
>CAZYRG010000105.1:0-1237 GCA_964650425.1 uncultured Flavobacteriaceae bacterium
TCCCCTTCGGAATCGCATCAATCAATTTCTTCGTGTACGACTTTTGCGGATTTGCATAAATGGTATCGGCATCTCCTTGTTCTTCTAATTTTCCTTTGTTCATGACTAATAATTGATCTGCCATATATTTGACTACTGCGAGATCATGGGAAATAAAAATATACGTAAAACCGAAATTCTCCTTAAGCTCATTGAGCAAGTTAAGCACCTGCGCCTGTACCGAAATATCCAGAGCGCTTACAGATTCATCACAGATAATTAATTTAGGTTGCAAAGCAATAGTTCTAGCAATACCGATGCGTTGTCGTTGCCCACCACTAAACTCATGCGGATAACGATCAAAATGTGACGCTTCCAGACCTACACGATCCAATAATTCTAAGACGTTTTCTTTGCATGCTGATTTAGTAGAGTATATTTTATGTACCCACATTGGCTCCATAATTGCTTGCCCAATAGTCATTCTAGGGTTCAGCGAAGCAAAAGGATCTTGAAAGATCAATTGAATTTCGCGTCGCAATTTGCGTAACGCTTCTCCTTTGAGGAGGGTTATATCTATCCCTTTATACAGAATACTCCCTGAAGTGGCACGATCCAACTGTAGTATCGCATTACCCAAAGTAGATTTACCGCAGCCTGACTCACCCACAAGTCCTAGTGTTTCCCCTTCATATAATTTAAAACTTACATCATCAACCGCATCAACACGACTTTTTCCAAACAATCCTACAGAAGAAAAATAGGTCTTCTGTACATTATGAATCTCCAATAATGGCGGTTTGCTATAAAGTTCCTTATGTCGTTTTTGACGATCCTCTGAGGTAACTACTGCCGAAGGGATCGTGTTTTGCAAATAATCATCAATCGTTGGCAATCGTTCTAATCGGGTATTCAAAGAAGGGCGAGAATTAATTAATGCTTTGGTATAATCAGCTTTTGGGTGTTCAAATATGATTTTTGTATCCCCATATTCTACCACTTTACCTTTATACATCACCAGGACATTATCTGCAATTTCTGATACCAGGCCGAGATCATGCGAAATAAACAAGATACTCATTCCCGTTTCTTGTTGCAGCTCCTTGAGTAAGGACAGTATCTCTTTTTGTACGGTCACATCTAGTGCAGTTGTCGGCTCGTCAGCAATTAACAACTTTGGCTTACAGGCAATCGCCATCGCGATCATAATACGCTGTTTCTGACCACCACTTAACTCATGCGGATATGCGCGATATGC
>CAZYRG010000105.1:1337-7341 GCA_964650425.1 uncultured Flavobacteriaceae bacterium
AACCCCATAACAGCAAGTGACGTAACTGATTTTCCACTTCCTGATTCTCCTACTATTCCCAGAATTTTATTCTTCTTAATGTTAAATGAAACATTATAAAGGACTTGATTTTCAGATTCTTCAGTTTTAAAACTAACATTCAAATCTTTGACAGAAAGTAATGATGCTTTATCCATACTCAAAACTACTCAAAAAAATCAGGATCATTTGACTGAAGCATCTTAAAATTAAAAGCGCTAATTTTTATTAGAATTACAAAAAACCATACCTATTTACCTAGCAATTACTACTTCTTTTGAGGTTACATCCAACACTTACTTGATTTTTTTGTTTAATCTTTGGTAAACACACTATAATCATTGTTAATTTTTACATAAACATAGGAGCGAAATAGATTACAAATGAATGTGAATTATTAATAAATAGCTCTTTATAAAACAGTTGAATTCTTAAAATTGAGTATTATGTCGAAAAAAGACCAAATAAATATTTCGCATTAAATATCTAATTTCGATAAAGAATTTGTAACTAAACTAACTCATAACTCGATTACTATGAAAACTAACTACCGGAGCGCTCTGCTCCTAGCTGGGTTATTTTCTTGTGCTTTAATGGCAACTGCACAGCAAGAAAGCATTGCCAGAAAAGCACAAGTTTCTCAAGAAAAAATACCTTCAATTATTAATTTTTCAGAGAATAGCAATGCACGATTTGCCCAGGCTTCTAATAATCCAGAAAGTATTCTTGGTTTACCAGATGGAAATAAATTTGTTAGCGTAAAACAACTAACTGACAACCTTGGTCACACGCACAATAGATATATACAAACATTTAAAGGAATTGAAGTCGCAGGCGGTAGTGCTTCTATGAATTATTCTGATTCGGGACAACTACTTTCATTATCCAACGAAGCCTATATTATCAATGATCTAAACACAACTCCTACTATTTCTGCAGAGCGAGCTGAACAATTTGCTTATAACTTTTTTGGTGCTGATGAATATATACAAGATAAACCATTAATGGCAAAGGCTATTGGCTTCAATAAAGAAGCACCAAAACTAATGATTCTTCCAATCCTTGATGGTATTAATCCAGGAGAATTGGTTACAGAATTCGAATTAGTATATGCTATAGAAATTTTTGCTACACAACCAGAAATAAAACATAACATAGTTTATGTAAATGCTAATCTTGGTACTATAGCATGGAATCAAGAACTACTATTCCACACAGGAAAATATGCACACTCCAGTAAAAAAGAAAATACAAAAAACGCTAATGTTTCCATATTTGCAAAAAAAGCTGCAGAAGCAGCATTTGCAGAAGGCATAGGAGCTACACGCTATAGCGGGAATAGAAATATAGAAACTACCAGTACAAGTAGTGGGTTTGTATTGCGTGATGCTACTCGTGGTGGTGGTATCAACACTTTTAACAGTGGCAATACGAATAGATATCCTAACACTGATTTTAGAGATAATGACAATAACTGGACTGCAGCAGAATATGATAATCAAGCAAAAGACAATGGTGCATTAGATGCACACTGGGGAGCAGAAATAACCTATGATTATTGGTTAGAAACACATAACAGGAATAGTTATGATGGACGTGGTGCCACGATCAACAGTTGGGTACACTTTAACCAAAGTTCTGGAAGTTCTACTGGATATGACAATGCATTCTGGAATGGGAGAAATATGACTTATGGTGATGGAAACAACTTTGATATCCTCACATCCATAGACGTAGTTGCACATGAAATTGGACATGCTGTTTGTACAAATACTGCAAATTTGGCTTATAGAAATGAATCAGGTGCACTGAATGAAGGGTTCTCTGACATCTGGGGAGCAGCAGTAGAATTTTATGGATTACAAGCTGGGTCTAATAGTGCTCCAAGTGACAGAATTTGGGACATTGGAGAAGATCTAGGTAGAAATCTACGATCTATGAGTGATCCAAAAAGCAGAAGAGATCCCGATACGTATTTAGGCACCAACTGGAAACCAGCTACACCAGCTCAAGGATGCGCTAGTCCTGGAAGAACAAATGATCAATGTGGTGTACACAGTAATAGTGGTGTATTGAATCACTGGTTCTATATTTTGGTAGTTGGTAAATCTGGTACAAATGACGCCGGGGACACGTATAATGTTTCGGGAATAGGAATGGACAAAGCTGCTAAAATAGCCTATAGAATGGAAAGCGTTTACTTAACGGTTAACTCTAACTTTGCCGATGCCCGTGAAGCGGGAATCCAATCTGCTAAAGATTTATACGGTGCTAGCGGTGCAGAAGAAATTGCAACAACCAATGCATTTTATGCTGTAAACGTAGGTGGTGCATATAGCGGTGGTGGAAACCCTGATCCGGATCCAGATCCAAATCCAGCAGATACTGAGGCTCCAAGTACTCCAGGAAATTTAACTGGTACAAGCCCAACAAATACAACTATCGAATTAGAATGGGAAGCATCAACTGATAATGTCGGAGTTGTTGGATATGAAGTTTATTTAGGAGCTGATCGCCTTATAACGACTACAACTGATACTTTTGCGAATTTGACTGGCGCTACTGCAGGTACAACGTATTCCTTCAAAATTCGTGCAATTGATGCTGCTGGTAATGGGTCAGAATTCAGTAACATTGTTACCATAACTGCTGGATCAACACCAGATGTAGATACGCAAGCACCTACTGCACCTTCAAATCTTGTCGCTTCGGACATCCAAGATACCAGTGTACAATTAACTTGGGATGCGGCTACAGATAATGTAGGAGTTACAGGATACCAAGTATGGTCAGGAAACAATAACCTTGGAACAGTAACTACCCTAACAGAGCCAGTTACTGGTTTAGTAAAAGGCAATAGTTACACATTTAGAATCAAAGCTGTGGATGCAGCGGGGAATGTTTCTGATTTTAGTAATAGTGTAGAAGTAACTGCAGGTGCTAGCAATGATATTTGTGCAGGAGTAGCGGCTTATAATAGAAATATACGTTACAGTATTGGCGATCGTGTGACTTTTAGAGGATTCTTATATGAGCGGGAAAGCACCAGATGGGTCAACCTTGGAGCTTGTGGTAACAGTATCAATGGATTCATTGGACAAAAAGAAAATGCAATTGCACCACCGTTTAATGTAGCTACTTCCATCTCTTTCTTCCCTAATCCAGTAAATAATGGCATATTAAACATTGCTATCGATGGATCTGAGGAGCATGCCTTTTATACTATAAACAACTTATTAGGACAAGTTGTGCAGCAAGGAGTCATAGAAGGAAACCGTAGTACTTTGAATTTAGATGAATTAATTACAGGTATTTATATGGTAGAAGTACGTGTAGGGACTGAAAAATTCCTAAATCGAATTGCTATCAAGTAATTACAACAGTATAGATTTAGTGCGCTAGGATTAGCTGCACTACGAAAAAAATTGTTATGAAAACCCTCATTCGCTTTGCGAGTGAGGGTTTTTAATTGATCGACTTTCGTATAGCCACTCATAGACTAATTTCCAAATAAGACTGCTTACTAAAATAACGTGAGTTCGATCTAATGACTAATTTAAATTAATAATTTACAGGCAATTATGATTTTAACTATCAAGTAACATCCTCACCCAGCCTCTCCTTCAAAGGCTATCGTGTGTACACAGGTATGGATTAAAAGAATTTGCGCAAAACATCCCTCTAAATCTCCCTTCAAAGGGAGACTTTTTGAGCTCCCTTCCTTCGAAGGAAGGGTTGGGAATAGATGTTTGCGCCAAAAAAATGAACTCAAAAAAGATGTACACACACAGTGGCCTTCAAAGGAGAGGAGCTAAAAGTCCCTCTTTGAAGAGAGGTTTAGGGAGATGTTATCGACTTAAAAAATTTAATAATCTAATTTTATGATTGTTAAATTTTTTATCCCGAACTCACGTTAAAATAACACTTCGTCATTTTTGAAATTGTTTTAACCTGGATTATGAGTAACTCCCAACTATAATAAGATCCTGATCCACCGCAGCAGAAAATTTTATCAAAATTAGAGTCCAAATTATCCAAACAAAAAACGCTTCCCATAATGGAAAGCGTTTTTATATATCCTTTTTATTACTCTAAAACTGCTTAGTATCTATAATATTCTGGTTTATATGGTCCTTCTACAGTAACACCTATATACGCCGCTTGATCAGACTTTAGTTCCGTAAGCTCTACCCCTATCTTGGCTAAGTGTAGCTTGGCTACTTTTTCGTCCAAATGCTTTGGTAACATGTATACTTTGTTTTCGTAATTCACACTGTTTTTCCAGAGTTCTATCTGTGCTAATGTTTGATTGGTAAAAGAATTACTCATCACAAAACTAGGATGTCCTGTTGCACAGCCTAAGTTTACCAAACGTCCTTCAGCCAAAAGAATAATATCCTTTCCATTAATCGTGTACTTATCAACCTGAGGTTTGATTTCTACTTTGCTAGCACCATGCTTTGTATTGAGATAATTTACATCAATCTCATTATCAAAATGACCGATATTACAAACAATCGTTTTATCCTTCATTGCTTCAAAATGCTCCGGACGTACAATGTCTTTGTTCCCCGTTGTTGTAATAATCACATCCGCATTAGCCACTACAGTTTCTAGTCTTTTTACTTCAAAACCATCCATGGCAGCTTGTAATGCACAAATTGGATCAATTTCGGTAACGGTAACGATGGATCCTGCACCACTAAAAGAAGCGGCAGTTCCTTTTCCGACATCTCCATATCCACATACTACAACACGCTTACCAGCTAACATGACATCGGTAGCTCTTCTGATAGCATCTACCGCACTTTCGCGACAGCCATATTTATTATCAAACTTCGATTTAGTCACCGAATCATTAATATTAATTGCAGGAATTGGCAACGTACCATTTTTTACACGCTCATACAAACGGTGTACTCCAGTGGTTGTTTCTTCAGAAAGTCCTTTGATCGCAGCTGTTAATTCTGGGTAACGATCCAATACCATATTCGTCAAATCGCCTCCATCATCCAAGATCATATTCAAAGGTTGACGATCTTCTCCAAAAAATAAGGTTTGTTCGATACACCAATCAAACTCCTCTTCATTCATTCCTTTCCATGCATAGACAGGAATACCAGCAGCAGCAATAGCAGCAGCAGCATGATCTTGGGTAGAAAAAATATTACAAGAACTCCAAGTCACATCTGCTCCAAGCGCTACTAATGTTTCTATGAGAACTGCCGTTTGGATCGTCATGTGTAAACAACCTGCTATACGAGCTCCTTTGAGTGGTTGCTCAGCACCATATTCTTCTCGTAGGGACATCAAACCAGGCATTTCTGCTTCGGCAAGTTCAATTTCTTTTCTTCCCCAATCTGCTAAAGCAATGTCTTTTACTTTATATTTTACGTATGGCAATGTATTTGAGCTCATAATCTTTATTTTTTTGTTAAATGAAGCTAATATTTACGGAGTTAAAACTAAATTTCACTTAATTTCGTTAACCCAAAATATATTAGATAATTTTAATATGTCTTTTTTATTGTTTTTTAATGGTCATATTGAATCGCCAACAATTAATTTGATTGACATCAAACGTATTAACATGGCTTATTTCAAGCAATTTTTTGAATTGCAAAGGTACGTAATAACTTTAAAAATATAAATGCCGCTTTATAAAAGTATAACTGTTGATGAAGACACGCATGTGCTGATCTGGAAGATCGAAGAATCTTTTGAGCAGCTTTCCAAAGGGATTGTGCTGACCGATCATTGCCAACAACGTGTAGATGGAATGAAATCAGATATTCACCGTCGTGGATTTATGAGCATCAGACAATTATTAGCGATTATCGGTTACTCCGATCAAGATTTGTATTACAATGATTTTGGTAAACCCTATCTCAAAGATGGAAAACAGATCTCTATTACCCATTCTTTTGAGTTTTCTGGAATTATTATTAGCAATAAAATCATTGGTATTGACATCGAAAAACAACGA
>CAZYRG010000105.1:7441-10638 GCA_964650425.1 uncultured Flavobacteriaceae bacterium
TTCTGGAATTATTATTAGCAATAAAATCATTGGTATTGACATCGAAAAACAACGAAAAAAAATAAACACTATCGCTCATAAGTTTGTCACCAAAGAAAATGAGTACATTAGTGAAGCTACTAGTACTCGCATGTTAACTGTAGTTTGGGCAGCAAAAGAATCCTTATATAAGCTATATGCAACACCTGGTTTAAGTTTTGCACAGCATATTACTATTCACCCCTTTGAACTGGAGAATCCTTTTGCATCAGGAACCATTAGTCACAAAAATATAATTACCGATTTTACGATTTCTTTTATAGAGTTCGAAGGTTTTACCTGTGCCTATACGTTGCCGCTACTTTAACCCGATTTATGTATTGGGAAATCATCGAATATCATAAAGATGCTCAATGATCGAAAATTTGCTGATTTTAGTCGATAACTAGTTATCTTTTAGCCACTAGGATTAGTCACAGTATAATTAAAAAGCAAAATTTGCACTCTGAAAAAGGAATATAGTATATTCGTAGTATAAATAATTAAAAAGTCTCCCAACCACGTGAATTTAACTGACAAGGACATACAACAGATTAATGCCAAAGGACTAACTGTAGAAAAAGTATTGAGCCAAATAGAAACCTTCAAAAATGAAATTCCTTTCATGATATTGCGAAGCCCAGCAACTTTGGATCATGGCATATTGAAGTTTTCTAAGCAATATGAAAAACAATTACAAAAAGATTATAACGCCAAGTTATCACAACTAGAAGCCATTAAGTTTGTGCCCGCATCTGGTGCAGCTACGCGTATGTTCAAAGATTTGTTCAAGTTTTTGGAGAATTACAATTATGAAGATGAAAGTGTCAATTCTTATACCAATCATGAGAAAGCAACCGCTATTCGACTATTTTTGATAGGTTTAGAGAAATTTCCTTTTTATAACAGCGTGATGGACACTGTAAAAAAATCCTATCCCGATTTTGAAAAATTATCTGAAGGTAAACAACTCTATATTTTTGTAGAGATGATGCTTAAAGAAAAAGGGCTTAATTATGGTGCTTATCCAAAAGGCCTATTCCCTTTTCATAATTATGGTGATGAAATCACAACCGCTTTTGGAGAGCACTTATATGAAGCCGCGGGATACAATACCATCAATGGGAATTCAAAATTGCATTTTACCATCTCCAAAGACCATCTAGAAGCGTTTAAGGGGGAGTTTGAACGTGTCAAGAAAAAAGTAGAACAAAAAACGAACACAAAATTCGAGATTTCCTACTCATTTCAGAAATCAGAAACCGATACTGTTGCTGTAACTATGAAAAATGAGCCTTATCGTATTGAAGATGGGAGTATTTTATTTCGCCCAGGAGGTCATGGTGCACTGATAGAAAATCTGAATGATCTTGATGCCGATGTAATTTTTATCAAAAACATTGATAATGTCGTTGTCCGAAAATATCAAGACGAACTCTCTGGTTATAAGCAAATATTAGCAGGAAAATTATTAGAGATTCAACAAGAAGTATTTCGTATTCTTAATGTGATTCATAATAAGATCCCTTCTGAAGCGGAATTAAAAGACATCAAAAAATTCTTAATTGAACAGCTGAATGTACAACCACCGACTGACTTTGATAAATTTGCCGAAAAATATAAAATTCAATACTTAAAAGAAGCATTAAACCGTCCTATACGCGTCTGTGGAATGGTAAAAAATGAAGGGGAGCCTGGTGGAGGTCCTTTTTGGATTAAAAATGAAAATGGCCGCTCCGTATTACAAATTGTAGAGACGGCTCAAATCAATGGCAAAGACAGAAGGCAAAAAGAAATACTTTCGCAAGCGACACACTTTAATCCTGTGGATCTAGTATGTGCGGTTAGAGATTATAAAGGAAAAAAATTCAACCTACTGGATTTTGTAGATCCGAATGCAGGTTTTATTACTAAAAAAACCAGAAATGGTGACAACCTAAAAGCCTTAGAATTGCCTGGATTATGGAATGGTGCAATGGCACATTGGATTAGTGTTTTTGTAGAAGTACCATTAACCACTTTTAATCCTGTAAAAACCGTTAATGATTTACTCAAATCTGCCCATCAAGTAAAGATATTTTCGTGAATACCCGACAACTGCTTCTAGAATTAAATTTCAAAGCCGCAAGGAGCTCTGGATCAGGTGGTCAAAATGTTAACAAAGTAGCGTCTAAAGTCACTTTAATTTTTGATTTGATGAATTCTTTGGGGCTTACAGCACCAGAAAAACACCTGTTACAACAACGGTTAGCAAAACGATTAACCAATGGACAACTATTAGTTCTTCATTGTGAAGAGAGCAGAAGTCAGCATAGAAATAAAGAACTGATTAAAAAAAGATTCCTAGCTATTATCAGCGCTAATTTGGTTGTCAAAAAGAAACGAAAACCTACCAAACCTACCAGAGCAAGTATTCGTAAACGCTTAGATACTAAAAAACAACAATCTGCAAAAAAAGAGAACAGAAAAAAAACGAAATTTTAACTGTGTATTCCTTACACAGTTAAATTGTAGAATCCACATAAGATCTCGTTAAGACAAAAATCCAACTTTCTCATAGACAATAACTTGATTCAAATAATCCCTTTGGAACAATTCTTACATATAAGTACTCAGAATTTAGTCATTAATTAAAAACAAGATATAATGAAAAATTTTGGAATAGTAGCAGCAATCGCTGCATTGGTATTTACAACATCAATAACTGCGCAAGAAGAAGTACAAACTACAGAAACTGCAGAAGTAGTAGCAACGGTTGGAACATACGAACCTATCGAAATTAGTGCTATCCCTGAAACTGTAGCAACTGCAGTAACTACTGATTTTGCAGGAGCAACAATCGCTGAAGCATATAAGGATGAAGAAGATAATTACAAATTAGTTCTTACTGTTGGAGAAGAATCTAAAACAGTATATGCTAATGCATCTGGTGAATGGATCGAGCCAAATGAATAATATAGGGGGTTAAGCTTTATTTTTTTAAATAAACTTATCCAAGAGACTGCTCATTCGAGCAGTCTTTTTTTGTTCTACTATTTTTAGCAATAATCGCCAATCAAAGAGCTAAAAAAAGGCGATGTGAAAACATTTTTTCACATCGCCTTTTATAGGTTTTCAGAGCTAAAAACTAAGCTTCAAACGGTTCAATAGAAACGTATGACTTGTTATCTTGTTTTTTT
>CAZYRG010000106.1:0-10625 GCA_964650425.1 uncultured Flavobacteriaceae bacterium
GCTAAAATGCGTTTCAATGGAATAATAGTTGATTTTTTAAGAATAACTGCTTTGTCGGTGACTCCCCAAATAGTAGTTTCTACTTTTTTGAGACCAGCATCATCTTGAAAAAATATTTTCACTTTTTTCTTAGAAAGGTTACCAAGGCTCATAGCACGTTGTAATTCCATTCTTCGATTTCTACGATCTTCAATTTTTTGGAGAACATCTTCTTTTGGGAAATTAAGGAAGCCAATATCCTCTTTTTCTACGACTTCTAAGTTGTTATACATAGTTTGTTCATTTGGGTTAATAATATGGGGGTGTATCAACAAATAATAAATAAGTAGGTTTGTAATACATGAGCAAGATAGTATTTTATTTTTAATTCAGTAGGAATTTTATTAACAAATACATGAAAAATGTGAATAAAAACATGTAAAAATGGCTTTTTGGCTGTTAAAAACGCATTTTGTCGATGATCTGTAATGATTTTGTAAAGAAAAAATTAACACTTTTAGAAGCGTTTTTTTACTTTTAAAATGTTTTTATGATATGGCTAAACCGTATAATTGACGTTTTTTTCCATGTGAAAAACCTTAAAAATCATGAGGTTTATGATAGGAAAATCTTCTGTCTTCTTCGTTAACTTAACAAAAAATCAACTATTCTTTTGACATATTTGCTTTTAACGCTACTTTTTTACTTTGTATGTGTAGCCTTAATTCTTTACCATATTTTGACCTTGACACATTGGGGCCAAGTACATTCATTACGGTATCTAGGTATTTGATTCCAGCATCAGGAATCTCGCTAAGGATGATGTAAGGAGCAATTTCAAGATGTTTATTGCTCACGGCAAAGTTTACCGTATATAAATATTTTCTAATCGCGTTACTTTTGAAAGCTTTTTCGGTTTCTTGTAATTTGGGAAGGTCATTTTGTTTATGCGCTTCATAGTTGATATTCATCAGACGTAGATGTTCCATGTCAAATCTTTTCTTCATGGTACGATATTCATTGAATTTAGTTTGATTTTTTGCACCTGTAATTCTAGCACTTTCTCTGAATTTTTGCAATTTTGTATGCACCGTTGCTGTTCCAGGTTCCGCAAAAAAAGCTAAAAAATCATTATATACATTATTATCCAACTTATCAAGATAAAGGTATAATACCTCAGGTTCTTCTAATGTCGCTTTTAGCGTAAACGCTGCATTGTTATAAAGTGCTATAGAATCTAAGATGGTAAATGAGGTGTCCTTAATTTTTTTTAGATATAAGGTGCCTTTTTTTAGGCCTTTGATACTACCCGTTAGGGTAAAGTTTGCAGGAGTGTCTTCTTTAGTGTCCTTACAAGCTATAGTAATTAGGATAATGGCTAATAGCCAGATACTCTTTTTCATTTTTTATAGTAACTAAAATAGATGATGATTTTCCGAAAAATTATTTTTTCTAATGCCTTAAGTATATTAATATGGGTTGGTATACTATGCTCCTATCCATGATTTCAAAAGTTGTTGTTGCGCATCAGAGGAATTTTCTAAAGGTTTAAGGATCATTTTTTCTGATGTAGGAGCTTTTGCTTTTCCTTCTAATATGACTTCTTGTTCATTACGTTCCACAACTATTTTGATAGGCATTCCATCTGTCCATTTCTTAGGATCTTCAAAAAGGTCATAAGCATTTTGTAAGGTGTATTTTTTATCATTAATACTGACCAAAATATCCCCACCTTTGATGCCAATCTGATTTAAGAAACTATTGTATTCCATGCCCGGAATAAAAAATAATAGATTGTTTTCTTCACTTCCCGTAATATAGGGTTGGGTATCTGATGCAAAATAAGGACCAGGAATGACTACTTTTTCTTCCGCAATTCCGACCCGATCCCAAAATTCTGAATAATTAATTGGTGTAGTGCCGACTACATGTTTTTCTATGAATGCACCGACTTCGGGGTAGGTGAGTTGGGTGATTTTGGCAATGAGTTCGGAATCTTCAAATGGTTTTTTACTGCCATATTCTTTGGATAAAGCTTTCATGACATCTAAAATCCCTCGTTCCCCTTTGCTTTTTTCTCTAATTAAGATGTCAATACACATGGAGATGAGTGTGCCTTTTTCATAGACATTGATATAGTTGCTTTTATAAGGTTCTTCCAATATGTTTTTACTCATTTTGGTAAAAGACATAGTATCATCATAACGTTTGGCCCCAGCTACTTTTCCGATGATGCGCTCAAAAAATGCTTCTTTAGAGATCAATTTTTGTTGGATTTGAAAAAGCTGCGCAAAATATTCGGTAGTTCCTTCGTACATCCATAAATGCTGTGACATTTTTGGAGTATTATAGTCAAAAAAATGAATCTCTTCAGAGTGAATATTCAAAGGTGTAACGATATGAAAAAACTCGTGCGATACCACATCAACCATCGTTTGATTGAGTCGGTCCAATTGCATGACTTCGGGCAATACTACTACCGTAGAGGTATTATGTTCCAATGCGCCAAATCCTTGTGCATTTTCCGGACTCATATCCGACAGGTATAGGATAATGTTATAGATTTTTGTGGCATCGATGGTACCCAAAAAGTTTTTCTGAGCCGTCATCATTTTTTCCATTGCAGGTTTTAGAGAAGCGGCAGTGTGTGTTCCATTTGGTGAATACACACTAAGTGTCACTTCGATATCATTGAGTTTAAAACTTTTGATGTCCGGCTTGGCATACATCATTGGGTTATCCGTCAGGTCCGCATAGCGCAACGCGTTATACCGATCTTTGGTCGGGGTTGGAGTGTTTTCTATTATTCTTGGTAATGAGGTAACCCCTTTGAGCGTTTCTGGATGTGCAATCTCTAAAAGGTAGGGCAATTCTTTGTGGCCTTTGAAATATCCAATAAACCCATGCAGGTTCAATACAAAATTTTCATCTTTGAGGATATTGGTCCCCGATGGCGAAAAAATGTCATGCTCTGATTCTACATCAAACGTATCATTAACCAAATAAGTGATTTTATCTAATGGACTGGAGGTAGTAATAGTCCAGCTATTATCATCTTCTTTAACTACAGTTAATTCTTCACCTTTTGCGTTATAGGCTTTTAGATCTTCTATAAAAGTTCCGTAATTATCAATACTATAGGTTCCGGGAACAATCTTTGGAATATGATAGGTTACGGTTTCCGAAGGTGTTTTTTGGGGTAAATTAGGACGAATGGTAACGCTGACTTTGTCATCAAGAACATTGATAAGATCCATTGTTACTCCTATGGGCGTAACTTTAGGGGGCTTCAATGCTTTTTGAGAAGTACCACAACTTTGTAATACAATAATAATAGTTAGAAATGCTATGATTTTTTGATACATAGTATAAGAAAATACGTTTATTTAAAAAGTTATGTGTTTGTTGATATAAGTTGCTACCCCATCTTCTTTCCCCGCAAGAGTGGTAGCATCTGCAATAGCAAGTGTTTCTGGTTTTGCATTGGCTACTGCTACTCCAGTTCCTACAGCTTTTAACATCGCAATATCATTATAATTATCGCCAAATGCAATAGCATCTGTAATTGGAAGGCTGAAATGCGTTTGTAACAACTGCTCTACAGCCGTACGTTTAGAAATGGCTTTATGCGCAATTTCTATATACGTGCTTTTGGAACGATATATATGTAAGCTATCGCTAAAATTTTCTTCTAGAAATTTATAGACACTGCCAATGGGAGTTTCATCGCCCATTAACATGATTTTGTGCGCACCTTTACCGGTGTTTTTCCAGTCCGTAATAACATCATTAGTAGCCTTTACAGATGGCTGAACTTTGGTGTTGTTGATCTCCCGTTTGGCCCAATAATCAATTTCAGGAACAAACCAATCGTCATTGTGATAGAGGCTAATATGAAATTCATTTTTATGATTGAACTCATTCAATACATCAATAGTTTCAGGAGGTATAAAGGTTGAGGAAACCACCTGATCATCGATGAGAATCAATCCACCATTATAACAAATTAGGGGTTGATCCAAAATATCCAGTTCCTTTTGCAAATGTCGCATAGCACTTGGCATTCTTGAAGAGATCAATACTACTGGAATGTGCTCTTTGATACGTTTGATTTCAGAAATAGTAAACTCCGATAATTGTCGCTCTGGATTGAGCAAGGTTCCATCGATATCGGAAAAAAGAATTTTTGGAGTGGTCGTATTCATGGAGTTAAAATCGGGTTTTGGATATTAGATTTAAGTAGTTAAGAAAAGCTCATAAGTATATAGGCTTCATTCTTTATTCCGATTTCTAATTTCGTTTTTCTACTTTTAATATCTCATTTAATTACTTATAATTTTTGGATTAAAGCTTCTCTTCCTTAGCAAAATCAGCAATCACTTGTACTGCTTCTGGTATAACTGGACGATTAGGTTCATTATAGGACTTTTGATTTTCTAGATCGGTGCCTTTGATCTCTTTGAGGTAGTGATTCATGTCTTTGATCTCAATATACTTAGCAAATGGTGTAGATTCAACTAGAATTTTAGCTTCTTCGACATCGATTTGCATGTCACGATCTCCTTGTAGAATCAATACAGGAACATCAATCTTTTGAAGCTCCTCTACAGGGTCAAATAACATCCAGGATCGCATGAATTGTTGCATGTCAGGTCGAAATATCATACTCAAAGCCTCACTGTAGTTACGTGCTTTTCCCATTTCGGTCAGTTGTCTAAAAGCTAATTTGGCGTTGTAAACCAATCCAGGTGCCTGACGTTGTAATTGATCAACAATCATTTTGTCTACCGTTTGTGAGGCACCAGCAATGCTAATAAATGCATCCGCACGATCTTGTGTAGCAACCATGCCAATAAGAGAACCTTGGTCATGTCCAGCAACAATGATTTTGGTGTATTGGGGTTCTAGGATAAAATATTCAATAGCAGCAATGGCATCATCAATAAAATCATCAAAACGAATCTGCAGTTCACTCACACGTTTATTAAAAATCCGTTTGTCATACCTAAAACTCGCAACACCTTTTTTACTTAATTCTAAAGCAAGGTGTTTAAAAGCATTGTTTTTAGAATGACTTTGATTTCCATTACGATCGGTTAATCCTTGCCCCATTACAAAAATGACTAATGGCACCCGGATGGAATCTGAGCTAGGTTTTACCAATGTTCCATTCACAAATTCATTAATGGCTAGATCTCGCGATATAAATGTGGTGTCTTGCGCGCTTTGTTGCGCGACACTCTTATGTTGTACTAGGAATGTAAATATTCCAATCAACGAAACTATTTTGAAGCGTAAGTGCATATAAACAAATATAGGTCTTTTGTACGAAACGAGTCATAATCATTAGGACTACGCTAATTATACAATTTGGTAGTGAAATTAATTTGACACTTATAAAATAAGGAAAAGCATATTAAATATTTAACAGTCGCCTAATATGTACTTGTCTATATTTGTGAAAAATTAAATATAATGAGAATACAAGTAGTTATCTTTTTGATGGTAATGAGTTTTACAGCCAACGCTGCCGAAGATTGGGGCAAAACAGGTCATCGAGTCACTGGTGCTGTTGCGACAAAACATTTAACCAAAAAAGCAAAAAAAGCGATAACTAAATTATTGAATGGTCAAAGTCTTGCTTTTGTTTCGATTTATGCAGACGAGATCAAAAGTGATTCGAGTTATATGAGTTATGGTCCTTGGCATTATGTCAATTATTCCTTTGAAAAAAAATATGGAGAAGAAACCCCTAGCGAAAAAGGAGATTTGATAAAAGGAATTACTAAATGTATGGATGTGCTCAAAGATGAAAATGCTGCGGATAAGGATAAAACTTTTTATCTAAAAATGCTGGTGCATTTCGTTGGTGATTTACATCAACCCCTGCATGTTGGTAGAGGAGAAGATAAGGGGGGGAATGATATCCAAGTGCGCTGGTTTAATGAAGGGTCTAATTTGCACCGTGTTTGGGATAGTGATATGCTCAATTATTATAATATGAGTTACACAGAGCTTTCTGAGAATACAAAAACACTTTCTAAAGCTGAATTTGCTAAAATAAAACAGGGATCTATACTGGACTGGGTAGAAGAATCGCAAGACTTGGCAGAAGAAGTTTATGGATCAGCAACGATAGGAGAGAAGCTTAGTTATAAATATGCTTATAAGTATCTACCCGTAGTTCGTGAGCAATTGCAAAAAGCAGGAATTCGTCTAGCAGAAATATTGAATACAATATTCGAATAATTGGTGTAATTCTAGAATTACTAATAGAATACGAAAAATAAAAAAATGGTCTGTGATGTAATCATAGACCATTTTTTATATTCTATTTAAAAAAGCGATGAATCATTATTCTACACTAAATCTTTTAAAAAAAGTATCATCACCAATTTTAGCTGTAAAGAGATACAATCCAGCTGTAAAAGTGCTAACATCAATCTTTATTTGCTGATCTCGAGATAGCTTTTCAATAGTTTTTATACGTTTACCATCTATAGTGTAAATTGCAACTTCTTCTAAGCGATTGTTTTCTGCTAATTGAATAAAAAGTTTATCACTTGTTGGGTTCGGATACAATCGTATATTGGTTGCAGACGTATTTGGATTATCCGCAGATAAGGTGGTAGATACATTGACAGTTCTTGTCGTCATTCCTGTATTACCTGCAGCATCAGTAGCTTCATAGGTTACGGTATACGTACCCATTTGACTAGTATCTATATCTGATTCATCAATTACAATAGTATTAATAGCTCCATCTCTGGCATCAGTTGCTGTAGCGCCAGGTTCATTATAGGTGTCATTAAGATTCAATTCTAATGGATTGTCTCCATTGAGAGTGATCTCTGGAGGGGTGCTGTCTACAATGAAACTAAGTACGGTTTTTGTGTTAGCAAACTCCAAATGATTTGTATTGGCAATAGCTATAACTACGGTATTTTCACCTTCTATAATATTATCCATCTCTGTATAAGTGAATGTTGTTGCCCCTGGTTGATCAGTAGTGTTGATTCGTTCCTCAGCAGTGAGGTTGTTTACATCAGCGGGATTGATGTAAAAATGGAAATGGTCAGAGATATCCATTCCTTCAGGCATTAGTTCAAAAACTACCTCTTTACTGTTTAGTACCGAACCTTCAGTTGGCGCAGTAATCGTTAATTCAGGATCAGCGACATTTATAGTAATACTGCTTGTGTTCGTAGCTCCATTACTGTCAGTCACAATAACAGTGATAGTTTGTGTGCCTGATAGCAATAATTTTGTGGTAATAGTGCTTCCGGTATCATTAGTGACAAAAATGGCTTCTGGCTCCCAAGTGATTTGTAGGGTGCTATCGTCATCCTCTACATCCGTCGCTACAGCTGTAAAGGTGATGTCTTCTGCACGAGGGATGTCTGCATTATCTGCAGGACCTGTTATTTCTATTGTGGGTGTGGTGTTAACGGTGATTCCAATTGGTATGGTTGTTCCTATTAGATCAGAGTCAAACCCAAAGGACACTTTCGATCGCGGGTTGTCGGTGATAACATAAGTAAACTCTGATAGATTTGTAGCTGCAAGCGCCTTTACTTCCATGCTAAAAACATCAAAAGTTCCGGTAATAGATGATGCTGGTCCAGCATTTCCTGAAAATTGAATTTGTGATAGATTATTGTCGTTAGGATTCTGAATAATTCTATTCAAAGATATTCCAGCAAATTGTGTCCCAGGAGTAACAGTGTTTCCTACAACTTCCAACTCATTTTTGTTGAAATTAATGACCAACTGGACATTGTTAACTTCTTGACTTCCAGCTTCAGCTTGAATCAAAATAGTAGTCGTTTCTCCCACATTAAGTGTGGTTGTTTGAGGAGTTGCAACGATATCTACTAATTGCCCATATGTAGTTGCAATAGAGCAATAAACCATTAGTATTATTGCTATGTAATGCCGTGTATTTTTTTTCATTTTTACTATATCTATTAAATTGATTTGTTGTGATTCGTTTAAAAAGAGTCTCCTGAAATAAAGAAGTTGAAATTAATTATAGAAAGATCTGCACCGTCAATAATTCCATCTTGATTGATGTCAGATATTTCATCGTATTCTGGATTAGTACTTGATTTGAAAAACAAGATATTTAATATTGATAGATCTGCGCCATCAATAAAATTATCTCCATTCACATCTCCAGCGGTCAGCTCTCCGAAATCTATAGCTTGCTCTAACCCTGTAATTGTTACTTCTATCACACGTTGCAAATACCCTGGGTAGTTAATCCCTATTTTGTAGGTGTCCTGATTAACTGGTAATTCATTTAAGATGCCTGTAGGATTTCCATTTGAAGAGAATTCGTACGCCGGAGTTGTCAAATCATTTATTTCATATGCTTTAATGGTATATGTGCCACTGTGATCAGTTCTTCCTTGCAGGTTTACTGTGCTCATAATACTCCCCTGATTCGCGTCACTTTCGGTAACTTCCCATGTAAATGAAGATTCTGCTGACAGTGTTGCTTCCCCGTTATCCGTCACCGTAACAATTACCTCATATGGGCTGTTTGCTACTGCAGTTGGAGCAATGGTACCAGTGATGAGCCCAGTTGCAGGTGCCATCATTAGTCCTTCAGGTAAATTTTGCGCATTGTAAGTGAGAATTTGCGTAGCATTGTCACCATCTGTGGCCTCTATTTGCCTACTAATTGTTTGTCCTGTATATCCATATAAATTCCCTGTTTCTGTAATGGTTGGATAGTCATTTGCGACTTTTCTGCTTAGTATAATTTCAATAGCTTTAATATTGGGATTTTCTATCTTTTTGATAAAATCGATATCCAATACGCCATCCGTGACCAAAACATTAGTAAAAACAGCTACACCCGCAGTGTTATAGCCATACTGAGCCACTTGATCAAAATTCTCGGCAACTTTAGTTCCTTCTAATTCTATATCGAATACACGATCTCCAACGTTTTGGTTGCCACTAAAACGTTCAGCAAATAATAGGTTAACAGTGTAATAACCTAATTCAACTGGAAAGTTCCACTGCATATTAGCTGGAGCATTGTTGTTGTTAAATCGTTCTTGATTAAATAGTGCGTCGGGATATAATGTGTTGTTTACAAAACCAGAAGTTGATGAGCCATACGTGGTGTCATCACCATTATTTGTCAGGTCAAGATATGGAGAAGCAGTTCCTAAATCGGCAGATCCCCCTGCAGTTCCTGATCCGGTTGTTGCCTGGTCGCTCTCCCAATCCAAAGGTGTGCTTTCTTCCAATGCTCCGCCTGCATTAATTCTATAAGCTGTCTGATAGCCTCTTAGATCAACAGTTGCAATTGCATCCGTGTTGTAAGTAATGTATAGTGCCGCTGTTCTTCCTAATTCAGCATCTTTATAGGAAATTGTGATATCATGAGAAGAAAATCCATCGAGCAGCGCATTACTCAGTTGTCCTTCTATAATCTCGAAAGAACCTGAATCCTCTCCT
The DNA here is from genome assembly GCA_964650425.1 of uncultured Flavobacteriaceae bacterium. Taxonomy (GTDB): domain Bacteria; phylum Bacteroidota; class Bacteroidia; order Flavobacteriales; family Flavobacteriaceae; genus Aquimarina. The sequence continues at coordinate 9,454 of CAZYRG010000106.1, forward strand.
TCTATAGTTATTGATTTTATATATGTTCCAACAGTACCTTCAATGGTGTTGATAGTGACAGTTTTGGTTTCGTCACAGTCAAATTCTACAACATCAGGAGTCCAAATTGTACTTGCTGTATCTGGAATTCCAAAAGGGTTATCACTATTATATACCTCCATATTTTTCTGACTACCAGCAGCTCTATATGGTGATCCAGCAGCAAGGTAAATTCCGTTACCAGATGCAATAGCTTGTGTGCCATGTCGTGGATGGTTCAAAGAGTTTTTTGTCGTCCATACATTGGTTTCAGGATTATAAGCTTCTACGGTGTTAAACGCAGGGTCTTTTTGACTACCAGGTAAATCAATACCTTCTCCACCAATAACATATAGTTCATCGTTGTACGCAGCTACTGCGGCACCAGCTCTGGGTGTCGGGATATTATTGGCAGCGTCTAAGGTTGTCCAGCTATTGTTGTCAAAATCGTAGACATCTACTTCGGGCACTAATGTGTCAAAAACTTTGTCGTCAAAACCTGATAATCTTCCTGCTGCTGCATATAGTTTGTTTCCTACTACACCGGCATGAAAATGGTCTCGAGCATGCGGTGCATCGGCTAGAACGGTCCAGGTTCCCGTAGCAGGATCGTATTCATCAAACCAAGATACATACCCGTCATTATGCCCCTGACTGTTACCACCAACTATATAAAATTTATTATTGTATAGTGCTAAACCAGCACCACCTCTACGACGTGCCTCTGGGATTTCTGGCCCTTCAATCCATTCTTGTGTTGTCGGGTTAAAGATTTGGATATTTGTGGCAGGTGTCTCTATAGGGTAGGTGTTGGTTTCAAATGCTCCAATGATCCAGATCAAACCTTGATACGTTACTGCCTGAAAATGATTAAATTCTTTTGGAGCAATATCCGTCAATGTTGTCCAGTTATTTGATTGGTAATCATATATATTTATTGATCGAGCACTTTCGCGCCCTCCCATTAAGAAAAACTTATCGCCTGCCTGTACAAAAGAACACTCGTGACGTGCAGTATAGTTTTCGGATTCCTCCTTGTCAATCCATTCTGCTTCTCCAGGATTTGTTACGGTCCAAGTAAATTCAGTAATAACTTCTTCTTCATCTGGTTGACTAACAGTAACAAAAACTTGATGGATACCATCATGGGAATT
>CAZYRG010000107.1:0-3956 GCA_964650425.1 uncultured Flavobacteriaceae bacterium
GCATTTTGATTAAAATCTAATTCTACATTGGTAACTAGATTAATCTCCTTATTGGTACATGCAAAAATAATCAATGCGATCAGGCTTGCTGATAAAGCTGCCAATCCGAGTTTTTTCATAGCAATTCGTATTAATCTCTCTGGAGAACGAGTCGAGAATTCAAAGATAAGAAAAAACTCCCCAATAGATCAATAAGCTAAATAGGATCTAGGAATTGATTTATAGCCTGATAAATACTATACTCTTAGTCGCGGTGTTTTATTGAAAAAGGTGTTTTCGGGTACTTAAAAAAGAACTTAATTATTAAGCATCACTGGCATAACAAGCATGGTGATTTTTTCTCCTTCATCCAAACCATCGATAGGAGTTAAAATACCTGCGCGATTTGGTAAAGACATTTCCAATTGTACTTCTGATGCCGTAAGGTTACTAAGCATTTCGCTCAAAAATCGAGAATTGAATCCAATTTCCATATCATCCCCTTGGTAATCACAAGTTAGGCGTTCTTCAGCTTTATTAGAAAAGTCGATATCTTCTGCAGATACATTGAGTTCAGCACCAGCAATTTTTAAACGAATTTGATGCGTTGTTTTATTAGAGAATATAGAAACCCTGCGTACAGAGTTCATAAACAAGCTTTTGTCTACACTAAGTTTGTTTGGGTTTTCTTTCGGAATTACCGCTTCGTAATTCGGGTATTTACCATCGATAAGTCGACAAATCAATTGCGTATCGTCAAAAGAAAATCGTGCATTAGATTCGTTATATTCGATCAAAACTTCACTATCTGTGCCTGCCAAAATACCTTTCAAAAGATTCAAAGGCTTTTTGGGCATAATGAATTCAGCATTCTGCGTAGCTTTGAGATCATCTCGCGTGTATTTCACTAATTTATGTGCATCCGTTGCTACAAATGTCAAACTTTCGGTACTAAATTGAAAGAACACACCGCTCATAACTGGTCGCAAATCATCATTACCTGTGGCAAAGATTGTTTTACTAATCGCCGTTGCTAATACATCTCCGTGTATTGGTGTTGTACTTGGCTCTTCTAAGGCTACAGCTTTTGGAAATTCTTCGCCATTAGCATAAGCCAAGGCATACTTACCATGATTAGAACTGATTTCAATAACATTGTTATCCTCAGCTACAAAGGTTAGTGGCTGCTCGGGAAACGTTTTTAAAGTTTCAAGCAATAGTTTAGCAGGAACAGCGATTACCCCATCGTCTTCCGATTCTACAGCAATTTTTGCAGACATTGTAGTTTCAAGGTCTGAAGCAGAAATTGTTAAAGAATTTTTTTCTAATTCAAATAAAAAGTTGTCTAATATTGGAAGAGTGTTGTTACTATTAATCACACCACCTAATACTTGTAACTGCTTTAAGAGATAAGAACTGGATACGATAAATTTCATATGTAGCTTTTGTGTTTTTTGTTCTATTACTGTACAAATATAATTTTAATCTAGTAGGATAGCAGTATCCCAAAACACCGAGTTATTAACAATGAGGAGGGAGTTATTGACCAAAAAATTTTTTAAGAAAAAACTAAGAAAATTGTTTAGCGTTTTTGATATTTTTTTCTTCTGAAAAAATTAAATAACCAACCGAATAGCACAAGGATCAAAAGCGGTAATGCCAAATTAATCAATTGCCACATTGTACGTTCTTTGGCCATTTTTTCCATGTCTAGAAAAGGAATAATAATTTCTTTACTACGTACTTTGATGAGTCCCGATTCGTCCAAAAGATAGTTTACTGCGTTTAATAAAAACTCTTTATTACCATAACTCATTCCCGTGTAGCGGTCATAACCCAATGGCATGGGCTGCCCACGTTGCAGTTCATTTTTGATCACGTCTCCATCAGCGATGACAATCATTTTGGTAGGTTCACTATCATCTATAGGATCATCAATGTCAAAGGGTTTGATACGTTTTTTGTAGGTAGATTTAAAAGAGCCTTCTAATAATACCGCTAAATTTTGCATTCCATCTGTATAGCTCAGCATGTCAGGTTGCTTTTTGATGATATCAAGTTTGATTTCTCTCGGAATTCCTTCTTTTTTAGTTTTAGGGGAACTTGATAACAGAATCGTTTTTTGAATACCATTTTTTAGAGTGTCGATTTGATTAGCAAAATCAAATTTCACCCCCTCAATATTCGTTACTATAGGGTGCTTATTTGTGCTTTTTACCAGCGGCGCATAGAACCAAGGGTAGGGGATAAATTGGGTGTCTTTACCCTGACCAGTTGCCAGTACCATTGGAGCTGAGTATAAATCATTGATGATAATTGGATTAATACGCACTCCGTACGAAAAATAGAGATCATTGAGTCTCAGGTCTTGTACATAAGCCAGCGTTGCTTGCGATGCGCCCATAAGACTATCTTTAGAGACGGTTACGGCTTCGGTGAGCCACAATGATTTACCACCATTCATGACAAATTGATCCAAAACGAACTTTTCCTCTTCTGTAAAAGCCTGAGTAGGTTTTGCATTAATGACAAGATCAAATTCTTGAATTTCTTTGAGTGTTTTTTGAGGTGCTGGCGCAACAGAATCCAAGGTAAAAGCGCCTATAAAATAGTACTCTTGTAGTTTGCGAACCATATCGGCAATATGACGATCTGGGAGCTGTCCGTTTCCTTTCAGAATGGCAACTTTCTTCTTTTTTGCAAAAAGAAGCTTACGCAAACCGTCTGCAAAAGCGTATTCTAATTGTTGTACAGAGCTATTTACGCGATCCTTTGTCGTAGCTCCTAATTCATTCTTTAATAATGGTATTTTTTCTGTACGCTTGTTATAATAGGCCAAAGCCCAAGGAACGACAACTTCTAAGGCTGTTTTTCCATCATCTTGGACACTTACTTCTAATGGAGTTAATCCTTGTCGCTGTAATTGCTCTAAGGTTTCTTCTCGGATAGCATCTTCTGATAAGGGATTGAGAAAAGTGAATTTCAGTTCTGGATTTACAGCACTAAAACCTTCTAATAATTGCTTGGTTTCCGTTTGTAAACGACGAAATTCCGAGGGGGTGTCACCATCTAACAATATATCAATTACTAAGGGCGATTCGATTTTTTCTAATAGAGATACCGTAGTTTCTGATAAGGTAAATCTTTTATCTTCGGTTAAATCAAAACGTGTATAAAATGTGCTACCGATGATGTTTAATAAAACGATACCCCCTACAAGTAGAGCGGCCGTTTTTATTTTTTTTGTTCGTGTGAGATTTTTGAGACTAATAATGGTTAATCCTAACAGGAGAAAAGCGAAACCGATAAAATATAACACATCTCTCGTGTCCAGAACACCCCGGCTGATACGTTCATAATGTAATTGCATTCCAAGATTTTCTAGCGTAGTGCTGGCAATACCAGTTTGTAGAAAAGTAGCAATACCATCCAATCCAAAATACCAAAGAAAACAACCAAATAAAGCGAGTAAAAAGGCCACAATCTGATTGGTTGTAATTGCAGAAGCAAAAAGACCTATCGCTGCATAACCCGCTGCCAACAGTGATAAACCGATGTAAGAACCTAGCGTGCTCCCCACATCTATATTGTTTTCAGGGATAACAAGGTTTTGAATAGTTATGATGTATAAAAGACTCGGAAGTAATGCAATAAGAATAAGAAGATAGACCCCAAGGTATTTCCCAAGGACCAATTGTCCTAATCGGAAAGGTTTGGTTAGTAATAACTCCAGCGTGCCTTGTCGTTTTTCTTCTGCAACACTTCGCATGGTTACCGCAGGGATAATCAATAATAAGATCCAGGGAGCTAGGGCAAAAAAAGGAGCCAAATCAGCAAACCCACTATCCATAATATTGAATTCACTTTTAAAAACCCAAAGGAATAATCCATTGAGCACCAAAAAAAGTCCAATAACTAAATAGCCTACTGGAGATGCAAAAAAAGTATGTATTTCTTTACGAATTAATGCGAACATT
>CAZYRG010000107.1:4056-10604 GCA_964650425.1 uncultured Flavobacteriaceae bacterium
ATAAATTTGATGAGAATTGGCATTAAAATACTTCCACCTGGGAGAATAAAAATGGCAAGAGAAGGAATCGTTTTGCAAATATCTAATAATTGTTCTTTAACCAAAGTTTTCTCCTCTTCAGTGAGATCACGATAGGTAGATTGTCCCAATAGAACGACTAACTCCTTACTTTGTGACAATTCCTTTAGAAGACGTTTTTTATTTCTAAGAATTAGTACACTCACCGTACGTGTAGTTTGTCGGTAAAAGTGATTAATTGGATTAGAATATTTGAAAAATGAAATTTCCTTTTTATGCGCTTCAATAAATTGATGTACATATCGGATAGCATCTCTAACTAGATGCTGTTCTAATTGTAATTCTTCACCCAAGGCCGTCACAAAATGATGTTCTCGCACGTCTAATGCCTTATCGTTCCAAACCGCCAGACAGGTGAGATCTAGGATGTAACGCTTTTCTAAGATATCCGTATAGTCCTCTAATAATAGATAATCAAAACTGGCATCCTCTTTATTAGAAATTGTCGTATACCGAACGGAGGAGGAAAATAATTTGACCAGTAAGTCATCATATTCATCTTTATTTTCTTTCGATTTTAATGCTAAAAATACCGTGTTCGTTATTGTTTCTTCCAACTTAGCTGCGTACGCTGCAGGATCTTTGTCATAGATCAAGTAATATTCAAATGCCAAAACATCTACAAAAAGTAGCGCATTGGTTAAAATATGACTAAAGTTCTTTTTGAAAACTGATTCATTGGTTTGGACACGCAAATGAATAATTTTCTCTAGCTTTTCATAACTATGTTTGTCAGAACCTGATATTTCAAAAAAAGACTTTTTAGCATCTAGTAGATCGTAAAATCCAGTTAAAGCTGCAATACAGTCCTCAGCAGAAGTATTTTCGATGCTATCATAATAGGTAGCCACAAGCGCATCCAATAAGTTGATTTTGGTTTTTTCAGTTTCCGTCCAATTGAGTTGCTGATGTTCCTCAGGAACCATAGTGTTTACCGATGTGCCATAGATAAAGCCATTTGCTCTGAAGGTGTCATAATAGGTGTCTGGGTCCTGTTTTTCAAGGACATCATCCACGAAGTAGAGTAAATGCTTTTTTATCCAACCGGAAGATGACGGATTCATGGTGTATTAGCTAGTTAGTGTTTATCAAACACTCGTTAATTGTTATGTAACATAACGTATCGAATATAATACAGTTTGGTGACTTTTGCCAAGGAAATTCTAAAAAGTTACGCTGTATTTATTTAAAAATGATGTTTTCGAATAAAGAATTTTCAATGCGTTATGGCTTCTCCCGCATCACTAGGAATTCTAATATTTTCGACAATCTCTTGTACTTCTTGAGGAGGTGCAGGGGTAGCTTTAGAAACAATAATAGCAACGATAAAGTTAGCAAACATAGCAACTGTTCCGAAACCTTCTGGTGATATTCCGAACCACCAATCTTCTTTGGTACCGCCACCAAACCAGTCAAATTTGAATTTTAGCATATAAAAAAGCATCCCTAGGATCCCGACAATCATGCCTGCGATTGCGCCCTCTTTATTTATTCTTTTGCTAAAAATTCCTAGAATTATAGCAGGAAAAAATGAAGCCGCGGCTAAACCAAAGGCTAAAGCTACAGTAGCAGCTACAAAATCGGGAGGATTGATCCCAAAATAACCTGCAATAATTACAGCAATAATAGCAGATAAACGTGCAGCAATTAATTCTCCTTTTTCTGAGATATCTGGTTTAATCATTTTCTTTATCAAATCATGAGATACCGATGCAGAGATCACTAGCAGAAGTCCTGCTGCTGTAGAAAGCGCTGCTGCTAATCCGCCAGCAGCAACTAGCGCAATGACCCAGTTTGGTAATTTAGCAATCTCTGGATTTGCCAATACCATAATATCTTTGTCTACGACAAGTTCATTTTTTTTGCTGTCCGCCAGATATTGTACGCTCCCATCGTTGTTTTTATCTTCAAAAATGAGCAAGCCCGTTTTTTCCCAATTATTGAACCAATCTGGTAGTGCATCATATTTGACATTGTGTACAGTTTCTATAAGATTTGTTCTCGAAAAAACTGCAATTGCTGGCGCCGTGGTGTATAAAATTGCGATAAAAAAGAGTGCCCATCCAGCAGATTTTCTGGCGTCGCTTACCTTTTTTACCGTAAAAAATCGCACGATTACATGTGGGAGTCCAGCTGTACCCACCATCAGTGCAGCAGTAATAAAAAACACATCGAGCTTAGATTTACTCCCTGAAGTATATTCCGCAAATCCTAATTCGCGATGTAAGCGGTCTAGTTTATCTAATAAAGGAATTCCATTAGCATCAGTGCTTCCAAAACCTAATTGCGGAATTGGATTTCCTGTCATATGGATAGAAATAAAAATGGCGGGAACCATAAAGGCAAAAATGAGCACACAATACTGGGCAACTTGCGTATAGGTAATCCCTTTCATACCCCCTAAAACGGCATAGAATAACACGATAATCATTCCGATTATGACTCCCGTATTAATATCTACTTCCAAAAACCTTGAGAACACCAGACCAACACCACGCATTTGTCCTGCAACATAGGTAAATGAGACTAATAAGGCACAAATAACGGCAACACTGCGGGCTACATTCGAATAATAACGATCTCCAATAAAGTCAGGAACGGTAAATTTTCCAAATTTGCGCAGGTATGGTGCTAATAGTAGTGCGAGTAATACATATCCACCGGTCCATCCCATCAGATACACAGAACCATCATAGCCATTAAAAGAGATGAGTCCTGCCATAGAAATAAAAGAAGCTGCACTCATCCAGTCTGCTGCAGTGGCAAGTCCATTGGCTAATGGCGAAACACCACCTCCGGCAACATAAAACTCTTTGGTAGAACTGGCTCTTGACCAAATAGCAATGCCTATATACAAGGAGAATGTTAGCCCGACAAGGATCCAAGTCCAAAGTTGAATACTCATAAATTAGTTGTTGAAGTTGAATTTTTTGTCCAATCGATTCATTAATCGAATATAAACAAGGATAAGTATGACGAATACAATGATAGATCCCTGTTGTGCGAACCAAAAGCCTAACTTAAAGCCTCCAATTTTGATGGTATTCAGTTGCTCTACTAGCAAAATTCCAAAACCATAAGAAACGATAAACCAAATGGATAATAAAATGGTTAGGTATTTTAAGTTCTTTCTCCAATAGCGTTCTTTTATCGTTTTCATTCGTTGGTGTTTGATTTTTGTGAAAAAAGAATAATTATTTGTTATAAAGATATAAATAAAAGACGTTGGTCTTTGATATCTTAATCATCTACTTTCTTAATAAAGCGATAAGCCCTAGTAAAGGTCCAATGCCTAATAATAGATATTTGGTAGGATAAGTAGATTCGGATACAAAAACCGAAAGTACTTGAATACTAACAATTGTAATCGCAAAACCAATACAATTAACAATGGTCAATGCCGTAGCCTTGAGTTCTGATGGTACGGATGCCGCAACTAATGTAGAAAACTGCGGAGAATCAGCAATAACAACCATCCCCCAAATTAGTAGAGCTAGTAAGAATAGGATTATAGGAAGCTGAAATAGGAGGGGAGAGAACAAGCAACATATACCAGAAATAGTCAGTGCAAGAAAAGCTACTTTTTTGCTACCATATTTTAGCGAACTATACCCACCAATAATGCACGAAAGTGCTCCTATAGCAATAATTATAAAACTCCATAGTGGAATGTTTAAAGCGCTATGATGTTGTTGGATATACGTGTTCAAAATCACTGGAACAAATCCCCAAAAAGCATAGAGCTCCCACATATGTCCAAAATACCCAAAAGCCGCTTTGCGAAATGCTCGGATTTTGAATAGCGATGGGATGGCATCGAATTGTAATTTGGCTGCAGGTTTCCTGTAAGGTCCATTAGGGACTAATAACCAAAGAGCCAATCCGCCTACACCGGCTATCCCTGAAGTGATGAGTGTAACAAATACCAAATTATTTTGACCACTAAAGCTTTTAAGTATATGCGGAAAAGCAGTTCCTAACACCAAAGCGCCCACTAGATATCCTAAGGCCTTACCTAGCCCTTTTTCATAATAGTCTGCAGCAATTTTCATTCCAACGGGATAGATGCCTGCCAGAAAGAAACCAGTTCCTATACGTGCTGCTATAATACCATTTAGCGATATTTCGGGCACTAATAATGCTAAATTACAGCTCGCGGCTACTAATGCACTCGCAAAAAACACGACGGCAGGTGGGTAGCGATCGGCAATGTTGTAGAAAGCAAAGACTAAGGTGCCTAGGATAAAACCAAATTGAACAGCAGAAAGTACATATCCGAGTGCCGCAGTATCACTTTCTGGAATATTCAGACCTCCCAATACAGCATTGCCGGCAAACCATAAAGAAGTGCATGCAAATTGTGCTAGAATGATGGTGGGAAGAATATGTGGTTTTGGTTGCAATTTTTTAATAGTAAAGATAAGTGGAATAAAAAAGGGTAGTTGTTTAGGAATCCTTTTTAATGCAATTTAATAAGCAATTTATGTGCGTTACGCGTTTTACTCTTTCAAAACTATGGTTCCAAAAGTGCTTGCATCAATATACCCTTTATTTTTGTTCTCACCAGGAACAAAGGCAGAACCAATAAAATTTTCTCTTTCTTTACTAGTATCATTATCACAATACGCTAATGAAAATCCTATTTTTTTATTTGCTGTAAGTGTAACAGGTGTATTCGTTTGTCCATCGGTATAAGAATCATCATATACCAATATTTTATGCTCCCAAATAGTCGTGTTTCCTGTAGTGATTTTTTTGGTGATCACATGATCATTATACAAAGCACCACCTTTAGTAACTGGGGACATGTCTACAACATTTTTCGTGTCTAGCGCAACGTGATACGCAAAAGCGTTGTGAGAGAACTGGTGTAGTCCTCCAGAGTTATCTTCATCAATAAAAATTTCTACGCAATCATCATCCCACCATGATTTTAATGGATCTGGATTTTGATCATATAATACATCATCTGTAACTTCTACCAACAAGTATAAGGCTTCTGGTGTCCATGTAAGTTTAAAGCGGCCACTAAAATCCTCTGGAGTATAATCCTCTCCAATCCATTTTTGGTCAAGTGGATACCAGCTGGCATTTTTCCATGATGCGTCATCTGGATTTCCATCAATGGTTGGAGCAGTTTCAGTTTTCGAAATTTCTCGTATTTGATGGTCTTTTTTAGAAGGATCATCAATTACTGGAACTTCTGCTTTTTCAGTTTCTTGGATGACAGCTGCTGATACTTCTTTTTTTTCCGTTTTGCAGCTAAATAATATCGTCGTTGTAATAGCAGCTAGAAGAATAATTCTCATTAGGTTATTTTTAAGGATTGCCTAAATGTAAGAAAGATTTATTAGAGTAAGGTTATTAAAAATGCTCTTAAATGAATACGGATCCTATTCCGAAGAACAAGATCCGATTCACACAAAGTTAATTTAAACACACAAATCAACTAAGTCTTTATCCTGAAAAAATCAGGAATATTTATTTCATAATCGCCTTTAGCGTTGTTTTATTTTCATTTATCATTAAAGTTACAAAAAATAATCCATTACTAGATGATAAATTAATATCATCCAATGCTATTTTGTGTTTACCTGCATCTAATACGCCACTATAGATCGTCTGTTGTTGCCCTAGAACATTACTAATTGTTATCAGTGCTTCACCATCAGTATCGGTAGAGAAGTAAAGTGCACTATTAGGTTGTAAAGGGTTTGGCGCTAAAGTAATATTGCTGTTTTCAGATCCTAGGTCTGTTGCTAATTTAGCACCTGGAGCATTGGCATTCCATCTATTGTTGTAATAGAAAGGTTCATCAGAACAAGTGCTCAAGTCACGTGTTTGGTTACGCCCATTATTACTGAAAACAATATTTGAGCAATCTGCATCCTCTAAGGTATACCTACTCCATCCATTTCCAATACTTTCCATACGTGCACCTGGCCATCTTCCTGATGTAGCTGTTCTTCCGGTCCATGTATATATATGACTAAAGCCTTGCACATAAACCGTTAAATTATCAGGTAGAGGATCAGTTGTTGGGTCTTCAGCAAACCATTCTCCTTCAAAAAAGTAAGGTTTGTCTTCACAAGCTACTAAATCAGCAGTTTGGTTACCACCATTAAAACTGAAAATAAGATTCGTACACTCTGCTGGTACTTGAGCAACTTGCCATTCACCTTCAGTAGTCATTGCTTTTCCTGGCCATTGTCCTGATGTAGCTTGAAGATTGTCATTCCAAGTATATACTGTTGTAAAATCTTTTGCGTATACTTTGAAAGTTGTAGTCGGAGGTGGTATATCCCCAATATTGGTCCATACGGCATAATCCGTTCCAGCGGTTTCTAGAACCCAACCTGATCCATTAGGAGACCAGTTACCTTGACCTAATTTCATTGCTATAGTACCGTTTCTTCCATCAATGTATGCAGCGTACACATCAGGTCTTGCTTCTGCAATGCTAATAGAAG
>CAZYRG010000108.1:0-2453 GCA_964650425.1 uncultured Flavobacteriaceae bacterium
TTTTTAGCTCCAAATGCAGCATCGAAGAGCGATCTGCGCCAGAATTCAAATACGACAACAACTGACTAATTCCAAAAATAATCGCTATGAGTATTCCGACAAAGGAACTCATAATCAGCAGGCGATATATGTTCTTATTCCGTTCTTTCATGGCAATTCGATAGTAATCGGTGTTTTCTGCACGCCTAATGCTTCAAGCTGTATGGTATAATTCCCGGCAGGGTAATTACCATTTTTCAAATCAAAAATAACCATGCCATTCAATGAACTTTTTGTTTTTCGCGCTAACAAGGTGTCTTTTTGAAAAATATTTAAAACAACTGTAGCCCCATCGGGAATGCGTTGTTCCATAAAACTCAAAATCGGTCCTATGATGACTTTTCGATTTTTGGCATCAACCGTTACTTCAAAATCATCCAAAACAGATTTGTAAGTGAGCTCCAACGTATTACTTTCCGCAATGCCTTGAATGTAAGCTTTTACGTGCCAAGTTTCTGGATGATCGGGATGCAACATTTTGGCAGTGGCGACTCCTTTGATGGTACTGCCCTGCGTATGGAGTACGCTACCCTTCTTGTCCATTATGGCAAATTCGACCAATGTCCCGTCGCTAATCGTATTCCCATAGCGGTCTTTAATCTCCGATGTAGTAAATTCTGTAAGTTGATTTCCGTCAGCATACTGATGTCTTCTTGAACTCTGGATAGTAAAATCTACTCCCAAAGAAGGGTAGATGTCCACTGTAAATTCCTTGGAGGTTGTTGGTCCAACCTTGGAAGCCAGCAATACTCTTCCTGCGCTATCATAAGAAAACAGATTGACCCATCCTATCAAATCTTTACTAGCAATAATCGTTTCTTTTTCCAGTTCCTGAAATTGCTGTTTCATATAGATAGTAGTGCTATCCGGCAACGGATTGTCATGAATATCCGTAGCAATGACCACTTGCATGGTATAGTCCTCACCTCCTGCAATACTACTTGGAGGCCCCACATAGGATTCTAATTGCACCCTGCTTTCTGTATTCGATATAATACTTATAAATCCTTGATGTAATACTTTCTTTTGATGGTATAAAGAAAAATCGATCCTTCCCCGTTTTTTAGTCATAAAACTGGGGAGTGAGAAACTACCATTGTCAGCATACAAAAGTGTACTCCCATAGGAGCCATGCAAAAATAGTTCTGTTTTGACCTTTTTGGACAACTTGAAATCCAATCCAATTTCGGATCCCGCCTTAAAGACCTTTTGTTCTGTCAACAAAACGGCCGACACCTCCTCGTTAAAAGCTGGAGTAGTTGTAAAACCAATGCTGCAAACTAGTATTGCTGCTATACCCAGAACGCTATGTATTCTTGACCTTCTCATTAGTTTGTGGAGCCGATATAACTGTTCGTCTCAATTTTTATATAGGAAAAACCAACACCTTTTATGGCTATTAACTGTGCATTGTGGTGGGTTACATTTCTATCTGGCACTACTTTTTTGCTAATTTCAGCATTCGATAATCCATTAACAAAAACATAATCCATGGCTTTCGTTATCGTATGTGTATTCGTAATGCTTAAGAGCTTGTAATCAAAATAGTTTTTGCGTTGTGGTCGTATTCCTTCTGGAATATACTTGTGATCTACCCAAATTAGCTTTTTGTCTTTATCATAATACGAGATCAACAATTGCGGAATGGTGACTTCTTGTAATCCAGAATTAAAAAGCACACCATATAATCGATTTTCCTTTACCGAAAGGGCATTAAGCACAACGCCTTTATACAGATCTGTTGTCGCAACATTTCCAGCGCATTGAATATTGAACTTAGTGGGCTCACTTTCGATTCTTGCAGCAGTAAATTGATTTGGATCAAAAGTTTTGGGCTTAGTCGCAGCGGCATCCATCCAAGCGATTTCCTCAAAATTAATACGGAAACTCGTGATTTCTTTGGGTAGTAATTTATGTTTCATTTGATCTTTGACATTATACGAAGCCAGCTTGTTATTCGTCGCCGAATATAAGGTTCCATTTACGACCACATCAGCAGGAACATTATCTACATTTTGCAGTTCGCCAATAAGGACATAGGTATCTTCGGTTTTAATAATTTTTGCAGAAAGTACCTCCAAAACAGGTTGCTTTAACACATCTTCATGATAGGTTTGCTCGGAGGTGATTCTTCGGCGCCCGTGATTGTAATAGGTCGTTGTGTTTTCGGCGAAAAGCTGATCTGGAGGAATGTCCAAATCGTATTCCGAAGGCTTTACATACCATTTATCTTTCCGTTTAACCAAATCATGATAAAAAGTCTTTTTCACTATTTCTAATGGAGTAATCCATTTGGTCAAAACATTGGCCGTTGCTGAACTATCCGTTTGCCCTTGCAACTCCACCTCAATCTCATCAAGCTTGGCATACGAACTCAACAGGCCATCACTTACAGAAACTTCTAGCATATATTG
>CAZYRG010000108.1:2553-10233 GCA_964650425.1 uncultured Flavobacteriaceae bacterium
AGTCTTCTGGCCGAATGATAATTCCCATCTACGGTCATTGCATTGGTCTGAGTCGACAACCAAGCCATCTGATCTCCAAAACCAAGAGGTAGATAACGCCAATGATCATGTTGATCTTGTTTTAGAAAATTAACAATCGGCAACATCTTTATTTTCTGAGGTTGTGAGGGCTTAAAGTATCCCAAACTCATCGTAAAAACACCTACAAAAATAAACGCTCCCACCAGCAATCCGCCCAAAATTCGGTGTTGAATACTACCAAACTTCTCGTGCATATACTGTTTCAGGTCCCCTTCTACAAAACGATAGGCAAACTCACCAAAAAGCGGCAACACCATAATAGACGCCCATAAAGTAAATCGATCTAGCGTCAGAATATTAAAAGCATTCTCCCCCAACAACAGTCTTGGAATGGGTGTCGTACCACCAGTCCCGAGTAGCGTTAATATCGAAAGTGATAGCCCAAAAAATAAATAGCGTTTGCTGTAATATCGATAAAAAAAGTACGGAAGTAAAAAAAGTAATATCCCCCAAGGAATCACAAAAAACACTAAACCTGAAGAAGTGATTTCTATAAAATTGTCTCTAGAACCATGCGGTATCGGAACCTGTGTAATTGGATTGTTTTTGGTATTAATCCAATAGGGTAAAATACATCCAATGATCAGCACCAAAGATCCTAATCCAAAACTTACAATTCTTTTAAAAAGACGAGAAAAAGTTTTTAGAAAGACCAAAAAAGTAATTTGCTCAAAGGAATGTACTTTTTCTCTCGACACATCCATAATAGCCATTCCGATCAATGGAAAGATGAAAAACACCATTCCGAATATGGGAGTCACATGATGTGAAGTAACCGTTACAGCAATAAGACTCCATGAGGTCACTAAAAAACGAAGTTTCCCCGTTCGAAGCCATAAATAAATCTCAGGAAGCGCATGCATTAATAAAGCAATACCCACAATACTAGGTAGCTGACCAAAAATATGTAAGGTTTCTAAGAAAGAAGAAGAAAATACCGCAAGAAGAGCAGCATAACCCGCTACTTTTCTATTAGAAGTAAGTACTAAGGAAAATCGATAAACACCAGTGATAAAAAGTAGCACCGCAATAATAGCAACACTATACAAACCAAACTTGAGCCCTCCTATATAGGAGAATAATGCTATTGCTTGATGCACCAATGGAGGATAGCCCATAGTCGTAAACCCTGTATACCATTTATAACTCCAAGGTTCGAACCAATTTTGGGCATAATGATCTGCAAAAAATAAATGAATTAATGCATCATAGGTTGACTCCAAGGTATAAAACATACTAGCGCTGTGAAAAACAACACCGAGCAGCAATGCACTTATTAAATACTTATTTGTAGTTTTTTTATCGATAGTAAAAAATTTCTAGTTCTTATTGAGCGGTCTTCATCGTGCTCATATCAGTATTCAACACAAAAAGAACCTATTAGATTTCCTTATTCTAAATATACAACAAAGGTTTTGGTTTCGACGAACGGTCCGTCTATCGATAAAAACCATTCGTCGACAGCAAACTCCTGCTAACCGAATTAGCCCTGATTAGCCTGTCATTCCATGCTACTTTAGTCCTGTAACCCCCAAATAATAGCTTATGAAAACTGGAATAATCATCCCCTGTTATAATGAAGAAAAAAGATTAAACACTTCAGTCTTTTTAAACTTTATTACCCAAGAAAACAACTACCATTTGTGTTTTGTAAATGATGGGAGTACCGATGACACGATCACAGTCCTGAAAGACTTACAAGAAGCAAATCCTTTTAAAGTAAGTGTTGTAGACGTAAAAAAGAATGCCGGAAAAGCTGCTGCTGTTAGATCTGGAGCACAATACCTTTATAATAGAGGTGATATCGAATTCATTGGTTTTATTGATGCAGACCTATCTACAGACTTCGAGGATTTTGGCGATTTGCTTAAAACATTAAAAACGGACAACACCTTAAGTTTTGTATTCGGATCCAGAGCAAAAAATGCTTCAGAAGACATCGAAAAAAATGTCGTGAGAGCCATTATTTCTAAAGTCATCAACTTACTTATCATTACCATTCTAGGACTTTCTATTCAAGATACACAGTGTGGCGCCAAAGTATTTCGTGCGAACCTTGTTCCCGTACTTTTTGACAAAAGCTTTTTTAGTAGATGGTTATTTGACGTAGAAATGTTCATTAAAATGAAAATTCATTTTGGAAAGCAAGAAATCATGAATAAAATCTATGAGCAGCCATTAAAGAGATGGATTCATATGGAGGATTCGAAGCTCGGTATTAAAGATTCTCTAGAAATCCCATACAGATTAGTCTCAATTTGGTTTAACTATACCATTTTAAAAACTATCAACACTACTCCTGAGTTAAGTAGTACTCCAGTGATAGAAATCCATGGAACGCCTACTGTAGCTATGGCCGCGTAAGTTGTTTTGGAGTCAAAACAATTACCCTCCATTTCCGAGCATGAACTTACTATGCACTTTTATGTAAAAAAATTAGCAATGAAGATCACTTCACAGGAAAATTTAATTACTAATCAACTGTTTATCTAGATACAACACCATTACGATCTCCAGCCATATAACGCTCGATATCTTGAAGCGACACTAAATTGTAATCGCCATAGACTGTATGTTTAAGACAACAAGAAGCAACCGCTATATCTAGAGCTCGTTGATTGTCCTGCGGATTATCCATAAGTCCAAAAAGCAGTCCTCCCATAAAAGCATCACCACTTCCTACACGGTCTACAACCGGATTCACCTCTTGCACATTTGCTCGATAAATCTGTTCTCGATCATATAACAACCCTCCTATGCGCTGATGAGATGCACTCACAGAATACCTCAAGGTTGTTGCTATTTGTTTAAGATTTGGACACAATTTGAAAATTTCGTCATAAAAAACTTTTAATGAGGTATCATCCTGATAATCTGGATCTACTTTATCCGCACCTAGCATAAAAAAAGCAGTATTGACATCTCCTAAAATCAGATCACTATAAGCAAGTAGTTCTGGCATAATGTCCTTCGGTTCTTTACCCCACTTCCATAGTTTGGATCGGTAGTTTAAATCCGTAGATATCGTCAATCCAAGTCGTTTAGCAACCTTTACCGCTTCAAGGCATTCTAGCGCCGTAGCTTCTGATATAGCAGGTGTTATCCCACTCCAATGAAACCAAGTAGCATCTTTTAATATTTCTTCCCAATCAAATAGTCCCGTATCGATTGTTGCAATGGAGCTACCTTCACGATCATAAACCACATTGGTAGGTCGCGTCCCTGAACCAGTCTCAAGAAAATAGACTCCAAGTCTTTTTCCTCCACGCAAAATATGCTCATGTCCAACGCCCAGTTTTTTTATTTCCTGAAAGGCTGTATCCCCTATTTCATTCGCTGGTAAGCGTGAGACAAACTCTGATGGAATTCCTAAATTACTGATCGAAACAGCAACATTAAACTCACCTCCACCATAAGAAGCTCCATAAGCTCTTGCCTGCGTAAATCTCAAATAACGTTCTGTCGATAGGCGCAAAATGATTTCGCCAAAAGTAACTACCTTATTCATTGACTTTATACTATTCTGTAATTAATTAAGTCGTCTAAAAAGTATGAGAAACTAAAAACGTCATATTGAACGCAGTCGAAATGAACCGAAAAATCAAGATTAAATACTTCTCGACTGCGCTCGAAATGACACTAAATTTAACTTTGAAGACCACCTCTTTTATATAAATGGCTAATCAAATAAACAGAAACCGTCCAAAAAGTTCATTAGTAAAGATGTAATACTTTTGACTTTGAACAACCGCTCTATTTACGGACAGTCCTGAAGAATTAAATCCAACTAGCTTAAATCCCTAAACCTTGTCCACCACCAACTTGTATAGTTTCTGCGGTTATAAACTTAGCATCATCACTTGCCAAGAATGAAACAACGGAAGCAACCTCTTCTGGTTGTCCTAATTTTCCTAACAAGATATTATTTTTCCAAGAAGCAAAAACTTCTGGTTTTGTTGATTTAATCTGCGAATGAAAGGCTGTATCTATTGTACCCGGAGATACTGCATTAACGCGTATACCATATTCTGCTAAATCTTTTGCTAATGCTCTAGTAATAGCGTGAACTCCTGCTTTTGATGTTCCATAAATTCCTGCGCCTGGTCCTCCTGCATTCCATCCAGCAATGGATGTGTAATTGATGATAGAAGCATTATCGCCTTTTTTAAGAAAAGGAATAACCGCTCTTGAAGCAAAAAATGTAGAATCCAAATTTAATGCCATTACAGATCTATAAAACTCTGTAGTCATACCTTCAAATCTAGATCTTCCGCCTAATCCTCCAGCGTTATTTACTAACACATCAACTTTACCATATTTCTCACCAATTTTAGTAATGTTTGACGTTACAGCTTCTTCATTTGTGACATCAAAATTATAGTACTCAGCTGTGATACCCTCTGCAGTAAGTTCTTTGATTCGTTGTGCACCGTCCTCAGCGTTTATACCATTTAGCACTACAGTATATCCATCTTGGCCCAATCTTTTAGCGACCTCAAAACCAATTCCCCCTGTTGCGCCTGTTATTATAGCGACTTTATCATTTACTTTTTTCATTCTAACTTTTTTTGTTTTTTCGACTTATGTAATTATTCTATTATTTTTCGTACTGGTCCAATATTTTTTATAAAAAAGAATATGGACAAAACCCCTAATATAACTGCCACACATATTGCAATGAAAGCCGGTGTATAAGAACTTGTTGTTATTTGACCCACGAACCAATTCATGATCATAGGTGATACAGCAGCAACTGTACCTGCCAATCCCGCTAATGTACCAACGGATGGTCCTCGAAATAAATCACTTGAAATTGTTTGAATGTTGCCAATTGCAAACTGAAACCCAAATAGGGCTAATCCAGCCAAATATATAAAGGTCATAAAGTTATCAGCTCTCACTAGCGTTATGATACCTATAAATGCTACTAAGATTAAAACACCTCCAACTGTAATGGTTACTTTTCTAGAAAAATCTACGCTTCGTTTTTTCATTAATTCGCCAGAAAACAACCCTCCAATAATACTACCGCCGGCTGCCATTAAATAGGAGATCCACATAGTCCCTGCTATTTCCTCAATACTTAAATCGAATTTGTCATTTAAATAAATAGGCATCCAACCTGCAAAAAACCACCAAATAGGTTCTATAAAAAAGCGACATGATAACACCCCCCATGATTGCTTATAGCTTAGAATTTTTGCAACACTAAGGCTCTTCACTTTTTTGGCCGTGTCCACATCATTTTTATCAATTTTGCTAGAAAGAATAAGATTACGCTCTTCGTCGGTTACCCAAGGATGTTTTTCCGGCGTAGATTTATTTAAAAACAACCAAGGAATTACCCATAGCACTCCCACTGCTCCAAGTATAATATAGGTCGTTTTCCATCCAAATTTTGTATACAAGAAAACTATAACAAATGGCGCAATAACATTTCCTATAGAAGCTCCGGCATTAAAGATACCTTGAGCGGTAGCACGTTCTTTAACCGGAAACCATTCGCCATTACTTTTTACGGCACCTGGCCAGTTACCTGCTTCTCCAATCCCTAGTAAACCTCTAAAAATTGAAAGTGAAATGACGCCTCTAGCAAATGCGTGAAAGGCAGATGCTACGGACCATATAATAATAGAAACTGTAAAGCCCAAACGTGTACCAATCGTATCATATAACTTACCAGAAGCAAATTTGCCAAAAGCATAGCATGCCATAAATACATTGAGCATAATGGCATAATCTGATTTATCCATGCCAAGATCTTCGCCCATCTCTGGCCAAAGCAGCGCAAACGCAGTTCTATCAATATAATTAATGACGGTAGCTAAAAAAATTAAGCCAATGATCCACCAGCGTAAGCCTCTAATTTTCATTATTTTTTATGTTTGTTGTTTATTAGTATTTAGTCATGCTTAGAGGCAGAAAAAAGTATCTTAACTTTAATTAATGTTGTAACAGTATTGATACAAAACATTAAAATGAATTTTCATTTTTGCCTTCGCTAATTTTGGATCTTGAGCCTTTATAGCTTCATAAATATCCACATGCTCTTGAATTCCTAAAACAGCTTGATTCTTATCACAAACGTGATATTTTTCAAAATTTGTAATAATTTCTGGTGTAATGGTAAGCATAAAAGTATTCATTGTACTGTTACCACTTGCCTTAGCAATTGCCAGATGAAATAATAGATCTTCTTGGACAGCATCCTCTCCATTTAGCACTCTTTTTTCATAGGCATCAAGCGTTTCTTTTATATGCTCTAAATCTTCATTAGTTCTTCTAATTGCTGCTAATTTCACGGTCTTTAGCTCCAATAATATCCTAGTCTCTACCAAGGATTTAAAATCAGGATCTTCTAATCGTAATATATCCGAAATCATTCCATTCATAGCAATTACACCTATATTTGCTACAAACGTACCACTCTGCGGAATTGACTGTAGTAAACCAAAAAATTCTAATTTCTTTATGGCCTCTCTAATACTCCCTCTAGAAACTTCAAATTTTTCGGACAGCATCCTTTCTGATGGAAGTTTGTCGCCAGGTTCTAAATTTTTATAATTAATAAGATCCCTTATTTTTGTTATAATTTCATTTTGAACCGTTCGGTTATCATTTTTGGTAAATATTTCTATCTTCATCTATAAATAATATTATGTTTCTATCTGGTTTACCAGATAGTATTATTTAAATTTAAGAAAATAATAGTTTTATCAGCTTTTTTTTTAATTTATTGAGTTTTTACTGGATATGTATCCTAGCCAAATTCAATAACAATCAACTACGCTAATCTTAATTTTTCATTCATTTCTAATGTGTTACCTCTAATTCATAAAATTTCACCTTAGCAAAAGAACCTTCATCTCGAGATTGAAAATAATTACCTGCTTTAAAATAATTCTCGAATACACCCCATTTCTTCATATGTATATCTTCATATACCTTAAACTCTGTATTATTTAATGCCACCACCATTTTCCCTTTAGAAATCTTCACTTCTAACGTAAATTTTCTAAAACCTACTTCTTGTTCAAATGTGTGCCCTTTATCATCATCCCATGCATCTTTATATAGGATTCCTTTTGGTGTTGCATTCAAACTTTTAAGGACTTTGGTTTTTACTCGTATTTTACCATTTTGCCAATAGATTTTTAATATCGGTGGTGCATCATTATCTTTTTTACCAATCAACGTTCGCTGCTCATTAGTAAGACGCCCATGAATTTGCATGATAATGACCTTATGGTACTTTCCTTTTTTATCTCTTGAAATAGCATCAATTGCAATTTTCCCTTTCATAGTACCACCATCTGCAAAGGTCCAATTCGTATTATTATCACCAGGCACCATTTGTTCTCGCAGTTCTGATCTTGAGTATTTGGTATTTGCCGTCGTCGAATTGGTAGGCATTGCGTGAAATACAATTGCTCCTGCCGTAGAATCAATATACATATACGGTTTGGCAACTTCGTTATTTGCAAAATCCAAAATTTCTGGAGGCGCTATCTCATACGGTTTATTTTTTTCATTAAGAACCGGAAGTGTCACCTTCCAATTATTTAAATCCACTTTAGGAAGTCGTACTTTCTTCTTTTT
>CAZYRG010000109.1:0-1728 GCA_964650425.1 uncultured Flavobacteriaceae bacterium
TTTCCAATTGATGGCTTTTCTATTTTTACTAAATAAAAATGCTAACAACAATAATACAAGCATGCCTAGCACACCCCGGAATAAGCTAGAAAAAGAAAATCCCTGATTAGGGATTAGTGATTTTGGCGTATCAGAGGAGTCACTTGAATTTATCAAGGAGTGCTCTGCGCTTTTTTTTTTACGCGCTTCTCGTTTACTGATCTGCTCGTTGAAAAAATAGAATGTTTCATCATTCTTGGAAAGGACCATGGTCGAATCCGTTTGAGCCTCTATCCTATAACGCACAACAGAATCATTGGTGTTATTATAAAAGAGCACTACCTCTCGCTCATTGAGCATATAGTCTCCAGTCTCAATACTTTCATCTTTAGCCAAAAAACTCAAAGAGAATTTTCCACCATTAAGATTCAAATGTCCAGCACCGCTTTTTTTCAAAAAAACAATAGAATCTGTTTTTACACTGTCTCGTTCTTTAACAGCCTCTAGCCTCCATTTTTTTTCTAAACCCAGCTCTTGTTCCACAGATATTTGCTGCGCAACAAATTTTGGCGCAACTCCAACGAGTAACAAAAGTACTAATGTGATTTTTAATATGCTATTCATGATACGGTTCTAATATAAACGAAAATTACAAAACAATAATCGTGCTAGATTAATTTCGCTTAGAAATTTCGTCTCGAATTCTTGCTGCCAGCTCATAATCTTCATTATTTACAGCTTGATCTAACATTCGGTTCAATTCATCTAACGATAATTCTTTGTAATTCGTATCACCTCCTACTAGTTCTATATCTGTAGTAGCCAACTCATCTTCCTGACCATCAACTCCTTCACCATCTTCTTCAGATTTTGGACTGACTTTAAGAAAAATTCCTGCTTGATCTAGGATGTTTTTATACGTAAAGATTGGCGCATGAAAACGTAATGCTAATGCGATAGCATCACTTGTCCTTGCATCTATAATTTCTTCAATTTTGTCCCGCTCACATATGATACTGGAATAAAATACGCCATCTACCAATTTGTGAATAATAACTTGCTTCACAACGATATCAAATCGATCTGCAAAGTTTTTAAACAAATCATGTGTTAGTGGTCTGGGCGGTTTTATTTCTTTTTCTAAAGCAATGGCTATTGACTGGGCTTCAAAAGCACCAATTACAATAGGCAATTTACGATCTCCGTCTACCTCACTCAAAATAAGTGCATACGCACCATTTTGGGTTTGACTATACGATATTCCCTTGATGTTCAAACGAACTAAACTCATACAAAACTATTAATTCATATTCTCGAGGCACACCTCTTCGTTTCTGGCTGCAAACTTACGAGATATTTATAGAACTCTTCTCGACTTTTTAGATTTTATAACAGCCTTTTATCTTCAATCACGAAGCCTTATAATATAAAAGCTGTCTGAACAGTGGACTTCGCCAATGTTCAAACAGCCCCAAATCTGTTTACAATTTAACAATTTTAAGCGTTATTCGCCTTAAATTCCTTTAATTTTTCGATTAATTGCGGAACTACCTCAAAAGCATCTCCTACAACTCCGTAATCTGCAGCCTTGAAAAAAGGTGCTTCAGGGTCATTATTAATCACCACTTTTACCTTACTTGCATTAATTCCAGCCAAATGCTGAATAGCGCCTGATACACCAATTGCAATATAGAGGTTTGACGCTACAGGCTTTCCAGTTTGTCCAACGTGTTCTCCATGAGGTCTCCA
>CAZYRG010000109.1:1828-6358 GCA_964650425.1 uncultured Flavobacteriaceae bacterium
GACAAACCAATAATTTTGACGTCCGTAGTAATTTCGGTATGATTAAATGCTTTATTCGTAAAAGCAGTACGTTTTACTTTAAAAGGTGATGCACTTTCTGGCAAAGCCACTACATTCGTTGCATATCCTGCACTCAAATGCACCGCTAGCATAGGTGCCAAATATTTACTATCTGCCGTAGAACTAACCACTACTACTTTGGCAGCTTCTTTTTCGACAGCTTGCTTCAAAGCATCTGCATAGGCAGCGGCACTAAACGTTTTTAATTTATCATTATCAATCGTCAACACTTTATCGACTCCATAAGCTGCTAATGCATCTACTCCTGTTGCATTAAATGTTACCGCAGTGACTGAGGTACCTAACATATCCGCAACACCTTTGGCATAAGAAGCAGCCTCTAATGCAGCTTTCTTAAGCGTTCCATTTTCACTTTCTGTATATACTAAAACTGACATATATTTTATTTTTAATTTTTTCCCTGATGAATATTTCAGGGGCTTTTGAACCAATGCTATATAATTTAGTAGTATGACTAAATCACCTTAGCTTCGTTATGCAAAAGATTTACTAATTCGTCTAAATTATCTGGCGCCACTAAAGTAACTGCTCCTTTTGGTTCCGGTTTCTCAAAGTTTACAGCCTTGGTTTCTGCATCTGCAGCTGCTGGATCTACAACCGTCAATGGCTTTTTTCGTGCCATCATGATTCCTCGCATATTTGGTATTTTGAGATCACTTTCTTCCACCAAACCTTTTTGTCCGCCTACTACTAAAGGTAAACTCGTTTTTAAGGTTTCCTTACCTCCATCAATTTCACGAACAGCAGTTGCTGTGGTTCCTTCGACCTCTAGACCTATACAGGTATTTACAAAATTTGCTTTCAGCATTGCAGCAAGCATTCCTGGTACCATCCCTCCATTATAATCAATAGATTCGCGACCAGCAATAATCAAATCATACCCTCCATCTTGCACTACTTTTGCCAATTGTCTAGCGACAAAAAAACCATCTGTAGCCTCGGCATTTACTCGTATAGCATTGTCCGCTCCGATTGCCAAACACTTACGCAATGTAGGTTCTGTCTCCGTTCCTCCAACATTGACCACATCTACTGCAGCTCCTTGTTTTTCTTTGAACCACATAGCTCGGGTTAATCCAAATTCATCATTAGGGTTAATGACAAATTGCACCCCATTGGTATCAAATTTGGTATCACCATCGGTAAAATTAATTTTTGAAGTCGTATCTGGTACGTGACTTATACAAACTAATATTTTCATTTATTCACAATTTTTAAAAATTATCTTTCTAAGTTTTATTCGTCACATAGGACATTGGTATAAATATACATAATTTAACACGCTAAAAGCTAGTATACACTATCAAAAAGCATTCAAATTATATGGTACTATTACAATTGCACCTTAGTAACTTTTTAACTTTGAACGAAATTACAAATAAAAATTCAATTTACTATGCATGCATAGTAAATTTTTAAACAAATTACTGCCCCTTTAGCCCCATTAATTGTTATTTTTGCACTCGATACTACAAAAAATACACTCATATACTATGAAGACACTACAGTTCAGAGAAGCAATCTGCGAGGCCATGTCGGAAGAAATGCGACGAGACGAATCTATTTATCTAATGGGAGAAGAAGTTGCAGAATACAATGGCGCTTACAAGGCTAGTAAAGGAATGCTTGATGAGTTTGGTCCTGACCGTGTAATTGACACGCCTATTGCAGAACTTGGATTTGGAGGTGTTGGTGTAGGTAGTGCTATGAATGGCAATCGTCCTATTATAGAGTACATGACATTCAACTTCTCTCTTGTAGGTATAGATCAAATTATAAATAATGCAGCAAAAATACGCCAGATGAGTGGTGGACAATTTAATTGTCCAATAGTTTTTCGTGGCCCTACAGCTTCTGCTGGGCAATTAGGAGCTACACACTCACAAGCTTTTGAAAACTGGTTTGCAAACTGTCCGGGACTAAAGGTTGTAGTGCCATCTAATCCAAGAGATGCTAAAGGGTTATTGAAAGCTGCCATCCGTGATGATGATCCAGTTATTTTTATGGAAAGTGAGCAAATGTATGGAGACAAAGGAGAAGTTCCTGAAGGAGAATACACTATTCCTATTGGCGTTGCTGATGTGATTAGAGAAGGTTCAGATGTAACAATTGTATCCTTTGGAAAGATCATTAAAGAAGCTATCAAAGCTGCTGACACACTTGCTAAAGAAAATATTTCTTGTGAAATCATTGATTTACGCACCGTACGTCCTTTAGATTTAGAAGCAATATACACTTCTGTTAAAAAAACAAATAGACTAATTATCCTTGAAGAAGCATGGCCTCTTGCTAATATCGCTTCTGAGATTTCGTATCAAGTACAATCAAATTTATTTGATTATCTAGATGCACCAATCCTAAAAATAAATACTGCCGACACCCCTACACCTTACTCCCCTGTACTATTCGAAGAATGGTTACCAAGTAGTGAGGACGTAGTTTTTGCTGTTAAAAAAGTACTATAAACAAACGAACTAATATAAAAACAAAGCTTCATCGACTAGTTTGATGAAGTTTTTTTGGTTTAAAACTTTAGTAATTAGTCAACGAGCAATCTAAGAAACGTTACCCTTAGAAACACAATTTTAGACGTACAAGACTAATTACCTGATAAAACATCAGTATAGATGCCTCAGGATTTCCGCAAACCGTAGGCCTCCCTAATAGATGCCATATATTGGTAATACAGCGCGGGAAATGGAAACATCTTTACCATATTTCGCATTGATTTTTACATTAGAGGGTATTAGTTTGACAATACCGATGCTCGAAAATTTGGAATAACAGCATTGTTTAGCTTTCATTTCTAAGAAGTAACCAAAGAACTTTTGCGATTTTATTAGTATTCAAACGTTATCGTTTGGTTTCTGTGGTCATAAACTTTCCTAACGCTTGCAACAGACCTTTGCTATTACGTATCTTTGCAAAAAATTGTTTTTAATAAAATATTACCCTAACAAGATCGATTAAACCAAAGAATAAACAAATGAGTATAACAGCAGATAGCACTTTTGATGTATTAATAGAAATTCCTAAAGGAAGTAGAAATAAATATGAATACGATTTTGAATTAAAAAAAATCCGTTATGATCGCATGATATTTTCATCGATGATGTATCCGGCCGATTATGGATTTATGCCTCAGACGCTAGCACTGGACAGTGATCCACTTGATGTGCTAGTATTAGTGACAGAACCTACATTTCCAGGATGTGTGATTGAGGTAAAACCGATAGGAGTATTTCATATGGCAGACGAAAAAGGGCCTGATGAAAAAATCATCTGCGTTCCCATTAGCGATCCAATTGCAAGTAAAATCAACGATTTGCATGAATTAAACCCACATTTAGTAAAAGAAATAGAGCACTTTTTTCAAGTATATAAAGACTTAGAAAAGAAAAAAGTTGATGTAGGCGGATGGGGTAACGCACATGAATCAAGAGAAATTATCAAAGCTTGTATCGAACGTTTTGAGCAATTAGAAAACAAACCAGCTGGATTATTTAGTATTGACTAAATAGTATCACAAATTATATTTTCTAAAAACAGTAACAAATTCACTGTTTTTTAAGAATTTTTTTAATAAAGCGTAATATTTTATTCTAAATATTGCGCTTTTTATATTCTATTGATTTTACTACATTTAGCCCGGTAAAAAACAAGCTATAAAACAAAACACTGGCTTCCAGTTTTTTAACTTTTTTATTACAATAAACCTTCTTGTTAACAAAGACTGTTTATTTGACAAAACACCAAACAACAAATCTTAAAACAATAAAAAAACACGAATTGTATGGAATCAATGATGATTTATGTGCCAGCTATTCTGGCAGTATTAGGCTTATTATTTATGTGGGTAAAAAGAGCTTGGGTTTTAAAGCAGGATGCGGGAGATGGTAAAATGGCCGCTATATCCAGCCACATATATGAAGGCGCCTTAGCCTTTCTAAAAGCAGAATACAAATTACTCACTTTTTTCGTTGTTGGAGCTAGTATCGCACTTGCTGCAATCTCCTTCATGGTACCTACAACACACATACTTATTGTAGTAGCATTTATTTTTGGCGCTATCTTTTCTGCATTAGCAGGAAATATGGGGATGAAAATCGCTACCAAAACTAATGTTAGAACCACACAAGCTGCTAGAACCAGTTTGCCACAAGCACTCAAAATATCTTTTGGTGGTGGAACCGTAATGGGACTAGGCGTTGCTGGATTAGCAGTTTTGGGACTGACTGGATTCTTTATCATTTTCTACAACTACTTTATGGGTGGCCAATGGACCACTACAGAACAGATGACTATCGTATTAGAAACACTAGCTGGTTTTTCGCTTGGCGCGGAATCCATTGCATTATTTGCACGTGTAGGAGGAGGAATCTATACGAAAGCTGCCGATGTAGGTGCTGATTTAGTTGGAAAAGTAGAAGCAGGTATCCCAGAAGATGA
>CAZYRG010000109.1:6458-8847 GCA_964650425.1 uncultured Flavobacteriaceae bacterium
GTTGCTATCGCTAGTTTTGCACTCGTAAAATGGATGCTTCCAGAAACAATGAGAATGGAATTCTTCGGAGAAGGAATTAAAGAAATCTCTTCACTCCGTGTATTCTACGCTTCATTGGCGGGACTCGTAGTAGGAGGTGTGATTTCTTCAGTTACAGAATATTATACAGGATTGGGCAAAAAACCGATTCTTGCTATTGTACAAAAATCAAGTACTGGTGCTGGAACTAATATTATTGCCGGTTTGGCTACAGGGATGATTTCTACCTTCCCATCAATTTTATTATTTGCTTCTGCAATCTGGATCTCTTATGGGTTTGCTGGCTTTTACGGTGTTGCAATGGCTGCGTCTGCAATGATGGCTACCACAGCAATGCAATTAGCAATTGATGCTTTTGGACCTATTGCTGATAATGCTGGCGGAATTGCAGAAATGAGTGAATTACCAGAAATCGTTCGGGAACGTACAGACATCTTAGATTCTGTTGGTAATACGACTGCTGCAACCGGAAAAGGGTTTGCTATTGCTTCTGCAGCGCTAACTTCCTTAGCCTTATTTGCTGCTTATGTAACTTTTACAGGAATTGATGGTATTAACATCTTTAAAGCACCCGTACTCGCTATGTTATTTGTTGGTGGGATGGTACCAGTAGTATTCTCTGCATTAGCTATGAATTCTGTAGGTAAAGCCGCCATGGAAATGGTATATGAAGTACGTAGACAGTTTAAAGAGATTCCAGGTATTATGGAAGGTACTGGAAAACCTGAATACGATAAGTGTGTTGAAATATCGACAAAAGCTGCTTTGAAAGAAATGCTTTTACCTGGAATTTTAACCATTGGGTTCCCTATAGCCATAGCACTATTACCTATGGTATTTGGTTATGACAACAAAATGATTGCTGAAATGCTAGGAGGTTATATGGCTGGGGTTACCGTAAGTGGAGTACTATGGGCGATCTTTCAAAATAATGCAGGTGGTGCTTGGGATAATGCTAAAAAGTCTTTTGAAGCTGGTGTAGAAATTAATGGTGAAATGACTTATAAAGGTTCTGATGCGCACAAAGCTGCAGTGACTGGAGATACTGTTGGAGATCCTTTCAAAGATACTTCAGGACCATCAATGAATATCTTGATTAAACTTACTTGTTTAATTGGTCTGGTATTAGCTCCAATCTTAGGTGGACATACTGCCTCAGATACTCATGCTGTCAATGAAACTCAAAAAGAGACTATCGAACTAGTAAAAGAAACAAGCACTACAAAAGATCTAGCAAATATTGACCTGAATAAAACCAAATAATAAAATTTGTTAAAATCTATGATAAAAAAACCTCGGTTTCTACCGAGGTTTTTTATATATTTAACTATAAGCGGTTTAAACATCTCTCCAATTACTCAAAAGTTTAAACGTATAAAGGGTTTAATTTATTTACCATGTCCAAAAAGCGACCACTACTTATTAATCCTTATCTGAGTTATGGCACTACAAGCCAACTCAATGTGCATGGACGAGCTTTGGAAGACAAATCTATTATGTTTGGTGTAGAGCAATCCGTT
Organism: uncultured Flavobacteriaceae bacterium; assembly: GCA_964650425.1. Lineage (GTDB taxonomy): Bacteria > Bacteroidota > Bacteroidia > Flavobacteriales > Flavobacteriaceae > Aquimarina. Next base: position 8,018 of record CAZYRG010000109.1, read on the forward strand.
TTCAGAACACTGGATAATATATACAAACAGTTTGAGAGTAACGAGATCCCGAATGCAACATTGCAACTAACATTAGCGAATGGAAACACTTACGATACCATAACAGATATGGAAGGGTATTTTGCATTTGAACAAAAAACTGATGCGCTAGAGAAATTAACCAATAGTGAAGGCTGGTTAGCATACACTACACGCTATACACAATACCCTGAGCAATATAATATTCAAGACGGGAACTTATTCTCTGGCGAAATGCTGATTCCTAATAGAAAAGCTAAATATGGTGTCATTAGTGATATTGATGATACTATTTTACACACAGGGGTCAGTTCGCGGTTCAAATGGCGTTTAATAGTCAATACGCTATTCAAAAATTTTGATGAGCGAATTCCTCTGGAAGGCGCAGCAGATTTTTATCAAAAATTACATTATGACAAAAATGGTCTAGCTGTCAATCCTGTTTTTTACGTAAGTAATAGCCCATGGAATCTCTACAATTATCTTATGAGATTCCTTAAAAAAAATAATTTTCCAAAAGGGCCTGTCTTATTACGCGATTTTTGGACCCCTTTTGATAAAACAGAAAAACCAAAAATTCCACACAAGCATAGTGAAATCACTCGCATTTTGGACACGTATCCAAATCTGAATTTTATTCTAATTGGTGATAGTGGGGAGAAAGATGCTTTTTACTATATAGAAATTGCTAAAAAATACCCTGGACGTATTCTAGCGATTTATCTAAGAAGTGTCAAAAACCAAAAACGACAACAAAAAGCAGCGCAATTGGTCCAATCTTTTGATCAAGTTCCGATGTTATTAGTTGACAC
>CAZYRG010000109.1:8947-10229 GCA_964650425.1 uncultured Flavobacteriaceae bacterium
TTACAGAAAAAGACAAATTGCGGCTGCGGTGTTGGCAACTGCATACAGTATTTAATTTTTACATATTTTCCTTTATATGCTGGAGGCGGGTTACGTTCTATAATTGGTAACATCGTATCATTCATGACACTTGTTTTGATTTTTTTAGAACGATTTTTAAAGACTTCTACAGCCGTTTCTATAGCCTTAAAGATTCGTTGTTTATTTAATACCGAAATGAATACCACCGGCACATCTGTAAAAGGTGCTATTTCTCTACGAATATGGTTTTCATAGTCCCGTAGTGTATTGCTTTCTTTATTTTCGATCAAATCCCACTTATTCACCAAAATAACAATCCCCTTTCTATTACGTTCTGCCAACCAAAAGATGTTCTGCACTTGCGCATCAAAGCCACGACTCGCATCGACCACCAACAAACACACATCAGCATACTCAATCGCCCGAACGGAGCGCATAACGGAATAAAACTCTAAATCCTCTTTGACTTTGGCCTTTCTTCGTATTCCCGCTGTATCTATTAGATTAAATTCGAATCCAAAGCGATTGTACTTGGTATCAATGGCATCTCTTGTAGTACCTGCAATATCGGTAACTATATAACGATCTTCTCCTATCAATGCATTAATAAAAGATGATTTTCCAGCATTAGGTCTTCCTACGACTGCAAAACGCGGTAAGTCCGACGTATCTTCTTCTTCTTTTTCGGGTAATGCTTTTACCAAAGCATCCAATAATTCTCCCGTACCACTGCCATTGATACTTGCAATCGTATAATACTCCCCAAGTCCAAGGTTGTAAAACTCGACGGCATTTTCATTTCTTGACGAATTATCAACTTTATTCACCGCCAAAAACACGGGCTTATCAACTTTACGAAGTAAATTTGACACCTCTTCATCCATTCCCGTAATACCTGACTCCACATCAACCATAAAGATGATCGCATCCGCCTCATCAATAGCTAATTCTACCTGCTTATCAATCTCTGCTTCAAAAATATCATCACTCCCAACTACATAACCTCCGGTATCGATCAATGAGAAATCTACACCATTCCAATCACACTTTCCATAATGACGATCTCTAGTCACACCACTTACCGCATCCACGATTGCTTCTCGCTTTTGAATCAAGCGATTAAAAAACGTAGATTTCCCTACATTAGGTCTTCCAACAATGGCAACAATTGCACCCATAGTATTCTTTTGAAATTTCCTGCAAAATTAGTCTTTTTCTGATGTAATGAAGAAAGAATTACGAATAACCTTGAACATCCCTC
>CAZYRG010000110.1:0-10207 GCA_964650425.1 uncultured Flavobacteriaceae bacterium
GTTCCCTTTATCTAAATTCGTCCTCCCTAATTCTTAAACAAATACAGGCGAGGCCAAATAAAAAGCTTCTTTGATCAGTGGACCACGATATACTTGCAGTAAATGTTCGGCATCAATCTGTTGTTTATTGGCAAGGTTAAAATATGTATCTAAAGGAAGTAATGGTATCCTGAGACAAAAGGTTTCAAAATTATGATACGGATTTTTGGATTTTGCCATCATGCTATTATTTGCATTTCACCATCTATACTAAGAAGCACTATTAAACGGATAAAAAACCGTAAAAGTATAAAAATCCTTTGGTTTCGAATATATTTCAACTATTGATCTATATGCTACAATAATCAAAATACCTTGGCGTTTTTAGTTTAAGGGGAAAATAAAGATAAGTTTATAAGCCAAACTTGTTTTACATCGGTAAAAATCAAATTTTTAACGATTTACAAAAAATAATCATCACAAATCAATAAAAAACTAATAATTTTGGACTCAAATCTAACCCCGATTAAAATGAATTTTTTCAAAAACCAACCCTTTTTGGTAGCGTTTGCTATCATTTCAACCTTTTTTCATGTCAATGCTCAAGTCACAAATTGTAACTCCATTGATTGTATACAAAATGCCATGGCTACTGCGCAACCAGGAACAGAAATTGTAATCGCCTCTGGGACGTACAATTTTTCTATTAATGATAAAATTCCTGGAGCTTTTGGTCGTAATGCTTATTTGCATTCTGCTCAAAATGGAACAAGTTCAAATAGAATTATTCTAAGGGGAGCAAGTGCATCCAGCAGACCCGTTATTAAAGGGTTTAATTACGATGACGGATATTTGTTAGGACTAGAAGGAAATTATTGGACGATAAAAGATATTGAATTCCGTACCGGGTCTAAAGGTGTTATTCTTGATAATGCTGATTATACTGAGTTGTATAATCTAGAGATTCATGATGTGGGAGATGAAGCACTACATTTCAGACATGGAACTGCTTATAGTAGTGCAGAAAAATGTTTTATCCATGATACTGGTAAGAAACAGATTTTCTTTGGCGAAGGCATCTATATTGGATCGGATCGTTCGGTTCATAATTCCCTCTTTAATGATGGAGACACTTTTTGTGAAGATTGGAAGCGTGATCAAGGACGTTGTGGACGTTTTTACAATCCATCCGTTCATCATATAACCATTAGAGACTCCGATATTGGACCTAATGTTACGGCGGAGCATTTTGATGTTCGAGAAGGATCTTGGGAAGTTGTAATAGAAAACAACGTAGTGGACGCCAAAGGTCAAGGAACTGAGACTTTCCTCGATTCTTTTATAGACTTAAAAGGAGCTCATTGTTATGTGCGCAATAATACGTTTAATCAAAACGGATCTAGCACTACGAATCGTGGGATTCAGGTTTTGGATAGAGATGATAAAAATGAAGTACCTATAGAAATTACTGCTATAAATAATGTAATCCATGATAATATTTTTAATATGGATGACACGGATACCCCAATCTTAACTTTTTTTGATAAACGAGGGGGAAAAAATTACGCCTATAATAACACCAGAAATCCAAATGGAACTATTTATAAAGCTGGTAGTGATTTCGTTGAAGCTATGGAACCCAATTTTGGAAGTGTTAGCTATCCAGAGGGCAATCAATATAGTGACCTAGGAGAAACGGGGACACTGTCAAATGATGATTTTATAAAAAAAGACATCAATTTTACTGTGACGCCTAATCCTGCTAAGGAATTCATAACGATATCCAGTAAAGAAAATATAGAAGACATTGCGGTTTATAACCTGCAAGGGCAACAAATGGACACTTCATTTAGCATTAATACGTCTAGCATATCAGTCTCGCATTTAGCTACTGGGACGTATATTATCCAAGTAAGCATTGGAAAAACATTTGACACAAAAATGCTCGCAATACGATAAACAATTCGAAATCATAAGCTATCTCGATTTTCATTTGAGGAATACTTCAGTTCAAATGAAAATCGAGATTTTTTTATCATAATTATTTCCGTAGTACGGCATCCACACAATTGATCCCATCAATTGCAGCAGACATAATTCCGCCAGCATAACCAGCACCCTCTCCACAAGGGTATAATCCTTGAATTTGGACATGCTCCAAGGTTTCTGGATTTCTAGGAATGGCAATTGGCGAGGAAGTTCTGGATTCTGGTGCATGTAACACTGCTTGATTGGTGTAGTATCCTCGCATTTTTTTTCCAAAAATCACAAATGCCTTACGTAACCGACTCGCGATCAACTCGGGTAACACACTATTCAAATCCACACTTACGATTCCGGGTTGATACGAAGTTTTTGGAAAATCTAAAGAGACGCGACCGGTGACAAAATCTTTCATTCGTTGAGCTGGGACGCGTTGCGTCTTACCAGCCGCTTCCCAACAAGTACGCTCCACTTCTTTTTGAAAATCCAAACAGACAAACGGATCATTGAGCTTATAATTTGGCAAATCCTCTGGCGCTACACTCACCACAATTCCTGAATTGGAATAGGGGTTGTTCCGTTTACTTGGACTCCATCCATTGGTCACTACTTCTTCTGTATCTGTAGCACAGGGTGCTATAATTCCGCCAGGGCACATGCAAAAGGAATACACTCCCAAGCCATCTACCTGTTGTACCAAACTATAAGCCGCTGGCGGCAAATACGGATTATCGGAGTCTCCATGGTATTGGATATGATCAATCAATGCTTGCTGATGCTCTATACGAACGCCCAAGGCAAAGGGCTTAGCTTCGATCTTGATATTTTTTTGATGTAATAAATAAAATATATCGCGTGCCGAATGTCCTGTGGCCAAAATCAAGGTGTCAAAATCATACCACTCTTTTTCATTGACTTCAATTGCTTGTATCTCCTCTTTTTCAAGCTTAATATCTGTCAGTTTAGCATCAAAATGTACTTCTCCTCCAGCAGCAATAATGGCTTCTCGCATGGTGGTGATTATTTTGGGTAATTTATTTGTGCCAATATGTGGATGTGCATCGACCAGAATATCGGGATCGGCACCAAAATGTACCAACCATTCCATTGCTTTGAGGACATTACCGCGTTTTTTGGAACGTGTATAGAGCTTTCCGTCTGAATAGGTCCCTGCTCCTCCTTCTCCAAAACAATAATTCGATTCTGGATTTACAGTTTGTTCTTTATTGATTTTGGCCAAATCCCGTCTGCGTAATCGCACGTCTTTTCCGCGTTCAAACACAACAGGCTTTAGACCACCTTCAATTGCTCGCAATGCAGCATACAGTCCGGCCGGACCAGCTCCAATAATGGCTATTTTTTTAGCATTTTTTACATTTTTAGGGACAAATGGCGGAATATCCTCCCGAACCTCATCTTTAGCCCAAAACTCCAACTGCACATTATATTTAACTGGGCTTTTTCTAGCATCAATCGATCGCTTTCGGATGCGCCAATCGCTGATGTTTGCTCTGCGTATTTTGGCTTTCTCTAGCCCTAATTCTAACAAATAATCTTCATCCTCAATCTTTGATGGTGCTACCAAAATTTGTACTAGTTGACTCATGCTGCAAAGTTAGATTTTAGAAATCAGATGTCCGAAGTTAAAAGTTAGAAATTGTGATTTTCCTGGAAATGAGAGAAGGGAGAAAAGAACAAAGATTATCTTTAAATAAAAACTTTTTAACTCCCAATTCCTGTATCAGTCTATTTTCTCTTCTCTCTTTTCTTTTCACTATTCCTTCAACAATCTATTGGACAACCTCAAAACGTTTTTCTCCCAATCTTTTTCCACACTCTGGCTAACAAAAACCCAGAAAGCAAGGTGATACCTCCTACAATTGCCACTTCTTTCATATTCCCGTAGATGATATTCCCTGTAGTAAATAATGCTCCATAGACAACACCACAACCCAATATAATTGCCAAAATACCTGAGGGCACACTCCATGTTGTCGTATTCTGTATGGTAATTCCTCTTTCGCTTGCTTTTTGCAAAACGGCTTTCCATCCAGGGCCGCCCGGCTGAATTTTTTGATAAAAATCAAATAATTTTTGTTCGTTATCTGGAGGTGTTAGAAATGTTGTGATCAGCCAGATTACGGTAGTGAATAATACTACTAATGGATATTGTGCCCATGTCGGAAAAACACCTTCTAAAAAAGTACCATCTACTGTGGTTCCAAATAATGAGGCATTCACGGATGGAATAGTAAACAATAGCGATATCACTCCAGAAGCCAACATGGCCGAAATCTCACTCCACGCATTGATACGCCACCAAAACCAACGTAATATAAATATCAAGCCGGTGCCAGCGCCGAACATCAGGATATATTTAAAAAGTTGATTTGCATTGGTCAACAACAAAGCAAACACCGTACTCAACACCATCAATCCTACCGTTGCCAAACGTCCCATATTCACTAATTGTTTTTCGGTAGGTTTGCTTTTACTATGTTGGGCATACACATCATTGACAATATATGAAGCTCCCCAATTAAGATGTGTCGAAATGGTGGACATATAGGCCGCTACTAGTGATGCCGCTACCAAACCTAACAAGCCACTGGGTAACTTGGTCAGCATGGCTGGATACGCCAGATCATGTCCTAATTTATCCGCCGTAACCCCTGGAAACGCTTCTTGAATACTCGCCAAATCTGGAAAAATTACCAAAGAAGCTAATGCCACCAAAATCCAGGGCCATGGACGCAAGGCATAATGCATGATATTAAAAAAGAAGGTCGCGCCAATTGCATGATTTTCATCTTTGGCAGCCAGCATTCGTTGTGCGATATAACCACCACCGCCAGGTTCCGCGCCAGGATACCAGGAACTCCACCATTGTATCGATAAGGGAATCACCAAGAGTGTAATTACGGCTTCTGTATTCGTAAAATCTGGTAGTAAAGAAATCTTATCTTGTACATTAGGATGTGCGATCAAATTCGAGATCCCGTCCACTTCTGGGAGATTGATACAATAATAGGCTGCTCCAATTGATCCAACCATTGCTACAAAAAACAATAAGAAATCCGAATAGACCACCCCTTTGAATCCACCGATAGCGCTAAAAACAACAGTAATCAATCCCGCATAACCTACAGTCTCGAATGCGGATAGTCCCAACATCACCTGTCCAATTTTGATTGCAGCCAGAGTGACCCCAGACATGGCAAGTACGTTGAACACAACCCCCAAATACACGGAACGAAATACGCGTAAAAAACGGGCTGCCGGTCCAGAATAACGTAATTCATAAAACTCCATATCGGTATTGACATTGGAACGTCGCCAAAGTCTCGCATAAATAAAAACTGTAAGTAAGCCTGTGAGCAAAAAAGCCCACCAAACCCAATTACCTGCCACCCCATCTTGACGGACCAAATCGGTTACCAAATTTGGCGTATCTGTAGAAAATGTGGTTGCAACCATCGAAAAACCCAATAACCACCATGGCATATTACGCCCTGATAAGAAAAACTCGGAACTGTTTTTACCTGATTTTCGAGAAACCCAGATCCCAATTCCTAAAGTGGTTAATAAAAAGATAATGATGATGCTGTAATCTAATGTACTTAGGATCATGAATGTCTTGTTAGTTATGTTTTGGTCATCGAAAAAATACTGCTATTCGGTAAGAAAAACAAGTTTTGCTATGTAACTCAAGTATTATCACTTTTTATTGACTTCTCATTTTAAAAACTAGTATGCAAACTAACTTGCCATTGGGCCTTTCCTAATGCATTGGTCTTTTGATTCATCCATCCAAATTGCACTTTTGTTTTGGGGCTTATCACAAATCCCGTTCCCAAATAGGTTCGATTACGATCAAATAATGCGACTTCTCTATTATCCCCAATGGCCGTTTGACCATTGACAAACAATTCATTATACAACGCAATATAGAAGGTATTTTTTGTAAACTCTTTGTTATTCAATGGTACATTCAAGAACAAATTATACCTATATCGCGTTCTAAAATCTTGGTCATCAACAAATCGCTGTTCATATCTAAATCGATGTGTTAAATAAAACCGACCTCCTAATTTTTGTGGTAACAAAGCTTCTTGATAGATTCTGGTTTCTCCAGTCGTATCTGTACTTTCTCCCGGTGTACCTGAAGTAATATTTGCTGCTCCAAGCGTAAATTTGATTCCAGTACCTTTTGGTTTATAAGTCAAACCACTTCTTAACAGTAACTGCTCCAGATCTCCTCCGATATTCCAATTCCGGTATTGTACATCTCCCTGGACTCCCCATGGGCTTTCTTTAAATTCTACCGCATAAAAATACATATACCAAGCACCTGTTTGATTTAAAGATGATTGCGAAAAAGTATTACAAACTGGCATTAATAGCGCAAATAACAGGAGATATTTATATCGTTTGGTTGGTGTTTTTAATCTGTTAAGCATAATGTATAAAATAATTTATATTAGTGTTATTAATTCGTCAAATGAAGACCAAAGATACGTAACAAAGTTTCATTAAAATCGAGGGTAATTGTCAGAAAATATACCAATTGAAAAAATGATGGTATGATTAAAACCATGCTCGATATTGTAGCACTCTAAAATCGATAGTATTGAATGTTGGTTCAGAATCTTTTCGGGTTTTATATTCCTGCGTACTACCAATGGCTCTGTTTGCAGAACCTGATGGAGCGGTTAGCGACACGGTTTTAATCGTTCGTATTGCTTCGCCCTTTGCATTGGGCAACAAAAACTCATGCACTCTCGGAACGGTATTAGAAATTACAGAAAGTGAAATTCCATGGGTTTTTACATGCTTTCTAAAAAAATATTCCGGACCGTTCTTGCTATTTCCTCCAGTAAAAATTAACGTATCAATTTTTGGATATTGTCGCAAATATTCCACTACATCCCGAAGTTGTGGTTCTTGCATCCCCAAGTCCGAAGCATCTATTTTATCTCGCTTACAGCTTGCTACAATATCGCAAATTCCTATCCCGCGACTGGCCAAAAAGTCTTTACGTTGCTTTACCGCAACGTTAGTGTTTTCATAACGCAAGCCTATATCAAAAATAGCATCCAAAACGGGCCACAGTAATCCGTCTCTGCTACCATAACAAAAATTGACATCATCTGGTTTTAATTCTCCTGTCGTAAAACGTGGTGGTGGCAAAGTACCTACAATCAGTTTTGTAGCACCTTCTGGGAAATAAGGTTTATATGGGTGGATATGGTGAAAATATTGCGTAATTATGGTCTTTATGATGACTACTTTACTTATAAAAAGTATAACAATACAAAAAAACAACACTTTTATTCATTTCGAACAAATACAATGCTAAAAAAAATCACAAAAACACAAACACCTTAAAAACAGCACAAAACACATGTTTGTATGTTAAAAAAAGGTTAAAACACATAGCCCTTATAAAGAACTATCACTACCATCGTTTAATTTAGTGGACATTAACCAATTATTAACACAAAATCTATAAACAATGAAAAAATCAATTTTTGCCATAGGGTTAGCCCTTATGGTCATGTCGTGTACGACAGAAGAACTAGCAGACAATGCTAACGAGACATCAACAGAATCACAAGTAGCTGCAAAAGTAGCGGATCAAGCGATCAAATTTTCTAATCCAATAAATGTAAGCGCTGGATCGATAATCCAAGGCGGTACGTATAGAGAAGACACCTTCCCAAAAGCAGGTGGCGGATACATAGGAAACAATTTTGCAGCCTATTATTATATCAACGGATATGTTTATAGATATGCTTTGACACAACGTTATCCTAGAGCTATATTTGCGCAGAGATTTTATGAAGATCAAGGACAAGGATACGTAAAGTTAAGTAATCAACAAAGCGATCAAGTAGATGTAGGACCGATTGCAAATGCAAATCGTTGGTATAAAATTAATGGTGAATTTTATTTTATGGCCCTTGGATCACCTTCATACACAGAAGACTTTGTAACATGGTATCGCGTAGAAGAAGGTAAACCAAATAACACCAAATACTTAGAACAGATTGAATTCGTAAATGGCGTTGCACAGGATACTAGAGTTAATACATCTCCTAGTAGAGACCCAGAGTATCATGCACAAGTTGTAAGAGCTGTAATTGCTGCCAATAATGGTACAACTACACCGAATCCAACTCCAACGACGCCTAAGGGGCCAAACGGATATACCTTTGCTGCTAAAGAAGGGGGTACTGTAGCGATCTCATCTGGAACCTACAATATCGCATATGGTGCTAATGGAAAATTCAACTTTTTGGAAAATGTAACAAGAAACACTCCTTGTAACAATGCAACTTTCAGAGATCCCATTGGTGGAACAAAGAAAAACTGTTTTGTACAAAAGGTAACCACCACAGCTCCAACACCGACACCAACTCCGCCAACGGGAGGTATTTGTGATGGTGTACCTGCATACGATCAAAATGTAGATTATCAGAATGGAGACCAGTATGTCCTAAGAGAAAGACTATATGAAATCGTCAACGATAGACGTAAGTATATTGGTAAATGTAACTAAATATCATATTTATATAATTGGTTAAAATTTTATAAGAAAAAGACCGTCTAAAAAATTTTAGACGGTCTTTTATTTTAATCATATTGAACTCATTTAGACTTTTTCAATTTGCTAAAAAATCATCCTTTTTCACCTGCTCTTTGTCTTTTTTTCTTTCCGTAGCGATGCTATGCAACTCAAAAAAGTCTTCAATCAGGTAAAAAAATGATTGATTTTCGCTTAAATCCAAAAAGTCTAAATGAGTACATTAAAAACTTTGTTATCAGTTTTGAAATAAAAAATTAAAAACTCGTATTCAACTTTCGTAATCGGATAGCCGTCAGCACTTTTTTTGTATACAATGGAAAGTCCGCATTCTGAATCCATCCAAAATAACCTGGCTCTTTGTCCAAGACTTCTTCTACCAACTTGCCTTTATGCTTACCAAATGAAAACACTTCTTTACCTTTCTCATCATACGCTATAAAACCTGCATAATCTGCAAACTGCTTTCGGGCACTAAAATCTGCCAAAAACTTCATATCATTCTCTAATTCCGGATAGCGATCCAGTTGTGCTTTGAGCACCTCATAGGTAGCTAATGTGTCTGCTTCTGCCGAATGCGCATCTTCTAGTGTTTTGTCACAGTAAAATTTATAAGCGGCTTCTAGCGTCCGTTTTTCCATTTTGTGGAAAATTGTTTGTACATCAACCGCTACGGCACTTTTCATATCAAAATCGACATCAGCTCGCAATAATTCTTCAGCTAATAATGGAATATCAAAACGATTGGAGTTAAACCCTGCCAAATCACAATTTTTGATCATCTCATATACGGTTGTAGACAGTTCTTTGAAAGTAGGTTCATTCGCTACTTTCTCATTCGTAATTCCATGTACAGCAGTAGTTTCTGCGGGGATGGACATTTCTGGATTGACCAGCCAGGTTTTCACCTCTTTATTACCATTAGGGAATACTTTGACTATAGAGATTTCGACAATTCGGTCTTTAGAAATATTAATTCCTGTTGTTTCTAAGTCAAAGAAACAGATAGGGCGTGTCAAATTCAATTCCATAGTGTTTTCGTTTTTTTCTTTTTTTCGTTGCGTTATAGCCTTTGTATTGGCATAAAGTTACACTTATATGATCACAATTATTACTTTATCCACTGAATTTAACCTGATTTTTTAATTTTTATAAACGACTATATCATCTCAAAAGCTGTTGTTAATTCATTCAGAATATGTTAGATTTACGAATGGAATTAACATACCTAAAAAGTATCAAAAAGCAATTCGAATACTATAAAGGTGTTGGAGAACGAACTTTTGATCAGTTAGAAGAAAAAGAATTGTTTTGGCAATACAATGAAGCATCCAATTCTATCGCTATTATTGTAAATCATCTCTCGGGAAATATGAAATCCCGATGGACCGATTTCTTAACCTCTGACGGGGAAAAGACTTGGAGAAACCGTGACCTCGAATTTGAATCCGTTATCAAAACCAAGGAAGAGTTACTGATCAAATGGAATGAAGGATGGGAATGTGTATTTGATGCCTTGGATACGATCAATGTATCTAATTTTGACACCAAAATTTACATCAGAAATCAAGAACATTCCATGACCGAGGCTATTAATCGACAGTTTGCACATTATTCCTATCATGTCGGACAGATTGTATACATTGGTCGTATGATAAA
>CAZYRG010000111.1:0-10144 GCA_964650425.1 uncultured Flavobacteriaceae bacterium
TGCCCCAACATCATCTGTGCAGGGTCACCTCCTAATACGGTAAACAACAAAAAAATAACGGTCACCACTCCCCAGATGGTGAGTAAGGTGTAACCGATTTTTTTTAATATATGGAGCATTGTCTATTTGTTAGTCATTTTTATACAAAATTCAAAAAACACCTCCCTGACCCTCCTCAAGGAGGGAAAGCTCTATTTTAAGGCTTTAGTTTCTTTTTTCGAAATCAAAAAAATCGTTAATCGTTAATCTTTATTTTTCCGTATCTACAAGGTCAAAAAAAGACCTTGCAGGATAGAAACAAACGTATATTTTCAAAACTCCAAATCCTCTGCATCGTTCCAGTGCAATTTTTGCTTGATCGTTCCGCCTTGTAATTTGAGTATCCCTGGATTAGAACGCACGATCGTTTTGAGTGCGGTCTCATCAGTGACATAAAACTCAAATGGCAAATCAAAACGCTGTTTCATTTTGGCAATATCCGCCGGTCCAGAAGCTGACAATGCAATTACTTCATAACCCTTTTGCAAAGCTTTTTTACTCAGTTCACTAATTTTCCCCATGCCTTCTCCTTCACTTTTGGATAGATTATAGGTCACAATGACTATAAGTTTTTCTTTAGCTAGAAATTTTGCCGTAAAATCTTCGTCGTTCTTGGTAATCGAAAAATCATGAATCGGTGGTTCATAACCTTTGTCCAAAATCTCTGTATCCACCCGAAGGAATTTACCTGTAGTCTTTGGATAATCGCGATCTGTGGTAATCACTTTTTCTGTTCCATTTTCTTCAAAAACCCAGTTGTAAGCGATTTTTGCTTTAGGTGCTCCAGCAGGTATTTCCATCCCTCTGGTGATATTGACACCAACTTTATAAGCTCTAAAATCTATAGATGGCAAATGCATTAGCACATGGTATGCAAATGCTAAACAGGCTGTAAAACTCACAAAAACGACCCATTTGAGCCAATTTTTGGGAATTAAAGGCGTAATCAAGTCTTTTTTCCAAAATAATAAGCCAATCATAAACGATAAGACCACATCTTTACTAAAAGACTCCCAAGGCGTAATTTTCATTGCATCTCCAAAACATCCGCAATCGGTGACTTTATTAAAATAGGCGGAATAAAAAGTCAGAAAAGTAAAGAATCCAATCATGAGTAGCAGTGACCAAACCGTAAATTTAGGTGCATAACCAATAATCAACATGATTCCTAAAACGACTTCAAAAACTACTACAAATACTGAAATTAGTAAGGCTATAGGAATCAAAAACTCCATATTTAAAACGCCTTCTGCAAAATATTCCTGTAGCTTGTATGAAAACCCTAAGGGATCATTGAGCTTGATAAAACCAGAAATAATAAAAAAGATACCAACAAATATTCTAGTAACCCCTACGAGTATTTTTATTAAACCCATGCTGCGTTTTTTTGCTAAATTTTTTCCTTAAATTAAATTTCAGAACAAGATACAATGCTATGCTACAAGTTGCAACATAATTCGAAAATTACCTAACCTGGAAGGTCTCTTTTTTACCTAGTAGGTTTTTCAAAAACAACTGCTTTATACCTACAAGGTTTTTGGAAACCTTGCAGGATCACTAACTAACCCGCAAGGTCTTCTTTTTGACCTTGTAGGTTTTAACGACATCTAGTAACATCTACTCCTCTTTCATCAAAATCAGTGCAAAAACTGCATAATTGATCATATCTTGATAATTGGCATCAATACCTTCACTAACAAGCGTTTTTCCTTTGTTATCTTCGATTTGTTTGACGCGTAGGAGTTTTTGCAAAATTAGATCCGTTAACGAACTGATACGCATTTCGCGCCACGCTTCTCCATAATCATGATTTTTGTTTTCCATCAAAGCCTTAGTAATCCCGAGATGTTCGTCATATTTTTTGGTAGCCGCTTTTACATCTAAATCTGGTTGTTCTACAACTCCCATTTCTAACTGAATCAATGCCATAATGCTATAATTTATTATGCCTATGAATTCCGATTCTTGCCCTTCTGCTACTTTTTGCACTGCATTTTCTTGTAAGCCACGGATACGTTGTGCTTTGATAAAAATCTGATCCGTTAATGATGGTAATCGAAGGATGCGCCAGGCACTTCCGTAGTCTTTCATTTTATTAATAAACAATTCACGGCAAATGGCAATCGCCTGATCGTATTGTAATGATGTATTATGCATAAAAGCGTCGAATTTTGTGTAAATTTCGACTTATTATCACAATTAAAAAAACGGGAACACAAAAAATGACCATAAACTGCAAAGGACAACTGATCGATCTAAGTACTCCCAAAGTGATGGGTATTCTAAATCTGACTCCTGATTCTTTTTTTGATGGAGGACAGTACAAATACCAACATGATATACTGAAGCAGGTTGAGAAAATGCTGACAGAAGGTGCTACTTTTATTGATATGGGCGCCTATTCCTCTCGCCCAGGGGCAGATGACATTAGTATGGAAGAAGAAAAAAGCAGAATGTTACCGATGGTCACACTCTTGCAAAAAGAATTCCCTGATAGCATCCTCTCGATTGACACCTTCCGTAGTGAAATTGCAGAAGCTTGTATCGAACTAGGTGCTGCGATGATTAATGATATTTCAGCAGGAAAATTAGATCCCCTAATGCTCTCCACCATTTCCAAATTACAAGTTCCGTATATCATGATGCATATGCGAGGTACGCCCCAAACCATGAAAACATTGGATCAATATGAGGACATCATCAAAGAAGTGCGCTATTATTTTTCTGAACGAATCGCTGCCGCTAGAGCACTCAGCATTCATGATGTAATCATCGATCCTGGCTTTGGCTTTGCCAAAAATATCCAACAAAACTATACCGTATTAAAGAATTTAGAAGCATTTCAGCATTTGGAACTCCCCATATTAGCGGGGCTCTCACGAAAATCCATGATTTATAAAACACTAGACACCAACCCTAAAGAAGCGCTAAATGGCACCTCTGTCCTGAACACCATCGCCCTCCAAAAAGGGGCAACGATTCTGCGGGTACATGATGTCAAAGAAGCTAAGGAAACGATTCGCTTATTAGAAGCGCTAGATGTAAACTAATTTTTCTATTTTTACGTAAACATCACGCCTTTGGATTTTTTAGACCTTAGAATATTAGATATTGTAGATATCGTTTTGGTAGCACTCCTACTCTACTATATCTATAAATTGGTCAAGGGAACTGTTGCCATCAATATTTTTCTAGGAATTGTCATTTTCTATCTGGTATGGAAATTCACTCAATTACTCAAAATGGAAATGCTTAGTAGCGTTTTGGGGGAATTTATTGATGTGGGAATGATTGTCCTAATCGTAGTTTTTCAGCAAGAAATACGGAAATTCTTATTGATGATTGGTTCTACGAATTTTGCTAAACGACGAAACTTTTTTAGACAGCTAAAATTCTTAGGAGAGGAAAACCTAGAAACGACTACGAATGTTAACGATCTGATCAAAGCTTGTTATAACCTAGGAGCCATTAGAGCTGGTGCACTGATTGTCGTAAAACGCAGTGCTCCTTTAGAATTTATTACCAATACGGGAGACAAGATGGATATTGCTATCAATACACCCATTATAGAAAGTATCTTTTACAAAAACAGCACCCTACACGATGGCGCCATGGTGATTGAAGACAATAAAATTGTGGCTACCCGTGCGATACTTCCTGTTTCTGATAATCGTAACATTCCATTACGTTACGGTCTACGACATCGCGCTGCTGTTGGAATTACAGAAAAAACTGATGCCACGGCTATTGTGGTAAGTGAAGAAACTGGAAAGATTTCTTATATCAAAGACGGAGCGTTTATTCCTTTTGAAAACCGAGAAGATCTGATTCATAAGTTGAAGAAGGATTTGATTTGAAGCTAACGGTACGATTTACGGAGTTAGAAGAAAAACGAAAGTAGGAATCGGAAATTTTAAGTACGATTTACGAAGTTAGAAGTACGAATTGCCCCTATGATCCCCTCATGGAGAAAATTATAATATGGGAACTACTAATAAACTCATGAATGTTGTTATTAAAATTCTCACTACGCGGTATGAAGACTCAGTATAACTTTGGTTATTGAATGCTTACTTTATTAAAAAATGATTTTTTTTGATGGGTTGTTTGTAGAAAGTAGATTCCTTTTGTAAAACCGGACAAATCAACTTTTTTAACACTAGAATTAGCACCATCGATTGTTCTAATCAGACTCCCATTAGTGCTAAAAATTTTGATCGTATCAACCATAATCGCTCCTGCTATATGGAAAACTCCAGAGGATGGATTAGGATAAAATTTTATTTCTGAATTAGTGGTAAAATCAGCTATACTTAGGACATTACAATTTTCGGAGTAGGTTGTTGTATCATCTTTGAACCAAAGTTCATATTGTCCGACTTTATTTTCTGCCGCACTAGCGTTATTAACCTTGATACACTCAAGACTGGGATTTTCAGTAGCAATAAATCTTTCTAAATTTGAGACCAACCCAAAACTTGTTGCATCAACTGATCGTAAATTATTAGAGGAACATATAACATTAGACAATTCTGGATTATTTGACAAATCCAATATTTCCAATTCATTATTTTGACAAGCTAACCATCGAAGCTGTTTGTTTTTAGAAATATCTAAGGTTGTTAATTGGTTAGAAACACAGCTTACGATCTCTAATTTCCAGTTTTTTGAAATATTCAGTGTGCCAAGCGGATTCCCACTTACTCCAAGATTTATGAGTTTCGTATTCTTTGACACATCCAAATCCTCAATTATATTATCTCCACAATCAAGTTCTTGTAATAAGCTGTTGTTTGTAATATCTAACACCTTAATTCGATTTCCATTGATAGATAATTTTTTTAACTTCGAATTTAAAGAAACATCTAAGTCAGAAATCATATTTCCATTACAATTCAACTCCTGCAAATCGAGATTATTAGAAATGTCTATGCTTTCCAGCTTCCCAACAACAAATTCTAACTTCTTTAATTTGGTATTATTTGAAACATCTAACTCTCTAACTTTCGTAAAATTACATGAAAACACTTCCAAAGCTTCAAATGCTTCTAATCCACTTAAATCCTTGACCGGAGCAGAAGTTATATGGAGTTCTTTAACTAACTTAATCATAGCAGTAGGCACCTTACCGTCTTCTGAGATATCGTCATATCTTGATAATGCCTTCTCAAAATTAGGATCGGGGATTACTGTGTATGCTGTTTGAGCAAAAGATAGATGATAAAATAGAAATGTGAATAACGTGGTGAGTACGAATTTGCTTTTCATGATTAGATACTTTTTAGTTTCCTTTTTCAGGGGTCAAAAATATCGAACATGAAATGTATGGAATAGAACTATTGTTCCAAAATAGCGGACATATGTTCCATTTAGTACTAACCTTAATCTTGGCTTTATGGGATTAGTATTTTTTAAAACAGAAAAAGAAAGTAGAAATCGGAAATTTTAAGTACGATTTACGAAGCTAGAAGTTTTTAAATTAGAAAAACGAAAATAGAAATTGGCAATTTAAGTATGATTTACGAAGAAGTACGATTGTTTCCGATTTCGTTTTTCTAATTTCTACTTTTTCACTTCGTTTTTCTAATTTAAAATCACTCCTCCACCACACTAGCAAACTGCACTTCGTAGAGGTTTTTGTAATATCCGCCTTGTTTCAAAAGCTCATTGTGACTACCGGTCTCTACGATCTCACCTTTGTCCATTACAATAATCTTATCCGCCTTTTTGATGGTAGCTAAACGATGCGCAATAATAATAGAGGTCCGACCTTCAGTAATTTTGTCCGTTGCATCTTGCAACAATTGTTCACTATGAGAATCAATAGACGAAGTAGCTTCATCCAACACCAAAATACTCGGTTTGGTCACATAAGCCCGAAGAAAAGAAATCAGCTGTCTTTGCCCAGAAGATAACATTACTCCGCGTTCTTTCACATTATAATGATACCCATTAGGCAAACTAGTAATAAATTCATGAATCCCAATCTCCTTTGCAGCAGCCTCCACTTGTTGTTCGGTAATATCCGGAGCATTGAGCGTGATATTATTCAGAATCGTGTCCGCAAACAGGAATACATCTTGCAACACCACTGCAATGTGACTTCGTAAGGACTGTAATTTGATTTTTTTGATATCGACACCATCAATCGCAATAACACCACTATCAATGTCATAAAATCGATTCAATAAATTGATAATAGTTGATTTTCCTGCACCAGTTGCCCCAACAATAGCTACCGTTTCTCCTGCTTTCACATCCAAAGAAATGCCTTTGAGCACTTTTTCGTTTTTAACATAACTAAAATGCACCTCATCAAAGTGAATATCTCCCGCAACTTTATCCAATACCAAAGTCCCTTGATTATCAATCACAGCCTCTGTATCCAGAATTCCGAACACCCGATTTGCCGCCACCATCCCCATTTGTAAGGCATTGAACTTATCTGCAATTTGTCTCAGCGGTCGAAAAAGCATTTGACTTAGTTGTATAAAAGCGACTACAACACCAAGCGTAATAATGCCATCATTTTCTGCCGCACGTAAGCCCCCAAACCAAACAATTAGTCCGATAGTAACGGAGCTCGCCATCTCAGCTATTGGAAAAAAGATGGAGTTGTACCAAACGGTCTTGATCCAACCTTTTTTGTGATTTTCATTAATTTCTTCAAACTTCTCATATTCCGTCGTCTCTCGAGTGAACAGTTGGACAATCTTCATTCCTGTAATACGCTCTTGCACAAAGGAATTTAGATTAGAAACTTGTGTACGTACTTCTTCAAATGCCACTTTCATTTTTTTCTGAAAAACCCGTGTTGCATAAACAATCAGCGGTAATACTGCAAAAACTAACAAACTCAATTGCCAGCTTTTGTACATCATAAACAAGATAATTACGAGCATCTTGAGCAAATCACTAATGATCATAAATAAGCCTTGACTAAAGATACTTGCTATCGTTTCGATATCACTAACTGCACGTGTTACTAGACGACCAACCGCAGAGGTATCAAAATACTTCTGTCGGAACCGTATCATATGATTGAAGAGATTCACTCGCAAATCACGAATCACATGCTGTCCTAACCAGTTAGCAAAGTAGATAAACACAAATTGAAAGAGCACTTCTAACAGTAACACGCCTATCATAAAGGACACCAAAGTAATGAAGAATGAATAATCATTCTTCATCAATCCATTGTCAATCGTTTCTTGCAATAAATAAGGGCGAACTACCGATAATGCCGAAGAAAAAATAGCCGCAAACGCTACCAAATAGAAGGTAAGTCGATACGGATTGGTATATTTCAACAACCGTCGGAATAGCTTAAAATCAAATGCACTACCATTCTTCTCTGCCATAGTACTACTTGTAGATTTTTTTGGGGTATGTTACTTCTGTCAAATATAATCCTTGTGCTGGCACGGAATATCCTGCTGCTCCTCGATCCTCACTTTTGATAATTTCATGAAGCTCAGTCACTTCCAATTTTCCTTCTCCGATTTCTAACAAGGTTCCAACAATTGCCCGAACCATATTACGCAGAAATCTATTTGCTGTAATTTCAAAAACCAAATGTGCTTGTTCTTGACGCCAAACAGCATGTGTTATGGTACAATTATACGTTTTTACATCGGTTTTAGACTTACTAAAACACTTAAAATTTGTATAATCTAATAAGATTTTTGCCGCCTCATTCATAGTTTCAATATCTAGAGGTCGCTTTACATAATAACTCCCCGTAAAATTAAAAGGATCTTTTTGCAAATGCACCTTATACTTATAGGATCGGCTAGTAGCATCAAAACGTGCATGTGCATCTTCCCGCATCTCCTTAATACTGCGAATCACAATTTCTTGAGGCAATAAGGCATTTAATTTATATTGTAACTGCGTCGTATCTACAGGAATCGCTATATCAAAATGTGCCATTAATTGTTTGGCATGCACCCCAGTATCTGTACGCCCAGCTCCAACAATCGCTATTTTTTGTCGCAAAATAGTTGCCAACGCTTCTTCTACCACTTGTTGCACCGATATCGCATTGGGCTGTCGCTGCCAGCCATGGTATGGAGTTCCATTGTATGCTAATTCCAGAAAAAATCTCAATTGAATGTCTTATTTTTGTCAAAGCACAAAGATACTGTTTAAAGTACGAAGTTAGAAGTGAGATCTACGAAGTATAAATGAATTTTGGGCGTTCGAGCGGGCTATCCACTGTATCCCCGAATTGCTATCGCTTCGGGGGATGCCGCTCCTATCCCTAACGCAGAAAACAACAACATAAAAAATGGAAGAACAGCATACCGACAAGGATTTATTAGCAAAAGGCGTCAAAAAAATGGGAATATCGGCATTGCTGATGTTTTTCAGTCCTGTCATTATCCATTCTGCTTTTAAAAATCAAGAGCATTGGCTCTATATTCCCGTGCTTATTGTTGGATTAATCGGTGCTGGATTTGCTATTTTTATGGGTTTTAGAGGCATCAAAACGATTATGGATGCTATTTTTCAAAAATAACAGCAGTGCTATTATAACATGACACATACGTATACGCTAGAACAATTGCCAACTATTGCGACTGCAATTATAAAAAATGCCACAACCAAAACATTGTTATTTTATGGGGAGATGGGCATGGGCAAAACTACTTTAATCAAAGAATTATGTTTGCAATTAGGTATAAAAGACACCATCTCTAGCCCTACTTTTTCTTTAGTCAATGAATATAAAGCCACGGATTGCATGGCCTATCACTTTGATTTTTATCGCATCGAAGACGAAGAGGAGCTTTCTCAAATCGGGTTTGAAGAATACCTGGAACAAGATGCATGGATTTTTATCGAATGGCCAGAAAAAATTACAAATTCCCTTCCGGACCAAGCCACAATCATCACCATCACTTCAAATGATATGCATACAAGAACCTTGACAATGGGAACAAAATAGTCCTCTTCTAGTTACTTGATCCTATAAATTATTTGGAAATTCTTACATTTTATTCGTAGCTTAGGGGAGCAAATATCATAACATGACCATACAGAACTCTCCTTTTACGGCATCACAGCTATTGCCGCAAGAAGAAATGCTAGAGATAACGAAGAAAAAGGGAGAATTATTTATCGGAATTCCAAGAGAGACCTCCTATCAAGAAAAACGCGTTTGTTTGACTCCAGATGCCGTTGCTGCACTTACTGCGCATGGGCATCGGGTACTCATAGAGTCCAACGCGGGTGTTAATTCGAGTTTTACGGATCAAAATTATAGCGAGGCAGGTGCAGAGATCACCAATGATACTGCCAAAGTATTTGCCTGCCCCATTGTCCTAAAGGTAGAGCCACCCTCCTTGGAAGAATTAGAATTGATGAATCCCCAGACGGTGCTTATATCTGCCTTACAACTCAAAACGCAATCCAAAAAATATTTTGAAACCATCGCTACCAAGCGTATTACCGCTTTGGCTTTTGAGTTTATTCGTGATGAGACGGGTGCCTATCCTGCTGTACGAGCACTTAGTGAAATTGCAGGAACGGCTGCGGTATTGATTGCTGCCGAACTGATGAGTAATACCAATGTTGGCTCTGGACTCATGATGGGTAATATCAGCGGTGTGCCCCCTGTAGAAGTTGTGATTGTCGGTGCAGGCACCGTGGGTGAATTTGCCGCGCGTTCTGCTGTTGGACTAGGTGCTAACATCAAGGTTTTTGATAATTCTATTTCCAAACTACGATGTTTACAGACTCATATTGGTCGTCCTGTATACACCTCTACGATACAACCCAAAAATCTTATCAAAGCGCTGCGTCGTTGCGATGTAGTGATTGGTGCAGTTCGTGGCAAAGATCGCTCTCCGATATTAGTATCTGAAGAAATGGTAGAAGCCATGAAACCCGGTTCTATCGTTATTGACGTTAGTATTGATATGGGAGGTTGTTTTGAAACCAGTGAGGTAACAACCCATGACAATCCTACCTTTGTCAAACATGGCGTAAGTCACTATTGTGTTCCAAACATCCCATCCAGATATCCAAAAACTTCGTCAAATTCTATTAGTAATATATTCACTCCTTATCTCCTACAAATCGCCGAAGAAGGCGGTATAGA
>CAZYRG010000112.1:0-1899 GCA_964650425.1 uncultured Flavobacteriaceae bacterium
AAAAGAGATGAAGGTAGATGTGGACGTTTTTACAACCCCTCTGTGCATCATATCACAGTACAAAATTGTAGAGTTGGTCCTAATGTTACTGCCGAACATTTTGATATCAGAGAAGGTTCTTGTCAGGTATTTATAGAAAATAATACCGTTGATGCCAAAGGACAAGTGAGTAATCCGTTTACAGATTCTTTTATGGATCTAAAAGGATCTTATTGTTATGTTCGTAATAACACTTTTAATCAAAATGGTTCAGGTATTACCACCAGAGGAATCCAAGTATTGGATAGAGATGAACAAGAAGGTCTGATAGATGCCTCTGCGCTTAACAATGTGATCAATAACAACACTTTTAATATGGATAATGGAGAGGCATATATCCTGACGTATTATGACAAAAGGAATTTAAAAAATTACGCTTTCAACAACACTAGAAACCCTTCAGGAAATATTTACAGAAATGGTAGTGACTTTATCGAAAGTACAGCCCCTAATTTTGGCAGTGTAAATTGTGAAGAGGGTGACCAATTCAGTGAACTGGGAGAGACAGGTACTGGCGGCGGTAATCCAGATCCAGATCCGAATCCGACACCAACAGTTTGTTCTGGTACTGGAGTGTCTATAAATGGGCGTATAGAGGCAGAAGATTATTGCAATATGAATGAAGTGAGAACCCAAGAGACTTCTGATGTAGGTGGTGGTATTAATGTAGGATGGATTGCTGTAGGGGACTATATCGATTACCGAATTAATGTCCCAGCTACGGCTACTTACAAAATAGACCTTCGCGTAGCGAGTCCTGAAAACAATGGTGAAATTGATCTGAGAGTCGATAATTCATCTAAAGGAAAAATTGCAATCCCAAATACAGGAGGTTGGCAAAATTGGACAACTATCGACCGTACCATTGCACTCAATAGTGGATCTCAAACGCTGCGCATATACGCATCAGGTCCTCTTTGGAATATCAATTGGTTCGAATTATCTCAGACAACAACAAATCCAAATCCGGATCCAGATCCAGATCCAACACCTTCTGGTGGGCCTGATGGATATACCTATGCTACCGATGAAGGCGGTACTGTAAATGTCAATGGGACCGTAGATATTGCTTATGGAACGAATAACCAATTTCAATTCTTAACAAATGTAACGTCAAATACCCCATGTAACAATGCTACTTTCGGTGATCCTATACCAGGAGTAAAGAAAGCTTGTTATATCCGACAAGTAGCAACACCGGATCCAGATCCAGATCCAGACCCTACTCCACCTTCAGCTAATTGTTCTTTTGGAACACCAACTTCTAGTGGACTGCCAAGTTTCAACAAGGCTAGTTACACGAATATTTTTGTCTTAGGTAATGGTCCTGATTTATCTAACGTAGAGCGATTCCGAATTAACTGGAATGCAGCTGCGAATGGGCTGTATCAGTTTGCTTTCAATACCGGAGATGGAAATCCAGATTACTATGTCGACTTAAGAAATAAAATTCAACCAAACTTTAATACTAGTAATCCCTCCATAGTAGTCTCTGGATCTGGAATGGGGATTGATGGTGATTATTGGGTAACGAAAAGAGGTGATGATTTTGTAATGGTTTCAAAGGGCGGGAATTTCTCTCTGTACTTTAGCACGTCTTCAAGCAGTCCAAGCTGTACGGGACAAAAAGCAGCAGCTCCTCAGCAGGAGCAGACCCTTATTACTGTATATCCAAACCCTGCTTCAAAAGCGTTTACCATTAATACAGGTTCGACAAATCAGGCTACCATAGAAATACACAATATTGCTGGGCAATTAGTCTACAAAACGATTACATCGCAACAACAGCTTATCGTACAAACTGGAGGACAATTAAATGCAGGCTTGTATCTTGTTCGTATTTCTCTTGCTGATGGACGT
>CAZYRG010000112.1:1999-7021 GCA_964650425.1 uncultured Flavobacteriaceae bacterium
ATTATAATGAAAAGTACATAAAGTTTGTGTTCAGCCAGAACTATTTATAAACCCGAACATAATCAATCACAAATTGTCTTGGAAAAATAGTATCATCAACCTCTGGCCCACCGAAGTTACCCCCAATGGCTAGATTGAGGATAAAGTAAAAAGGTTTGTCAAACGGCCAATTTTCAGTAGTTTTTATAGTTGGTTCAAAAGTATAAACGGCCTTGTCATCAATAAAGAATGCTATTTGATCATTGGTCCAAACCGATTTATAAATATGAAACCCTTCTTCTATATCTTTTATCACTGTTTTTTTTGTGTTGATCGTATTACCAAAACTCTCTGCAGTATGTAAAGAATTATGCACTACTCCAGGCGTTTTCCCAACATATTCCATGATATCAATTTCGCCACAATTAGGCCATTTAGCAGTAGTTATATCTCCCCCTAACATCCAAATAGCAGGCCATAATCCATGTCCTTTAGGAAGCTTTGCTTTTACTTCAATCGTACCATATTTGAATTCAAATTTGTTCTTGGTGGTAATTTTACCAGACCTGTAAGTTGATTGGTCTTTGGTTGCTTTTATAATCAATTTTCCATCAGATAAATACACATTTTCCTTCGTATAAATTTGTCGTTCGTTATTTCCCCAGCCACAAAGATTTGGACAACCATCTCCTAATTCATAATTCCAAAAATCCATATTCAAGCTTTGACTATCAAAATTCTCTTCCCATACTATTTTGGTCGTATTTTGATACCCTAAAATACCCAGCCCTACTATGGCAAAGACTATTGCTGTTAGTAAATATTTCATGTGATTTTGCTTAAAGTTTAGACATAGAAGTCTTGTCTAAAATTGTTTCTAACAGCAATTTTAGACAAAAACATCCAAGTATTTTTTTATTGATACACCCTTATATAATCAACTTCCATTGAAGAACTCGTAAATGCAGGATCAATCGCTCCTCCAAAAGTGCCACCCATAGCCACATTCATTAGTAAAAAGAAATCTTTGTTAAAAGGTACACTAGGGCTATTGACAAATGAATGAAACTCTGTACCATCTACCGAAAAGGTAATCGAGGTATCCGTCCAATTGACTTCATAAATATGAAATTCTGTAGAAACATTCGCAATATCTACATCCTCAGTAACAGCATTCCCTGCAAAATTTCCAGGAAAATGCAAGGAAGAAAATATTTTATCCTGTTGATTTCCTACATGTTCCACAATATCAATTTCGCCAGCTCCCGGCCATGGATTAGTCGCTAGATCTGCACCAAGCATCCAGATGGCTGGCCAAGTACCTCCTCCTGTTGGCAACTTGGCTCTAACCTCCACCTTGCCATACGTAAACTCTTGCAATCCTAGCGATTTTAGTCGTGCAGAAGTAAATGCACTTCCCATAAATTCTTCTCGCTGTGCTGTGATTTTCAGAAAGCCTCCTTCTACGATTACATTTTCTGGTCGGTTGGTATAGTATTGGGATTCGCCATTACCCCATCCGTTGACTCCAGTACCAATATCAAAATTCCAATTCGCACTATTCGGAGCACCATCGACATCAAACTCATCCGACCATACCAATTGATCGTTAATTATTGGTGTTGGGTTTGTTGGAGCACCCGGAGGAGAAGTACTAAACTTATGATACCAAGCTAATGCAGGGTTAAGTGCATCAAAAGTTCTGACATGCAAAAAGTCATCAGTAAGTTCTAGTATCTCATAATTCGATGATCCGACAAAATAGCCCATAAACTTATCATCAGAAAAACTCATAACCGTCCCTCTAGACATAAAAGCAGGATCTCCCACCTTGGACCAATCTACTGCAGTTGGGGCCAAAGAAACATTACTTGTACCAGAAGTATCAAAATCAAAACAGTAATCCTCTCCTTTTTCTTCACCAAAAACACCTTGTTGATGCGCTCCATTAAAAAACGTTTGCCCTTTATTATCATACACAAAAGTCAATTGATTGGTTGCGTCCTGAGAAAATGTAAATTCATCATCACACAAACAATCGCTAATTTCATCGTTACATTTTTCGAAAGGGGATGCAGAAAAGAATCCAGGAAACCAGAAACCGTCTGCGAATTCCTCAAAAGTACTTCCTCCAACTCCTAAATGCCCAGGCTCGGAAGCCGCTAAGTACCATTTTTTTGAATTTTCGACCCCACCACTCAAAAGATCTTTTGCTTCTTGATCATCAAAAGCACTAAATACACTAACATTTTTTGCTGTAGAATTGGTAAGACCTCCTACACCAGAAGCAATTACTGTAACGCTGTACGTATTGAGGTTGGTCTTTGTAAAACGGTGTCGTATTTTTCCCGAAGGAGCTACCGCTACATCCGTACCGTCACCAAAATTGTAACGATACGTAATTGCATCCGTAGCCGTGGCTTCAAAATCTACAAAACCAGTACCATCACCATTAGGGTTATCGGCATCTACACCGACAATTTCAAAATCTAGGGTGATATTAGCAGGTGCGCTAACCGTCCCAAATTCTTGATCATCATCTTGGCAACTCAGTACGATTGTAGTAAGAGCCAATAGGCCAATTATGTTTAAGAGCTTTTTCATACTTTTTACTGTTTTACGAGTTTATATTGCCAGAACACGCCACTACCAGCGCCCGTTTCAATAGAAACATTCATCGTTGCATCATCTATCAACGTTACCGCATAGGTAATTGTTGATGGCAGAGGAACATCAGGTAATTCGCCTTGATTATTTGCTTTAGGAATACCTATATAAGCGCCTTCGCCATTCAATGTAATTGTTCCTCCCGTACTATCATATACATAGGTAGCACTTGCTGATCCATTATGAGGAGCTACTGGTGTACCGCACGCATCTCCTCCTCCTTGCCATGCTTCAATCCAAGTTTCTGTGCCCAAAACATTGGTAAATGTTCCGTCTGCACCAAACACAAAAGTATCATCAAAATAACAAGCACGTTCTGAAACGCAGGCATCATCACAAGCAAACCAACTGGTATCTCCCAAGGCTGGTCCTACGCCCAATGATCCAGCTTCTGAAGCCATTAACCATGTTCCGACAATTGGAGACTCGGGTGCTGCTGTTCGTACTAATTTATATTGCCAGAAAACTCCAGCCGATACTTCTACATGCACTTTTATCGTATCCACATCGACCACTTCTATACCATAACTAATTGATGCTGGCACTGCGACATCGGGTAATTCCCCTTGGTTATTTGCTTTAGGAATGCCAATATATGAACCTTCGCCATTTAATGTAACGGTTCCGGCTGTACTATCATAGATATACGTTGCACTTGCCGATCCATCATAAGGAGCTACAGGCGTACCACACGCATCTCCTCCACCTTGCCACGATTCAATCCAAGTTTCCGCGCCTAAAACATTGGTAAATGTTCCGTCTGCTCCAAACTCAAAAGTATCATCAAAATAACAAGCCCGTTCTGTAACGCAGGCATCATCACAAGCAAACCAACTAACATCTCCCAGAGCTGGCCCAACACCTAATGATCCGGCTTCTGGAGCCATTTGCCATGTTCCTACCAAACTAAATGGTATTGAAGGCGACTTGTAGAAATATACATTATCAATAAAGAAATCAAATGTTCCCGTAGGAAGTCCTGAAAATATCAATTGTTGTATAGCATTTATTCTTTGCATTCCTGCATTGGTAAAATCTGACATGGGGATTTCTAAAGATACCCAGGTATCTTTTTCCAGATTTTCGAATACGATTTCTGCTTCTGTAGCTTCCCCTCCCAAGTCCACCAATTTTACTCTAAAAGTAGTAGCATTATTGGTCCAAACATCCACATGAAAAAATTCCATATTGGAGGCATCAACGGCAGCTGCATCATAAAACTCTACACCTACAAAATCCGCATCAACATAGGATTTTGTATCATTCCCTTCAATTTGAATATCTGTAAAAGTACTCGTGCTCCATTCTGATCGCCATGAACTCACATCCACATCATTCATATACGCATTACTAAATAAAGAAATGACATCATCATCATTTCTTGCTGCAGGATTTGGTGCGGCGCTCAAAGGCTGTGAGATTTCTGTTACTACGAACTCTTCTGTATAGGTAACAGTTTCTATTGCTGCGCTAAAGGCCGTAACTGTAATCGTGTACGTCCCCGCCATTGGATAGTCAAAAGTTGCTATTTCATCAATAGAGGATTCTACCACGGTGGAGTCCGCATCACCAAAATTCACTTGATAGGACATCGCGAATTCTGCTGTGGCACTTACATTAACTCTTCGGGAAACAGCTGCATCATTTTCTATGGTGACCATCAAATTTTGTGGTGCTTGAAAGGAAACTATAATTTCTTGCGCTACGGTCGTTGATTTACCATTAATCCCAAAAGCCGTAATAGCCGCTTGGTAGGTTCCTTCTTGATATACCTTTTGTACACTTTCTCCTGGTTCCAAGAAATCCGAAGCTTCTGAGCCATCTCCAAAGTTGACTTTAAAATTAGCAACATTTTTCCCCAAGGGTGTAATGGTCACTGTACCACTATTGTCTGCCATTACATTGATCAATGCACTAACATCAGTCGGTTCACTTATGTTACTAATATCTGGTAAATCATCTTCTTGTGTACAACCGATTACAAATACTGTGAATAAAAACAGTATGCTTATATATTTGAATGTTTTCATAGCTATTTCTTTAATTTATAATAGGTTTAATATCCGTTATTTTGTTCCCAGCGATTCCCTGCCAATTGGATTTCTATAGCAGGAATCGGAAAAACTTCATGCTTATCACTTACAAAACCGTCTATTTCTGCGGCAGCTCTTCCTGTTCTCACAAGGTCAAAAAATCGATGACCTTCCCCAACCAATTCTACACGCCGTTCACGATATATCGCATTGGTTAATGCATCTCCTGTACTTAAAATATCGTGATCCATATCTCCAAAAGCACGTCTGCGCACGCGATTCAAATAATTTTGCGCTCGTGTATCGCTAATTCCTCCTCTATTCAATGCTTCTGCTGCCATTA
>CAZYRG010000112.1:7121-10079 GCA_964650425.1 uncultured Flavobacteriaceae bacterium
ACATTAAAACTAAAACCAGAATCAAAATTAGGTCCCGCATAATTTCGGATGCCATTAAAACCTACGGCAACATTTCCTTCACTACATTGAAGACATTCAAAACCAGCCCCTTCAAGATCTGCATACTGCACTTCAAAAACAGATTCAATAGAATTCTCTGTCTCTTTTTCGAATAAGGTCGTATAATCCACTAAAAGATCATGAGGTCCATTAGCGATCAAATTCTCTAATACTTCTGCAGCGGCGGAAAAATTATTTTGATATAAATATACTTTCCCTAATAAGGCTTCTGCAGCACCTCTGGTTACAATACCTCCAACCTCTTGTGTGTAGGGGAGATTCTCGATTGCAAATAACAAATCATTTTGAATTTGATTGTAAACTGCTGCTTTTGGTGTTCTATCAAGATCTAATTCTTCTCCAAAAAGAATGCGTTTATCCACTGCCAAAGGCACATCTCCAAACCATTTTACTAACTCAAAATAATAATAAGCTCTCAGAAATCTCGTCTGGCCAATAATATTAGACTTCTCTTCAAAATCAATCTTGTTTTGAAATTCCATAATAAAATTAGCTCGGTTAATACCAGCATACATCCACCCCCAAATATCTCTTAATTGTTGATTATTTGGTGTATGAATCATGTCATCAACTTGCTGTATCCCCGGAACATCAGTAGCACTCTCCCCCCCTGCCAAGGTATTGTCAGAAGCTATTTCGCCCAAAAGCACATTGAGGTAGGTAGCCTGTAATAGATCATAAACTCCAATAAGTGCTTCTACATATTCTTGTTCGGTATTAAAAAAGGTTTCAGAATTGATATCTTCAGAATCTACATCTACAAAATCATCACTACAAGAAATTACTAGCAATGCCATCAAAACGTATAAAGCTATGTGTTGTATATTTTTCATCTTTCTTGTTTTTAAAACTTTATGTTAGTCCCTAGTAAAAATGTTCGGGGAGTTGGATAGACTCCATTATCGATCCCTGCTCCCACAGGATTGGTGACTAACGGATTATCTGCGCTAGCACCACCGCTAGTGGCCGTTGGATCATATCCTCTATATTTAGTCAACGTAAATAGGTTACTGACGGACATATAGACTCGGAGGTTTTTTATCCCATTATTTTTGAGTTTTTCACCATCAAAAGTGTATCCTAGTTGCATATTTTGAGCCCTCAAAAAGGAACCATCTTCAATAAAGTAATCAGAAAATACATTGTTCGATGTAGCACCATTAGTCACCCTCGGATCAGTATTCGTAGTGCCTGCACCCGTCCAGCGGTCTAATACATAAACCGTCGTATTCGTAATAGGATCGTTACGATCATAATTACGAACAATATCATTCCCAATTGAAGCATACAAATAGGTCTGAAAATCAAATTTCTTATAATCTACACCTAAATTGAGCCCCATAGTAGCACTTGGTATTGGATTTCCAATATACGTACGATCTTGATCATTAATGACATCATCACCATTAAGATCTACAAAGCGTAAATCTCCTGGCTGTGCATTTGCTCCTAATGCTATTTGTGATGGATGCGCATCAACTTCTGCTTGATTCTGGAAAACTCCGTTTGTTTGATATCCATAAAAAACTCCAATCGGTTGTCCAGCTTCAAAACGAGATGGAAATAGCTGCCCTATTCCAAAACTACCGCCTTCTACAAAATCAATCCCATTATCTACCGCTGTAACTTCATTGGTAAGCGTCGCTATATTATAACTTATATTAAATTTTAGATTATCATTAATCTGATCACGATACGCGATTTGAAACTCAAAGCCTTCATTTTTAACAGCCCCCGCATTTACAGTTGGGTTAAATGCTCCCGGAGCGCTCGTCCCCAAAACACGAGAAGCCTGTACTTCTAAAAGTAATCCTTCTGTTTTTTTACTAAAATAATCAGCCGTAATATCGATCTTGTTATTAAACAATCGAAGATCCATACCTATATCAAATGCTTTTTGCTCTTCCCATTGAATTTCTGGATTGGCAATAGGTCCTATAGCTCTTCCAAAAATTAATTGATTGTCTAGTACATAGGTAGCTTCTCCATTCAATAATGAGGCAAATCGAAAACCTGGAATTCTATCATTCCCTAAAATACCATAAGAGGCTCTAAATTTCAAGAAACTAAGTGCCTCAATATTGGATAGGAACGCTTCTTCTGAAACCACCCACCCCAAGGAGCCAGCTCCAAAGTATCCGAATTTATTTTTAGGACCAAAACTGGTAGATCCGTCTCTTCGTACTAAACCAGACAACAGATATTTTTCTTTATAATTATACTCCGCCCTTGCAAAATAAGAGAGTAACCTAGCATCAAATCTTCTGTTACTAATCCCTTGAAAATTATCACGAATCGTCAGGGCATCATCCACATTAGCGTTTGCAAAGTTCGTTGGCGGAAGATCAGTTCCTGTCCTACCATATTCATCACCGGTACTCCTAAAAACAGAGGTTCCTAGGGTAACTTTCAGCTTATGCTTTTCTACAAAAGATTTTTCATAATTAATAAAAGCATCAAAGGTATAATCTCTAAAAAAGCTATTATTTTCTACTACCTCGCTTACTTCTCTGTCAAAAACAGTATTCGCCCCTACATTACCAAAATCAGTTACTGGAAAAAAGCTATTAGCCCGTACTTCAGAATAATTCCATTGATAATTCGCTTCTGCAGTGAAATTTGTAAGGAACTTATAATTAAGCCCAAAAACACCACTCACTTTATCTACTTTTGTTAAATTATTAGTCGCTGCGATTTGCGCCAAAGGGTTCACCACCTCTATGGGATAATTTAAGGCTCTGGTAAAACTCCCATCGATCTGTGTTGGTGTTAAATTAGGGCCAATATTTAAGGCATTAAAAAGCACCGACCCCAAACCATTTTCTGGAAGTGTTTTTCTTTTTGACCCTGTATAAATAAGGTTTGCTTTGAGATTTA
>CAZYRG010000113.1:0-9901 GCA_964650425.1 uncultured Flavobacteriaceae bacterium
ACAACAGCTCAAAGCTTCATTACGAAGTTCCAATGCATAAAGCGGGTTAAATAAGTGCATTTTGAATAGATAATCTTGGATAGATATTGGGGTAAAAAGTTAATACATGATTTAATACTGATTTTTTATTTTAAATACCTGAAAATGAATTAATTATAATTATGTAAAATATACTTTAAGAGGTAGGGTTTTTACGAATAAAGACGTTCTATTTACAGATAAACACATACGTCATGAAAAACACGCTAAAAGTAGTATTCTATTTATTTATTGGATTAACATATTCCTATTCCATACAAGCTCAAGAAAAGACACGAGAGGAAATTCAAAATGAATTTAATGACTATTTGAATTATGTAACCCAATTAGAGAATTTTCAGAAATTACAAGCCAAAGGTATTAAATCAAGGGTGATTCCAAGACCATGGGGATTTGACCCTGTTTTGGCCGAAGGCGAAAATGTAGGAAACGCCAAGAGTTGGGAATTATACCGTAAAACAATGGGAAATCTTATAGCTTCTGAAAAAAAAGGTAGTGACACTACAACACCTTTAATCATAGAAGAAAATGAACGTCTTAATGAAAATACGAATGATTTTAGTGGAGGAGAAGAAGTAATTCCTAACTTCGGGACAGACGAAAACCAGGTTCGAAACGTCCGTGTAAAAGGAGGGTTAGATGAAATAGGGATTCCTACATTAATTAGAGAAGAAGCCGAGGATAATCATGCTTTTTCCATAGCAGATCCATTAGATTTTAAAAATGATGAGACGATACAAGTCAATGCTAGTTTGAATAATCTTTTTAAAAATGGAACGTTGTCAGGTGATTACGATGTGTATGAATTCATAGCAGAGCCAGGAAGAAAATATCTTTTTGATGTTGAGAATACAGGTGATGAATCTCTTACATTTCTGGCATTCATAAATACGGGCAACGATCGTTCCTTTGAGATACAATATCTTTTTAGTAATAAAGGGACTTTTGCCTATACCGCAAGTGATATTTCTGAAATAGTCAATTTAACAATCATACAACTTCAATCAGGCGTATTTCCTACGTTGTTTCCTGATAACCCAGATGCCATTTATGCTGTCGGAGACGAAACTACGTATACCCTGACCGCAACGGAAAAAGTAAGTCCAGATAGAGATTTATACAGAGTTGAATTAAAAAAAGGGGATGTATTTGGCGTTATTGGGACTGGTGATGCAGAATTTCGAATAGGTCTGGCGTCATTAGAAGTGGCATCCGGTATTGCTATAAATGGGATATATGGAATTTTCACTGAAGAAAATTCGCCATTACCGATGGCAGGTGATTATGGATTTCATTACGTAGTTCCTCAAGATGGGCCTTATTTTCTATTTGTCGATGAGGGATTTGGTTCGTATGAGTTCCAAATTGCTGTATCCCCTCCTGGGTTAGAAATAGAAGATCCGATTTTTGATCGTCAGGTTATATTTCTCAATATGGCAGGAGCCGAAATGAGTTTGGGCGAGTTTTTTGAATTTAGTTTTGATGACCCAGACGTAAGAACGCTTTCAGGTCTTGAGTCTTTTATGACGAATTGGGATTTAGAAAGACGGCAGGTTACACAATTAGCAAATAAAATCGAAGCGATTGTAACCAAAAAATTAAGAGAAACACTCACAGCAACGGGAAATAAATCTGATGTACTCATCTTTAGTGATTTTGGAGAACCCTTTATGAGAGATGCTATTTTAGATTATTTTGAATCTTCAGGAATTGTCTATTCGAGGCTAATCATTGGTGGAACCTTGGAGGAATTCAATATACAAAGAAGAATCCTAGGAGTAGCTTCTTCGATTGATGTCGGTAATTTTGATTTATCTGATAATGCAATTGTTTTGCTTGATTTGTTAAGCTCACAAACTGAT
The DNA here is from genome assembly GCA_964650425.1 of uncultured Flavobacteriaceae bacterium. Classification (GTDB taxonomy): domain Bacteria; phylum Bacteroidota; class Bacteroidia; order Flavobacteriales; family Flavobacteriaceae; genus Aquimarina. Next base: position 1,902 of record CAZYRG010000113.1, read on the forward strand.
TTAAGAAATTCGATTAATTCTATCCCAATGTCAGAGAGTGCGAACAAAATTGATTTGGTTGCAGAAGTGGTAGGGAATATTGCGACGCATGAGGCGGGGCATTTTTTAGGAAATTGGCATGTGGATAATACAAGTGATGCCATTAGTATTATGGATCGAGGGGGGCAGAACATTGCAACTAGAGCAGGTGTTTTATCAGGAGATGCATACGGAAGTGATCAAAACATAGCGCTTTTGTTTCAAAAAGAAGGGTACTCCCAAGATCTTGAAGAACCTGGATTTTTAGGCGTAAATGAGACAGATATAAATACTTCTTATGCCATTGCTAACCCAATTAGATTTGCCAGAAAAGGAGAAGAAGATACTTTATTAGCTTTTCTCAATAGACTGAATGGTTCTCAAAATAGAACTACTACATCATCTATTAGTAGTTATCCTAATCCACAGTATGTCGATGAGTTGTCTAGATTGGTTGTGCAATCAGAAAATGGAGGCGTTCATAATATTTCGTTGTATGATTTACAGGGTAGAAAAGTTTCAGAACTATTCAAAGGAGAGTTAGAAGCAAATCAACGTTTAGAGTTAGATATGATTCCGACCAATTACAATCTCAAAAGCGGTGTATATTTTTATAAAATCAACAATAGTACTGGTCAAAGAACACATCGAATAGTTGTAGAATAGTTTTTAGACTTTATTTAGATAAAATAATATAATTAGCCCCAATGAAAGTGAAAACCCGGGATCGATTTAATCGATCCCGGGTTTTTTTGTAGCTCTAGGCAGTTTAGATAATGTGTTATAGGACTAAGAATTGTTGTTTTTTAGTTATAGTATGTTTTTTAGTTAAAAAAAAGTTAAATACCGAAAAATAGGTAGGGGGATATTTGAACTCATGCGTTTTAGATATATACACAAATTATTCACTCACAAATTAAAACTCAAACTAATGAAACCAAAAACTATTCAACCAACAGAAAAGAGTTTTTTGGTGTTTTTGACAAAAACACTACTTCCTTTATTGCTATTTTGTTTCTTTACGCACTTATTAACGGCACAAAATAAGGTAAAAATATTACCAGGTGTCATGGTACAAGACCCAATAGGCGAGGGGGATAGTAATACCAAATATGGAGTCAAAGCTGCTCAGGCGATGGTATACTCCAACAAAAAAGCGGCCAAGGGTATCAATGATGATACGAATGCCGGTCAAACCGCGATATTTGATCTTATTTTGGGTTCTGGTTTCGATGACAATCCAGAGGCCAAAGCAGCGTTTGAATTTGCTATAGATATCTGGGCTTCAGAATTAGTATCAAATGTTCCTATTCGAGTTGATGTGGATTTAGTTTCGCTACCGCAGGGTATTCTCGCTGGAGCCGGGCCCAGTTATACCGCATTGGGTGGAGAAGATAGTGATGCCCTAAAACCAGGGATTGTCTATCCAGCTGCTTTGGCTAATGCATTAGCAGGAGAAGTTTTAGGACCAGAGATTCCTTCAGAATTACGTGTGCAATTTTCGTCTAACGTAGATTTTTATTTTGGATTGGATGGGAATACACCCGATGGGCAGTTTGATTTTGTTAGTATAGCGCTTCATGAACTCGGTCACGGCTTAGGTTTTATATCCTTAAACGGTCCTGATGCCTTGGACTTTCGTTCTTTGGGTGGTCCAGATGTCTATGTGAATTTATTGGTAGATGGCAATGGTCGCCGACTTACCTCCTATACTGATGGCAGTGAAGAATTAAGACAAGCATTAATCGGTGATAATCTATTTGCCGATGGTAGCAACACCGTTGCGGCATTTCAAGGAGAATTACCAAAAATAGAAGCCACAGATCCTTTTAGACAAGGTTCTACCACTACCCATTGGGATGAAGTAGCATTTCCTGCAGGAGATTCCAATTCACTCATGTCGCCAAGATTTGGAACGGCCGAGTCTATCTTTGATATTGGAAATATCACCCGAGGTTTCTTAAAAGATATGGGATGGCAACTCAATAATGATATTTTTCCCATTACCGTAACTGCTTTAGATTTTCCGGATACCATTGACAAAGGAGAGACGTTAACTAGAACAATTACAATAACGAATACGGTTGATAGAGAGATTACTATAAATGCTGTATTGGAAGGTACTCCAGAAGCAGTTTTGATCACTAATACAGATGCTATCACAATAGCACCATTAGAAAGTTTAGATCTAGAGGTAGTTTTGGCAACTGAAAACTTAGATAAGGGATTCTATGATCAATCATTGGCCTTTTCTGTAGATGAAAGTGAAGCGTTGTTCAAGGTTTCTGATAGTTTTAGAATCTTGGATGGTACGGAAAAAGCTACTGTAGAAGTTCCTGAAGTTATTACTGCAGAAATTAATCTTAATGAGATTACAGAAATTGATTTTGTTTTAAATAATATCGGCGATGCAGATTTAACGTATACATTAAGTGTAGAAGATACTACTGCAGATTTTATCACTCTTAATGAACCAGAAGGTACTATTGCATTAGAAAGTTCTGCGAATACGACTTTACAGTTTGATACCAATGGTTTGGAAGAAGGGGATTATGAGGCTACGCTAGTAATTAGCAGTAATGATCCTGATCAACCAGAGGTTCGGGTGCCTTTAGCAATTACAGTGCGTATTTTTACACCTCCTACAATCGCAGTGACTCCGGATAGTGTATCTGCATTTAGGGATTTAGCAAGACCTTTGCCTCCAAGTATAGGTGTTACAGTTACGAACAATGGAGAACTTCCTCTGGAGTTTAAGATAACTCAGGATAATCCTCTTTTCGGTATAATTGGGGAAGAAAACAAAACAGGAGTTTTAGAGAAAGATGAATCTATAACCTTAGGTTTACTTTTAACTAGGGCTTCTTGTCCAGATTTAAGGCTTGATGATAACTATCTGTTAAATTTGTTAGTAGAAAGTAATGATCCTGCTAACCCAGTTGTGACTATTCCGGTTGATTATACATTGTCCAGCAAACGAGGTGTTTTTGATGTCTATCCAAGTAACCCTACCTATGGTAATGTGTTTGGACCTGTTAGGGTAGGAACAGTGGCAAGAGAAACATTTACGTATAGAAATAATGGATTAGCTCCTATTGTTATAACTTCTCTAGAAGGAGGAATAGTCAAGGTATTAGAGTGGAAAAGTACTTCAGGAGACAGTATTGTAGATCCTGGAGAGGATTTGATTATAGATGCAGAATTTGCACCCACAGAGCCTTCAGCGTCTTTCCAATCCATTACTATACGAACTGAGATATCAGAAATAGCAAATTGCTTGATTACGCGACTCTTCCCGCACTTAGCTGTAGAAACATTACCAGAATTAAAAGTTTCTGATGATGCGATTAGTTCTTCTATTGATTTTGATAACAACTTTGATGGTAATCCAATCAGACAAGAAACCTTTGTAGTCGAAAACGTTGGTGATGGGCCTATGCGATATTTTGTAAAAACAGAAAACCCTAGTGATGTTATTCAGCTAAACGGTCTTGACGTATCAGGTAGTGTTTTAGTTGATCCAGGGGAGCGTAGGACTGTGGTTGTTACTTTTGACGCTACGAGCGCAGAGGAAGGTATATACACCAATAACTTGATAGTTAGTTATAATTTGCAAGCAAGTTTAGTGCCACCTGGCGATTCTTTTGGAGACGCTGAATTTATGGCAGGTCCCCCTGCAATTATTGCTACGAGCTTTGATGTAAAAAAAGGACCTATTGGTCAGTTTGGAGAAGTTGCCGATCTTGACTTTGGAGAAGGAGCCACTGGAGAAACAATGTTGATTAATAGTTCCCTAGAAAATATAGGAGATGCTCCAATCAACATAGCTTCTATGCTTACGAATCTCCCAGAGTATGAACTTGTTTTTTATAATCAAGAAACGCTAGAAGAAGTGTCGTTTGATGAGGTTGATAAAACCATAGCGCCTGGAGCTAACTGGCAATTTGGAGTAGTCTATCTTAGAAACCGAAGAGGGGGAGGGGAATCAAATGGTAGGATTACTATAGAAAATAATTCCGTGCAATCACCATTTACAATTGATCTAAGCGGTAGCAGCCCTGTTTTTCCTATCGGAAGATTTCCTACATTCCCTCCCTTTAATATAGAAGAGGCTGTGATTGGAGAATCCAGGGATGGGTTTTTATTTATAGTAAATGAAGGAGATGCTCCTATTACCATGACCGATTTTGGTATAGATAATCCAGAGTTCTCTGCGATATTTTTTAATGCTGCTTTTGAAGAGGTGACTTTCGAGGAACTTGATAAGGTTTTACCTATTGGAGATGGCTTAATTGTGACTGTAAGATATACACCTACAAAGGTTGGTGAAGCTAAAGGTACTTTTGCCATAACCAGTGATGCTTTTCAAGAAGTTTTTACGATTGAACTGTTAGGGACTGGTGTAGCTCCTCCTGCGGAGATCACTAGTTTCTCTTTGGTAGAGGCTTTTACGGGAGAAATTCTGAAAGATACGATAGTAGATGGAGATATTATTGACCTAGCTGGGCAACCAGTTGTTAGTATTATTGCTAATACAGGTTTCACGGAACCAGGCAGCGTCGTATTTGGTTATAATGATAGAACTGTAGTTAGAACTGAAAATAGTGCCCCCTATGCAATAGGAGGTGATTTTTCTGGCAGGATTTTGCCTTTTACAATACTACCCGGTAATCATTTTGTATTTGCTACACCATACACAGAGCCTAATGGTGGTGGTGAGGCCGAGGATGCAAGTGGCGTTTTCTTTACAGTAATCAATAGTGATTTGCCATCTATTACAGAATTGGTATTGATCAATGCAGATACAGATGAGGAGATTGAAGTATTGCAGACTGGTGATGTTCTCAATGATTTTAATCTTATTGATGTGAGTGCTTATGAGAATAATGCTTTCAATATCGTTGCTAAGACAGATGATCCGCGTATAGAATTTGTTACATTTGATTATAATGATCAACAAAACTACCGCTTTGAACGTGTTGCGCCTTATGCTTTGCAAGGAGATTTTAATGGAGACTACCGTCCTCTAGCTTTCGAAAATGGTTTTAATATCGTTACGGCAATCCCAAATGGGAATAGAAGGTTTGGTAACCCCTTGACCGTATTTTTTAGAGTAGAGGGTGCCGCAAATACTGCAGCTAAAAATGCTAAGGAAATTACTACAACAAGTGCCCTGAAAGTTACTCCTAATCCAGTAAGTAGTGTAGCTAATTTCAGCATTGTAACAAAAGATGTATCCACACTCAAAGGACGTTTGGTGAATCTTTTAGGACAAGATATTGATTTGACAAAAAGATTGGCCATCAATTCTGATGGAACTGGTACGTTGGATATGCAAGGATTAGCAGCTGGCCAATACTTTCTATTTGTTACGGACCTTACATCGGGTGTTTCATATAATACAATAGTTGCCAAAGAATAACGCTTTTCCATATGGATTATAAGCCTTATGTAATTCAAAACCCCAGGACAGCAATGTCATGGGGTTTTTTGATTATATAAATAGGAGAATTTAGCTAACCCATTGCTGTTACATAATCGTGTACAGATTTAGGAACCGGGATATCATTAGCTAATTCTGGATCACTTTCAGGAGCACTAGCAACTGTGCGCAGTGGCACCACGCCGGCCCAATGCGGTCCATCATGATCAAATTTCTCATCATTTACGCCTTCTGCACGAACTTTTGCTGAAGCAGCGTCGATGCGAACTGCAATAAAAAGTGTAGCTTCAAACTCTTTCTTATTAGGAGGACGTACATCATCCCAGCGTCCAGGTAGCACATGATTCGTAAATTCTTCTAAGGCATGCATTTTTTCTGCAGGATTAGTGACCATACGTACGCTGCCAAATACGTTGACAGAACGATAATTTACCGAGTGATGAAAAGCAGATCGTGCAAGTACTAACCCATCCAAATGAGTCACGGAGATGCTACCTTCTCCAGCTTCTAGTAATGCGAGCATCATTCTGTTTTTTAATGAACCGTGCAAGTAGATTTCATTGTTAATACGTACGTAAGCCGTCGGAATTACAATGGCTTTTCCTTGCCACACATAGCCAACGTTGCACATAAAGCCAGCATCTAGAATCGCATTGATTTGGGCGACGTCATACGATGCTCTTTTGGGACCTCTTTTTACTTGATTAAGTTCGGTTTTCGAGAACTGTTCCATTTTTTTGACTGTTTTTTGCTATAACCTGGATTATGCATTAAAACTTCGTTATGAAGGTCGAAAATGCGATAAAGACTGACATTTTACAAGTTTTTGCATAGCATCGCTCTGGTTAAACTTGAAAATGTTGCGAAGCTCAGTATTTGAAGTAGTTTCGAGCTGTAATAGATTTTTTAATGCATAATCCAGGTTTAATTCTATTACAAATATACTAGTTTAGTGGTCTGTCAATATGATCCAGTTTTAAAATACTAAATAGTCCGGTTATGTTTCCTTTTAAAACCAGTATTTCTTTAGAGAGAAAAAATAAGCAAGCACTGTACTTGCAATTAAGTACGCAACTAATGCAGTTGATTAAAGCAGGAGCTTTATCATCAGGAATAAAATTACCCGGTAGCCGACGCCTGGCCGACCTCCTTGGTTTGCATCGTAACACTGTTGTTATGGCGTACGACGAATTAATCGCACAAGGGTGGATTTGCGTAGTGCCATCCAAAGGAACTTTTGTGAATACAGATTTGCCCATTGTCAAACAACGTCCATTAGTTAAAGGGACAGATACTACTACTCGTAAAAAAATAGCTGGCTTTCATTTCTACGAACGCCCTAATTTGAATAGAAACGATGTTGTTGATGTTCCTAAGATCCTTTTTTTGGATGAAGGAGTACCTGATAATCGTTTGGCCCCTATAGAAACCTTGGCTAAAACCTATCGTAACCTCGTAGCAAAAGCGTACAATCGCAAGTATTTGTCTTATGGATCAATTTATGGCAATAATCATTTACGAGAAACACTTGTTGGCTATCTCAATGATACCCGAGGATTGCAGGTCACAAAAGACAATATTTTGATTACACGTGGGAGCCAGATGGGGATGTATCTTGCAACACAATTATTGCTACAAAAGGAATCATTGGTGGTAGTAGGACAGACGAATTATAGAACTATGGATCATACTTGCGAAGAAGCTGGAGCAAGATTGTTACGGGTGGCAGTAGATGAAGAAGGGATCGTGGTCAATCAAATAGCAGCAATTTGCCAAACTATAAGGATTAGTGCCGTCTATGTAACCTCACACCATCATCATCCAACTACGGTAACGATGTCTGCAAAACGTAGGATGGAACTTTTGACGTTAGCAAACGAACATAAATTTGCAATTCTAGAAGATGACTATGATTATGATTTTCATTATGACAATGCTCCCATATTACCGTTGGCAAGTCATGACACCAACAATAATGTGATTTACACGGGGGCATTGTGCAAAATTGTTGCGCCGGGCATTCGGATAGGGTATTTGGTGGCATCCAAAGATTTTATCGATGCAGCGGCGCAGTTACGTGTAATTATTGATCGACAAGGAGATTCCTTATTAGAATTAGCTATGTCCCAAATGATTAATGCAGGAGATATCCATCGTCACACGCAAAAAGCACTACGCATCTATAAGAAACGTAGAGATTTTTGTTGTACATTATTAAGTGAAAAGCTGTCGGCATATTTTAGCTTTCAAATTCCAGAAGGGGGGATGGCGATATGGTTACTTTTGGACAAAAAATATAAATGGAATCATGTCACAACTGAAGCTTTGAAGCACGGGTTGCAATTCCCAGATTGGAAACGATATGATGCATTACAAGCTGGGCATAACGGTATTCGTTTTGGATTTGCGTCGCATACGGAAGAAGAAATGGAAGTAATTATTGATAAGCTCGTAATCGTTATGAATGATTTGAATAGGAATTAGGGATGATTAAACCTTTAGTTTTATGACAAGTCATATATACACAACATAATTTTTT
>CAZYRG010000114.1:0-9759 GCA_964650425.1 uncultured Flavobacteriaceae bacterium
TCATTACAACTAGTTATAATACTAATGATAGTACTTTAATTGCTAGTCACTATAACCAAGATTTAAAGAATACTATAAAAGCGCAAAAAAAAGAAGCCTTTGTTACCGAAGACGCTCCTGAATACTTTGCCTTAGATAAAGATAATAACGGCAAAATTATTGCAACTGAATTGATAATGAATACTACTGATAGTAATGTTTATTATGTGCAATTCGAACAACAAGATGCCAAAATTCTAACAGTAGCATTATCAGAAGATAAAGAAATCACAGGATTACAGTTAGAAGATTATTAGAATGATTATCCCAAATGTACTATACTAACCAACCGATTGATTACACACGTTGATACTATTGCTATTTGTTAAAAAAGCCTGCAGAAATGTAGGCTTTTTTTATTTATATAGTGTCCTTAACCTCATATTAAGAAAGGGGATAAACCCTTGTTTAGGAAAAACACGTGCACCTTTAGCACACCAATAAATCTTTACTATTAAATTATTAATTGACTTTATGTAGCCCCTTTAGAATGGAATGGATTAACTTCGTTATCTAATAATCAATTTTTTACTAATGCGTTCTTTATGTCCTTTAATAGTAAAAAAGTATACCCCGGCTTGCAAATTAGAAATATCAATAGTTTCGCTCACCGCTGTTTCAAATAACATATTACCGATTAAAGAATGTATCATAAAGGTATCCGCATTAAATTTTTTGGGCAGAATAACTTTTACCGTTTTAGTAGCTGGATTTGGATATAGAATAAATTGCTCTTCCCTAAAAGAAGGACTGGCAACAGAAAGGGAATTGGATGCATCAACAAACTTAGACAACAATCGTATGTAAGCGATCTGATAGCCACAACTATTTTCTGTAACCGACCAGGAATTTACTGGCCAATCGTTATTAAAGTCCAAATAGGATTTCTGATCTGGTTGTCCTTTGGGAGGGTTAACATTTATAGCACATTTTGCATTGTTCCCTGCACTTCCGCAACCGCTAGGACAACATCCATCCACATCATAGTTAGGGTTAGGTCCTCCAGCCAGAAAACCTGGTGCCGGACCATATAAAGAGACGCCTGTTTCATCCCAATCTGTACCATCCGCAAACCATCTATGGTATAGCTGATCCGCACAATTATCACCTCCATGGGCATACATATTCGTAAGATATGTTTTGTTTAATGGGTTCACTCCATGTAAATAATGCACATACTGTTCTGCTGCTTTCTCCGCGTCTATTGCGCGGCTTGGGTTTAGTTCATATTCCTTTACCATATAAAAACTCAATCCCTTCTTCGCTTTGATGGAATTGCTCCCCCAAACATAGCTATCTAGATATGACCTATAAGGATCTACTGCATTATCATAGGACGGAAAGTTTATTTCATTGGAAGTAATTGAGTTATTATATCGTGTCATAATATCGTTGACCACATTGGTAGAAGCTCCAGAAATTGTGGTATAATATAACAGTGTTTCTTGTTCTCGAGTTTCATATGGATACACAAAACCCCATGCGATTAGGTGTGCTTCTGTATAATTACTTTCAAAAAAGGTTTTATAACTTTCTGTGCCTGTTATTTCATACAAGTGGGCCGCGGCTCTCAAGCGATACATAGCCCTACCATAATCATCCGTTTCTTGTTGTCCTGCTCCAATACCTAATGACCCATAAGCTGCATCATTATTTCTCCAAATGACATTTGGATTGGTTACTGCCCAGCTCCAGGCATTGGTGGCTGCCTGTTCTAATATGGTCGCATAACTACTCATCCCTAAGGATTCGAATATCTTTGCCCCGTACGCAAAAGTACCTGCACTATTCCATGTACTACTCGAATTAACCGCTCCATAAAGACTTTGTCCCGAGGCAGCTGAAGGAGGACTAGTTTCATCCTCATCAACAATAGAAATCATACTGCCATCACTTTTTTGCATTTTTAGTAAATGATCCATGCCCCATTTGGCCTCATCAATAATATCGGGTATACCATTACCTGATTCTGTAATATTATAATCATCTCCCCATGCTTCTGGGTTTTCGCCATAGGCAAGTAACATTTCGTAAATGTAATTAGACGTCCAGTTGGTATATTTGTTAAAATCTCCAGCATCATACCAACCGCCGCTTACATCTCTTTGTGTTGTCGCATCGGTCGCTGCGTCATAACTTCTACATTCTGGATCTTGCAAAGTTCCCATGTGACTCGCGCCGTCTGCCCATGATGCTTCTGCATAGGGTAGTTCTTTGGCATGCCCAACACGTTGGTAAAAAAACGTTCGTACCGCTTGCTTCAGGATTTCATTATAGATATCACTTCGTATCTCAAATTCAAAAGAACGAACATTATTAGCAACATCTAAAATATAATAGGTGCCAGGCGTCGTATAGTTACTGAAATCAAACCACCAGGCTTTATCTCCCGAAGAAGTATCTTCTGCACCATTATTCCATACGACTGGAGCTGCTGTAAATACCTGTTGATCATTTGAAGAATTCACTAAGGCATAACTAGCACCAGGCGTAAAAGATGCGCTGGCATCAAAACCCGTTTGAGGATCTCTAATAACGGCTATTTTATCAGAAACTGGTCTGTATCCAAATTGGTCTACAACTATATAGTCTGTCAAATTTTGGGAGTAAATTGAGATAAAATTAAATACGGCTAGGAGGGCTACAAAGACAACATTTTTCATAACTAAGAGCGATTAGAGGTTGCTATAATATACAACATAAATGGCTTTTAAACAAACAGCGGTGTTACACTTAGCCCGGCTTACAATTTACTGCAACTTATAAAATAAGAAAAGGACACCTATTAACTACACTCCGATTAACCCACAAAGCTCCGCTTTGAAAAATAGGAAAAAAACGAACTACAATTGTAAAAAGCAATATATGCTTTAAGTAACATCCTGTCATTTGAATTTAGCACTAGATTTCTTACTTTTAATCATTATAAATGACCCGCGATTTTATTCATATAAATGACTTTGTAATTCTTGTAGAAGAAGGCAATTCTCTTACGAAGGAGGTAGATACTTGTTTTTTTGAAGAGCCTCTAATAGCCATTGCCTTTTATGGGTCTGGTAATGTGGATTTATCGGTAAAATATGGTAATAAGCAAAAAGACTTTACATATACGAAAGGCTTGGCACTCTCCTTCTATGCGAATGAAAAAGTAGAATTTGAGCATACCATAAGTCCTGATAAGGGTCTGAAATGTATTGTGGTTGCAACCGCTCTGAAAAATTTGGAACACTTACCCAACGAAGAAGGTGAAATTTTTTCCGAACTATTAGGAGTCCTAGTAAACCCTAAAGACCATTATGTAGAAGGTCCTAGCTTTTATATAACGCCAGAGATGGAACGTATCATCGATGCTTTCTTCACGAATAACTATACAGGGAAGACCAAACTGATGTTCTATAGAAGCCAGATAACTGCTTTATTGTCCCATTTCTTTGGTCAGCTCGCGATTCATCAGGAAGAAGCTTCAAAACCAAATTACAAGACACAACTCAATAAAGCGCGGGATATCTTACTAGAGAATATTGAGAATCCGCCATCACTTGTAGAACTATCAAAGGAAATTGGATTCAATACTACTAGGCTGAAAAAAGAATTCAAGGCTTTTTTTGGTGTACCCGTGTTCAAATATCTCCAAAACGAGCGACTTTCTTCAGCACACCAACTTATCAGTGAAAAAAAAGCTACCGTACAAGAAGCGGCTTGGCAAGTAGGCTATGACAGTCTGAGTTCATTTTCTAATGCTTTCGCCAAAAAATTCGGCTATCGACCGAGCCAAATAAAGTAAATTATCTTACTGCGCAGCAAAAAGAAGTGTACCTCGATAGTGACGTAGCATTCCATTTTGTTATTTCAACACCTATTTTGATAACGGTCCCAAGAACCAAGCTTGCTATAACTACAAGAGCTAATCCAATAATTTCAGTTGCTTTTTTCAAAGTACTTTTTAAAAACTAGCTGTGTTGCACTTATTGAGTGAACACAGCTTTGTAGTTATTTTATGGTTTTTATGCTAAACTCTTAACTTCCCAAATACCTGATTCAGCAGTTACTGCAACATACTCGCTAAAGTCGATAGGCTTTCTACCTAATACTTTTTCAATATCGTGGGACACTTCGGCCAGTTCCGGATTGCCCAGAACTTCGGTGAATAAGTATTCAATGAGCCAGATAAAATCTCCCGAGAGACCTGCCTCACGCATTCCGTCACCATATTCCTGTACTGAAATAGGGATAAACGTAATATCGCGATTACTTGCTTTGGCAATTTCGGCAATAGCTTCCTTAAACGTAAGTGTACGTGGTCCTGTGAGTTCATAAATCTGGCCGTTATGGATGTCCTCAGTCAAGGCCTTGGTAGCCACATCGGCAATATCGTTAGTATCCACCCAAGGTATTCTAGCTTCTGCCTGCGGCAATGCTACGACTCCGTCGATAACAGGTTCTAACAAAAAGTTTTCGCTAAAATTCTGGTTGAACCAGCTTGCACGTATAATGGTATACTCCAAACCGGAATGAATCACAACTTGCTCACATAATTGCGCTTCGCGCTCGCCTTTTCCTGAAAGCAACACCAGCTTTTTGATTTTGACTCTCTTAGAAACTTTTACCAATTCTTCAATAGCCTCCAGTGCTCCAGGCACTGCCAAATCTGGCTGATACGTAATGTACACTTTGTCCATTCCTTCTAAAACGACTTCCCAATTTTCGGATTGATGCCAGTCGAATGCAGGAGTTGCACTGCGGGAACCAATGCGCACATTGTGCCCTAACGCTTCTAATCGTGCTACAATTCTTCTTCCAGTTTTACCTGTTCCTCCGATTACTAAAATGTTCTCTGTTTTCATTTTTACTCGTTTTTTGTTGTTATTAATTATGCTTCAAATAGTTGAAGTTTTTGATGTTACTTTGTATTAATACGTTGCGGTAATGCTTTTACGATGTACATTGAGATACCAGTACACCATTGTCGTTGCGATAAACTCTAAGCCAATGAACCAAAATCCGAAATCGATAAAGAAATCGTAGTAACTTCCTCCATAAGGTAGTATGGTAAATGATACGGTAATGAGTGCATCTAAAATTGCTGACATTATAAAGAAAATTAGTCCCGTGCTAAATCCGTTTGCATTGATACCGTTTCTATAATAGAATTTTGCTCCAAACCAAACCACGGGTACTATGACAATTGACAACCATATGTTAGCCTGTTGTTCTGCATTTTCTAAAAGTGGTACGTAATAAGAGCCTGCATATAAATTCACGCCAATTATCCAAATTAGGATTCCGATAAATAGTGCTTTTGTATATTTCATAACTATTTGTTTTTTATTGATTATTATTTTGCTCCGTTTTCGCAAGAGCGGAATAAGATTATTTGTTATAAATGATTCCAGTGAGCAGTAAAGCAAAAGCCAAAAAGGAAGCTATAGTGCGCTGTATATGCCATCTGTTCCAAGGCTTCTCGAACTTAGTTCGTAGCGCTTTCAGTTCTATAGTAGAAAGATTTTCCAATATTGCCTTATCCAACATTTCATTAAGAGGTACATTTTTGAATATGGTAACAAGTACTATCCCTATAAAAAAGAGTACTGCGGCTAGCAAAAATGACCAAAACGTAGTAGGATGCGCATTTCTATGTAAAAAAACATTTACTGAAAGAAATACTACAGGTGTAAAGAATACGATTAAAAAACTCGGGTTGATAATCGCTCGATTCATCGCCTGAAAAGATTGTAAAAAGGATAAGTCGTTCAATCTTCCGATGCCTGGAGTAATGGCATTGGACCACGTAAAACATAATCCTGCGGTAAGTCCTGTAAATAAGATGCCAAGCATCAATACGATAATTTTAAAGTTGATTTCCATTTTGATTGTTTTGTGTGGCTGAAATCCACGTTAGTAAATCTTGATATTCTTTTGAAGTAAGTTTGATTTTCTTCCCTTTGGGCATTCGCTTTTTAATGAATACCTGTTTGTAAACATCATTTGCCCAAGGATTCATATTCTCTTCGGTAAAGACCCGTCTGTGATTACGCTTTGCGTGGCAGACATTGCATTTGTTCGTAAGAATATTGAAGGCTCTTTGCTGAGTCGAATCCTTTGCTATGGAATACATTGGTTCGGCAACAATATAGTTTTGTGCCAAGTCTCTTTTTGGATACTGTGCTACCAGAAAGGAGAACATACATCCTATGATAATTTTTATTAGTGCTCTCATCATTGTAAGGTTATTTGATTATGATGACACAAAGTTCCGCAGATATACCACCATTCATTTATTCGAGCGGAAGTATGATTTGTTCGAAAAGTGCATGAAGTAATCATCAAGAGTAAAAACTTTAAGGTTAGGGAAAGCCTTTAGAAACTGCTTTCCAACAAGCTCCTAAAAGCGGTCCTAATAGTTTTGATTAAATTCGTTTTATGCCGTTAGAAAATCTGGTAATTTTATCTTCTAATTCTTTTCTAAAATTCTCTTCTATGACTTTCCCTTCTCTAAAGTTGTCATAAAAAGACGGCAGGGAATAGGTTGCTATGATTTTTGCTCCCAAAAACGGAAAATAGTCACTTGCCGATTGTAGCACGGTTGCACCACCTCTTCCTCCTGGTGACGTTGCCATTAAGAGCATGGGCTTATCTCTCCAGATTTTCATGTGTACACGAGATAACCAGTCTATGACGTTTTTAAACACGGCTGTATAAGAACCATTATGCTCCGCTAGCGAGATAATAAAAGCATCTGCTGTATTGAGTATTTCATCCAATCTTTTTACTCCTAAGGGTATGTCATTCTCAGCTTCAAAATCAACACCATACATTGGTAACATATAATCGTTCAAATCGATTGGTATGATTTCTACATCCTTTATAAGATTAGAAACGAATGCTATAAGCGTTTTGTTTATTGATTTTTGGTTATTGCTTCCTGCTATTGTGATTACTTTTTTCATGTTATTTAAGATTTATTAGTGTTTATAATGTTTTGCGGTAATACAATCCGAAGGAGGATTTTTGAATAGGTTTAGGTCCGTATTGATCAAAATCTGCCCCAAGCCCTAATTGATGTCCTTTATAGGATAGACCAAAACGTACTTGTTGGAAACTTCTAGAATGGGTTTTAAATTCATCCCAAACTGTTAGAAACTGCCCGTTCAACCACAAAAAAAACTTTTCGCTTAATGGCGTGTGCAATTGAAATTGGGCAAACGCTTCGGCGAGGCTTGCATCTTTGTTTTCTGAGTATGCCACCGTAGGGATAACCACCAGTAAAGCGCTCGAATTTTCAAGTGTGAATTTAACCGATAGTCTTTCTGAGAACCCTCCAAAACTGTTATAATACAGAGCAGACCCTAAAGCAATATTCTTACTGACATTCCAGAATAATATAGGTTGTACGCCTACCTCATCAAAAATTTGATTTTCCAAGTCTCTGAATTTCTGAAAGAAAGCGAGCGTATTAATACGCAACACATTACTATCAGTAATAGAATAATTGGAGAATAATGTGAAGTCAGTTTTCTTTACTCCAGAAAACAGTTCTAATTGGGTGAATTGTGCTTGTAAAGTACTTACAAAACCAATTATTAAGACTACTATTATGATTCCTAGCTTTTTCACACTTCAAAATTCCGATAGGAATGCGTGAAAAAAAATGAACTAGTTTAAGAGTTTTACATCCGATTAACTTTTGAGATGATTTTGCTCATAAATTCGGGTGTTATGCCAATATATCCGGCTAAATCTTTTTGAGTAACCCTATTGACAACTTGCGGGTATTTCTTTTTAAAATTGATATATCTTTCTTCGGCGGTTAAGGATATCCCGTGATTGGAGCGTCTGATGTAACTTATTAATGACCTTTGATATAGAATACGATAAAATTTTTCAAATTTTGGAATTTTCTGAAACAACAAATTATAGTTTGCTCTCGAAATCCCTAGCAATTCTGAATGTTCAGTTGCTTTAATATAGTACCTGGATGGTTCTTTTGTCATAAAGCTCAAAATATCACCAGTCCAATAATCTTCAATGGCAAACATTGAAATATGAGGTGTGCCATCGTCATCTAAGGTATATACTTTTAAACATCCCTTGGTTATAAAATATTCATACTTGGCAACCTCACCAGCTTGCATAAGAAAACCTTTCTTTTTCACCTTAATTTCTGTCAATAAAGAAATGTATTTCTGCTTTTCTAACTCGGTCAAATCGACAAACCTCCCTATATTTCTTAGTATAAGAGTATGTGATTCTTTATAATTCAATTATTATGGTTTTTAAGAGCTTTTAATTTAACTAATAAATCTCAGATTTAGAAATTCGATAATGTTGTAATTAGGTAAGTACAAAATAAAGGCATAGATGATACAGAATTGCGTTAGAAAGGTGTACTAGTCTTTTTGAAATAAAAACTAGTACTTCTTTAATGAAAACCAAAAAGTTTTCATTTCTTAACTTTGGGGTTGTGATTTTAATTCTGCATTCTTATATCAATGTCAATTTCAGCCAAAAACAGATATTACATCAAGCAAATTCTTCCCTTTGGGGTGATTTGGCTCATTTTAGCCTGGTTATTAATGTGGACAGAATATGCCGTAGAAACGGACCAGACAGAAATCGCCGAATCGGCTATCCCCTTAAATTCGGGTATTGTTCTTTTTTCTTCTATAAGTGTTTTTCTGGTAGGATGCTTTGTGGGCGTAATAGAAGTGTTCATTGTAAATCGTCTTTTCTTGAATCAAAGCTTGCCGAAGAAAATTATAAAAAAGTTATTGTTATATATCGTTGTATTGACAATCCTAGTTTGTATTCTCTATATGATTGCAGCAAGTCTCATTTCAAAAGAACCTATCTATAGCAAATCGGTCTGGGAACAATATGTAGGTTTCTTTTTCAGTATCACCCATGTCAGCACTTGGATTCAGTTGCTGTTTTCTCTATTCGTTTCCTTGTTTTATTTTGAAATAAGTGAAAACCTTGGACAGCATGTACTGCTCAATTTTTTCACTGCCAAATATCATAAACCCCTAGTGGAAGAGCGCATTTTTATGTTTGTAGATATGAAAGACTCGACGACCCTGGCGGAACAATTAGGACACGAGCAATACTTCAAACTGTTACGCAATTATTACCAAAGTTTTTCAGATGCCATTATCAAAAACAGAGGTGAGGTTTATCAATATGTTGGGGATGAAATTGTGGTAACCTGGACGTTAACCAAAGGATTAGAGAAAAATCATTGTATATAGTCACTATTTACTGAGATAACTTCTTCGGAATTTTTTACAACTATTGTTACAATTCCATTTTCTTCGTTGGATTGAAAGGTTATCAGGTTATTTGAAATTTGATTTATTTGAGTGGTTAACGAATCGTTTTTAAGCCAATTTAATAACTCCTCTGGCTGAGCGTTCAAATCTCCATTTTTGTCATCTTTACCAATAATTAATTTTCCGCCTCCAGAATTTGCAAATGCTGAAATTTCCTTAAACAAATTCGATAAAACACTTTTTTTATTAAGGTCAACACTCTTTGAGAAGTCTTTATATTCTATGTTTTGAGTTTCTAAAGTCATTTTCAATTTCGCTAGTAAAGAAGTATCTAAACTATTGGATTAAAGTTAATAAAACACACACCCCTTAATGGCTGGTTAAGTGATTTTCACCAATAAATATGTGGTGAAGTAAATAAAGAGACCAGACAACGTAGGTTGTAACACTCAAT
>CAZYRG010000115.1:0-3705 GCA_964650425.1 uncultured Flavobacteriaceae bacterium
TTTATTGCATTTTCGACCTTCATAACGAAGTTTTAATGCATAATCCAGGTTAAAACTATGCATTTTAATGCATCTACCTTGCAGATTCTAAAAAGCTTTTAGTTAAGTGTTCAGTTTACAGTATCAGTTCGCAGTTTTTGATCTTAGAATTCACAAACTGCAAACTGAGACTGCCTACCGTTTTCCATTGTTAGTAATGAATTTTATTCATTGTTGCAAAACCTATGGTACATTAGTCCATAGTGATTTAGTTATAGAATTTTGAGGCGTACTCTGAAGGGGTTTGATTAAAATGTTTTTTGAAACATTTTGTGAAATATTTAGGATTTCGGAAACCGACTTTATAGCAAACTTCAGAAACATTGATTTGTCCTAATTCCAAAAGTTGAGAGGCTCTTTTCATTCTAATGGAGTGGATAAATTCATTTGGTGTTAAGTTGGTCCATCCTTTTACTTTTGTGAAAAGCATTGTTCTGCTTACTCCTAGTTCTGAACTAAAAAATGGAATGTCAAACGAATTGTTAGAGATGTTTTCTTCAACAATTTTGATGGATTTTTTGAAAAGTTCTTCATCAATAGAAGTGACAGTAAAATCGTCAGAGATTCCCATATTGGAATCAAACTTTTCTTTCAATCTAACCCTAGTGAGTAAGAGGTTTTTTATGGTTAATAAGAATTCTTTGACATTAAAGGGCTTGTTGAGATAAGCATCAGCTCCAGATTCTAGTCCATCAAATTTATATATTAAAGAGGTTCTAGAAGTAAGCAGTATAAATGGAATATGACTCGTGCGGATGTCATTTTTAATTTTGGAGCATAATGCAGTTCCTTCCATTTTTGGCATAATTACATCGCTTATAATCAAATCAGGAGATTTCTGTAGTGCTTTTTTAAAGGCAGCTTCTCCATCACTAGCTTGTTCTACGCGGTATTGTTGTTTGAGTAAGTTTGCTATGAATTTCCGAAGCTCATCATTATCTTCAGCAATTAAAATAAGTGGTTTGTCTTCTTCTGAGATTAATTGGTCATAATCCAATTCCTGATATACATCATTTCCAGATAACTGTATTTTGTACTGTTCTACATCGTCACTAATTTTAAAATTCTTGATGATGCTTTCGTTCGTTAAATGTTTTTTCCCTTTTTTCAATTGTACGCGAAAGGTAGTACCATCTCCCTTTTTGCTTTCTAAGGTTATGCGCCCTTGATGTAGGTCTACAGCTTTTTTTGCTATGGATAGTCCAATGCCACTGCCTTGATTAAATTGTTTTTGATAGTCTTTGTCGCCAGCGACTTCGTAGAAGCGTTCAAACACTTTTGTGACAAAAGCTGGATCAATACCATTTCCATTATCTGTGACTTCTATGATGGCATCAGTTTCGGTTTCGGAGATACAAACCGTAATTTCACCTCCATCAGGGGTGTACTTAAATGCATTGGAAATCAAGTTGTAAAAAACACGTTCAAGTTTAAAACGGTCAAAATAGATCGTAATCTTTTTTGCGTCTGTTTTAAAGGTATAAGTGTAGTTTCCTAGTTTGGCAAATTCATCAAATGAAAGATGTATTTCTTTCAAGAATTTGACCAAATTTCCTTTAGCAGCTTGTAGATTAGAATGTTTGTTTTCAAATTTTCTAAAATCCATTAATTGGTTGATGAGTTTCAGCAATTGGTCGGCATTACGTTCAATGACCAAAAGTTGCTTGTACATCTTATTACTGCCTTGGTAATTGGCTATTAATTGCTGCAATGGGGCAATGATTAAGGCTAAAGGAGTACGGAACTCGTGCGATATATTTGTAAAGAATTCTAACTTGGATTGATTATTTTTTTCTAATTGTAGGGTTTCTAGGTGTTCTAGTTCTAGTTTGTGTTTTAGTGCAGTTTTGGTTTTGTTAATATGATTGATTCCTAACAATGCAAGACTAATGGCTAAAATGTATAAAGCTAAGGCCCATGGGCTTTTCCACGGAGCTGGTTTTAAGTGAATTTTTAAGGTCGTTGGTGTGGGGTTCCAGATATTATGATTATTAGCACCTTTAACTTCAAAGGTATAGGTTCCTGGCTTTTGTATGGTATAATTGACTTCGGGTCTATCGCTATATTGCCATGCTTCATTGAGCTCTACTAAACGGTATGCATATTTATTATTGGCAGCATTAATGAAGTTGGGCATTGCAAAACGAATAGAAAACGACTCTTGATTATGTTTCAAAGTAATCTCGTCCACATAAGAGATACTTTGTTTTAGAATGCTGCTTTTTTCTGACGGTACTACAATTTTTCCTTGTGATTTTAATGCGGTCAGAAGTACTTGAGGCGAATAGCGGTTTTGTTGTATCGTTTCGGGGTCTAAAAAGAACACTCCTGAAGGTCCACCAAAATATAAGCCACCTTCCTTAGATTTTATACAAGCATTGTTGCTGAACTCATTCCCAGATATGCCATTTGATTGATTGTAAAGTGTCGTTTTTTCGTTAGCACGGTCATAGCATATCACTCCTTTATTACAACTCATCCAAATTTTTCCATTTGTATCCTCAGTGATTCCAAACACCGTGTTTATTTTGATGTCAAAAAGTTCTAGTTTCAGTCGTTCAAATTTGTTGTCTTTTAAGTAATGGACACCATCACCTTTTGTAGAGACATATATTCGTCCGTTTTGATCTTCAAAAATGGCCAAAATATTATCGCCCGAAGCTTGCTCTTCATTAAAAAAGTACCGATCAACGTCATAATGTTCGCTGAGATTAATATTTCGGATGCGGTTCAGTCCGTTTTGTGTTCCAATCCATAAATTATGCTGCTGATCGATATGTAATGCTCTAATCTGCATGTCAGACAAAGAAGTGGAAATAGCTTCTTTTTGATTAGTAACACTATTTTGATTGGTTAGATTATAGCTGATAATGCCATTTCCAAAAGTTCCAATTAATAATTCATTGCCCGATTTTTCTATAGCATATACACCTGAAGCTTTGAGGATATTCTGAATGTTTGGATCTGTAATACCAGGTTTTAACTTTTTTTCCTTAGTGTCATATATAATTACTCCAGCATTATAAGTCCCAATCCATAAATCGTTTTTGTCAAGGAAAAGGGATTTGATATTAGTTCCAGGTAGTGAAGACTTAGCAAGTGTAGCTAAGTCCGCAGTAGTATTGTTATTTGTGTCAAGAATCGTAACGCCATTTCCTTCGGTGCCGAAGTATATTATGCCTTTTTGATCTTCTACCATACAGCTCACGACTCCATAACTATTATCAATACCCGAATTATTTTTGATAAGCGGGATGAAATTAGAATTGGATTCATCCCATATGTTGATACCTCCATAATAAGCTCCTATCCAAACGGTGCTCTTTTTGTCAATAAATAGTGTTTTAAGTGTATTTCTGCTTAAGCTTTTTGGGTTTCCGGGCTGATGTTTGATGTGTGTTATTTTATTTAATTTGTCTTTAATATAAAGACCATTATAAGTAGCTATCCAAAGATTTCCTTGCGGGTCATTAGCTAAACTTCTAATATCATTATTGATCGGAATTCCTTTGATAGTCGTTTTTAGTTGGCCAAAGGAGTTGTTTTTTGCAGAATAATAATTAAGACCTCCATACTTTGTGCCTATCCAAATAATGTCATTTTGATCTTCAACAATATTTCTTATGTGAGAATCACTCAGTCCGTTTTTGTCTAAAGTCCTATAAA
>CAZYRG010000115.1:3805-9744 GCA_964650425.1 uncultured Flavobacteriaceae bacterium
ACAATATTTCTTATGTGAGAATCACTCAGTCCGTTTTTGTCTAAAGTCCTATAAAATCGAGAAAAAGTTAGCTGGTTTTTAATTCTAGATTCCTGTTTGTTTAATCCATTTGCAGTTCCAATCCAAAGTTGTTGTTTGCTGTCTTCAAAAATACTTAGGATATAATTGCTTGATAAGCTTTCTGGGTTTGATGGATCGTTTTTTATGGTGATAAACTGGTCGTCAGTTTTGTTGTATAACATTAATCCATTAGAAGATCCGATCCATAATTCTCCGTTTTTCGAAAGCGCTATGTCCCAAATGGTATTATCGGAAATGCTGCCTTCGTTATTAGAATGTACATAGGTTTTAAAAGTGTTTTTTTTTGGGTCGTAACGATTTAATCCATTATAGGTGCCTACCCATAAATACCCCTCGGCATCTTCTTGTAGCGATAAGATGTCATTGCTACTTATAGAAGTGGAGTCTCCAGGAATATTGCGAAATACGGTTATTTCACTTCCGTCGTATTTATTAAGTCCATCCCTCGTGCCAATCCAAATCTGACCTAGCCGGTCCTGTGTAATAGCGATAGGAGAACTTTG
Organism: uncultured Flavobacteriaceae bacterium; assembly: GCA_964650425.1. Lineage (GTDB taxonomy): Bacteria > Bacteroidota > Bacteroidia > Flavobacteriales > Flavobacteriaceae > Aquimarina. The sequence continues at coordinate 4,390 of CAZYRG010000115.1, forward strand.
CGAAAGTCCATCGGACTTAGAAAGATGCAGAAATTTGTTATAAATGTTATTTTGTGCAGTGCTACTAAAAATTCCTGTGCAAATAAAAAAAATAACAACTAATAATTGCCTCATGATAGGGATTTGCATTTATAACTAATCGACTACAAATATAATGTTAAAATCCAATAACTGCTAACTACGAAGGATTGGGTTTCTATAATAATTTTAGGGTCTTCCCTTTTACAGTTAAGATAAAATTAAGAGGTGTTTAGAGTGCATTGGGGTTATTATTTTTTGATTTTAATTAATTGATTTTATGTATTTTAAAATTATTTTTTATAAAAATTTCTAAAGTTATTTATCATGTGAAGCTGGTGTTACGAACTAAAATAGTATATTTCTATCATACTAGCTAGAAAGGCTAGAAGGAAGTTTGATTTGTATAACAAGTTGTGTGATTTTATTTTTTTAAAAATCTAGTAATCAATTTATTGTACATTTTTATCCTCCTTTATGGATCATTCTTTTATAAATTATACGTATAAAATAAATTAAAAAATTCAACTTTGAGTTTTTACAAAAAACACAACAAATATTCATGACGAACAAAGTAGTAGTGCTGACAGGAGGCGGAGGTGTTCTTGGTAGTACGTTGGCATTGGCATTAGCAAAAAGAGGAGCGAAATTAGCCATACTTGATCTCCGAAAAGAGTTGGCAGATAAAGTAGCAAGTGAAATTAATAGTGCAGGTGGTAAAGCCATTGGTGTAGGAGCAAATGTATTAGAAAAAGATTCTTTGGAAGCTGCCCACAAGGTAGTGAATGAAGAATTAGGACCTTGCGATATTTTGATCAATGGAGCCGGAGGGAATCACCCCAAAGGTACTACATCCAATACGCATCTTACGTTAGAGGATTTAGAAAATAAGACACCGGATTTCAAAACCTTTTTTGATTTAGATCCTGATGGGATTCAATTTGTTTTCAACTTAAATTTTATAGGAACACTCTTACCAACACAGATTTTTGCAAAAGACATGGTGGGTAAAGAGGGCTGTAGTATTCTGAATATTTCTTCAATGAATGCCTTTACCCCATTGACAAAAATACCTGCGTATAGTGGTGCAAAAGCAGCGATTTCTAATTTTACACAATGGTTAGCAGTACATTTTGCCAAAGTTGGTATTCGTGTAAACGCACTCGCACCAGGTTTTTTCCTAACGGATCAAAATCGTTCTTTGCTCACAAATGCAGATGGTAGTGCGACAGATCGTGGAAAAACTATTATTGGACAAACCCCAATGGGACGTTACGGTGAACCAGAAGATTTGATAGGGACTACAGAATGGTTATGTAGTGACACTTCTAGTTTTGTTACTGGAGTGGTAATTCCTATCGACGGAGGATTTAGCGCATTTAGCGGGGTTTAGAAAAAGACAAGGACAGAAGTTCAAAAAACATAAGATGAGTTTAGAGCAAACATGGAGATGGTACGGACCTAATGATCCGGTCTCTTTATCAGATATACGACAAGCTGGGGCAACAGGAGTTGTGTCTGCATTACACCATATTCCAAATGGGGAAGTTTGGACGGTTGATGAAATACAAAAACGAAAAAATACAATTGAAGCTGCTGGACTCTCATGGTCGGTAGTAGAAAGTGTTCCGATTCATGAGGCAATCAAAACACAAGCTTCGGGCTTTGAAAAGTATATCACAAATTATAAAACGACTATAGAGAATCTAGGAAATTGCGGAATACATATCGTATGCTATAATTTTATGCCGGTTTTGGATTGGACCAGAACCAATTTGGATTATGAAGTATCAGATGGCTCCACAGCATTGCGTTTTGAAGCAGCGGAATTTGCAGTTTTTGATATGTTACTGCTCAAAAGACCGCATGCGGAGCAAGATTATACCGATTCACAAATTGAAGCTGCTAAGGTATTAGAGGCCAAGATGACTGATGGGCAAAAGCAACAATTAGTCAACAATATTATAGCAGGACTTCCAGGGGCGGAAGAAGGGTATTCTTTAGACGCCTTTAATGGCATTCTAGCTACCTATAAAAATATTGGCCCAAAAGAATTGAAAGCAAATTTATTTCATTTCCTGTCCGAAATTATTCCCACAGCGGAGAAAAGCGGAGTGTTGATGTGTATTCACCCAGATGATCCGCCCTATCCAATTTTGGGATTACCAAGGGTGGTAAGTACGGAACAAGATATTGTTGATTTATACGAAGCAGTGGATAGTCCGAATAATGGATTGACATTCTGTACAGGATCTTTTGGTGTACGACCTGATAATGATCTGCCAGCCATGGTGACACGTCTGGGACATCGTATTCACTTTATTCATTTACGTAGTACCAAACGCGATGCTGAAGGGAATTTTCATGAAGCAAATCATTTGGAAGGCGATGTGGATATGTATGGCGTAATGAAGGCTTTGGTTCTGGAACAGAATAAACGGAAAGTAGCTGGTCGTAAAGATACAGCAATGCCAATGCGTCCAGATCACGGACATAAAATGCTTGATGATCTTCGTAAAAAAACGAATCCAGGTTATTCTGGTATCGGAAGGTTACGTGGTTTAGCAGAATTAAGAGGTCTAGAAGTTGGGATTAGGAAATCATTAAATTAGAAAGTAAAAAAACGAAGTCCCTCACCCTAGCCCTCTCCCAGAGGGAACTCTAGAAAAATTCCCTCTGGGAGAGGGTCGGGGTGAGGGCAAAACAAATAACATAAACAAACAAATAACACTAGTATGTCGACTACTTACGAATCACGATATGCATCAAGCCCGAAGGGGGTCAAAAAGATGGATACTACAGAATTAAGAGAAGAATTTTTAATCGATAATCTAATGCAAGTAGGACAAATAGCATTGACCTACTCGCACTATGATCGCTATATTGCAGGATCAGCAGTGCCAGGGGCATCCGCACTAAAATTAGAGCCGATTGATCCTCTCAAAGCAGATTATTTCTTAGAGCGAAGAGAGCTCGGAATTATCAATGTTGGGGGAGAAGGAGAGGTTGTTGTAGATGGAACAGCGTACGCACTTGGGTATAAAGATGCCTTGTACGTGGGCAGAGGTAGTAAAGACATTACTTTTAAAAGTAACGATGCTTCGAAACCGGCAAAATTTTATCTAAATTCTGCACCTGCACATAAGGAATACCCAACCAAAAAGGTGACCAAAGCTGAGGCGAACAAAATTGAATTAGGGTCGTTAGAAACTGCCAATCATCGTACCGTTGTACAAATGATTATTGGTGGGGTGGTAGATACGTGTCAATTACAGATGGGAATGACCGAACTGAGAACAGGAAGTGTTTGGAATACAATGCCTGCACATGTACATGATCGCAGAATGGAAGTGTATTTCTATTTTGAAGTGCCAGAAGAGCAGTCTGTATGCCATTTTATGGGAGAAACGAATGAGACCAGACATATATGGATGCAAAATGAACAAGCTGTAATTTCTCCAGCATGGTCGATTCATTCAGGATCAGGAACTTCTAATTATACCTTTATTTGGGGTATGGCAGGAGAAAATCTTGATTATAACGACATGGACAAAAGTGCAATCACGGATCTTAAATAATAACTAATATGTCAGTATCCTTATTTGATATAAAAGGTAAAACAGCATTAATAACTGGTGCTACCCATGGTTTGGGAATGGCAATGGCCAAAGGTTTAGGACTAGCTGGTGCAACGATTATCGTTAACGGTAATTCTTCGCAAGAGAAAATAGATAAAGCTGTTACAGAATACAAAACATTGGGAATCGACGCCAGGGGGTATCGTTTTGATGTCACAAATGAAGCGCAGGTCAAAACTGCTATTACTGCGATCGAAAGTGAAGTAGCCCCTATTGATATTTTGATCAATAATGCTGGGATTATTAAAAGAGTTCCGTTAGAAGAAATGGAAGTTGCCGATTTTAAACAAGTCATTGATGTGGATTTGGTAAGCCCATTTATTGTTTCCAAACATGTGGTCAAAGGAATGATCCAACGCAAAGAAGGTAAGATTGTCAATATTTGCTCAATGATGAGTGAATTAGGCCGAAACAGTGTTGGGGCGTATGCTGCTGCCAAAGGAGGACTCAAAATGTTGACACAAAATATGGCGACCGAATGGGGGAAGCATAATGTACAAGTTAATGGAATAGGCCCAGGATATTTTGCAACCTCGCAAACAGAACCAATACGTGTAGATGGGCATCCGTTTAATGATTTTATCGTGGGAAGAACTCCCGCTGGGAAATGGGGAGATCCAGATGATTTGGCTGGTGCCGCAATATTTTTAGCCTCAAAAGCAAGTAATTTTGTCAATGGACATGTATTGTATGTAGATGGGGGAATTTTGGCAACGATAGGAAAACCTGCTAACGAAGCATAAAAACGTATACTTGATAATTTCGACATCAGCAACCAAAATACCACAGACATGACACGATACAGTATTTTTTTATTAGGAGCTATTGCGCTTTTGAGTAGTTGTAAAAAACAGGTAGAAACATCACCAATATCAACGATCACTTTAGAAAATCAATTGGCAATAGATCGCGTACAAGAAGTGGTGCGTATTCCAAAAGAGAACGTCTTGGCTAGTCTGGATACGATTATTCATGATGGTCAATTACCAGTTTTGGTAGATAGTACTGGAGTTGTAATTCCGCAACAATGGGAAGATACTGATGGCGATGGCAAATGGGATGAACTACTAACTGCTTTAGACTTTAAGGCGAATGAATCTTTAGAGATAACACTAGAGGTTCTTGGAGCAACTGAGGTGCCATCATTTACGATGCATACCGATGTACATTTTGGGATTGGTAAAGCAAAACCAGTAGCTAATGAAGTGCCGTTGTACACAAGACAAGGAGACCCACGAGAAAAAGACAGCTTGTTTTTTCAAATGGAAGGCCCTGCATGGGAAAATGACAAGGTAGGTTTTAGAAACTATTTTGACCCGCGTAATGGAGTAGATATTTTTGGAAAAACAACCTCCAAAATGGCACTTTCCAAAGCTGGGTTAACAACCAATTATCATGAATTAGCAGATTGGGGTATGGACATCCTCAAAGTTGGAAATTCGTTGGGTTCTGGTGCTATTGCTTTAAAACATAATGATACCTTGTCTAGAATAACAGGCGTAGAAAATACCGAGTTTCATCTTATAAAAGAAGGACCGATACAAGCTGTTTTTGAGTTAGTGCACAAAGGACATAAAATCGGAGGACAGACTTTGGATATTACTAACCGCATCAGCATTGCCAAAGGGCAATGGGGGTATAAAAGTGAAGTTTCTTTTTCGGGACTGGCAGCTAATAGTCATTTAGTGTCTGGTATTGT
>CAZYRG010000116.1:0-5290 GCA_964650425.1 uncultured Flavobacteriaceae bacterium
TCATCATTAGCAATTGGCATATCATTTGTCGGAGTAATGGTAATCGGCACTATTACATTGTTGGAAACTTGTCCATCACTATCGAGTACATTATAGGTAAAGCTATCGGTTGTAGTTTCTGATCCATCATGTATATACGAGAACGTTCCGTCTGGGTTCAGAGTCAATGTTCCGTTGGTGACATCCGTTACTAGAGTTACATTACCTGTTGGTGTTCCATCTTCAGCATCAGTATCATTGGCACGTACCGATGTATCACCACTATCAAGAGTTGTTTGTGTACCCCCTTCCGTTACTGAGATTGCATCGTCCACTGCTACAGGTGGATCATTAATAGGTGTTACGGTAATATCAACTGTTGCTGTATTAGTATCTCCATTAGCATCTGTAATCGTATAGGTAAAACTATCTGTGCCGTCAAAATTAGGGTTAGGAATATATTCAAATACACCATCACTTATTTCGGTAACAGTTCCATTAGTAGCTCCTGTATTTAATGAATAATCCTCTCCATCACTACCATCACTACCTATGGTGTCATTAGCGGTTACATCAATTTGATTAGCTACTCCTGTAGTACTATCTTCATCTACAGTAAGATTATCATTAACAGCTTCAGGGATGTCATTATTATCACGATAATCTACATCATTTCCTGGTGATTGATCATCTGGGAGCCCACTTGGATTATTAATATTTCCATTGACATCTGTGTAGCCAGAACCAGTTTCAAAAACATCATCTAAGCCGTTGCTATCAGCATCCATATCTGATGGTATAGTATCAGCGATATCATCATCATCCGTATCATAAGCCTCAATCAAATCGCTAATTCCATCCTCATCACTATCAGTGTTTAAATAATCTGGAGACCCATTGTTCAGGGTGTCTACTGGTACTATATCTGTACCTCCAAAACATGCAGTTGTATTGAAGGTATAGGCAACACCATCTATTCGATACGCTCCAGCAGTCAAATCGAAAATTATCTGATTGGTAGCAGTTCCAGGTGTAACAGTCACATAATCAATAGTGTCATTAGGTCCGTTGTTAAAAGTAAATGTGTTTCCTCCTGTAATGATATCTAATGTGCCTGTATCATTATCTCTTGCAATCGCCACCGTAATCTGTGTTCCCGAAGGCACTATGTCATCCAGTATTAGAGTTATTGGAATTAGTGCTTCGCTTTGTAATCGAACACAACAACCCATAGGACTCCCAGTTGCGTCGGCCCCATCGGCTAAAGTTATAGGTCCTGTAAGACTTGTAAGAGCACCACTGCTTACTCCACCTGATGCACTTGCTCCATTTCCGTTTATAACAGTTGAAGTACCATCACATGTTGGATCATAAATATCATTAAGTCCATTATTATTAACATCAGAAAAAGTACCAGCAGGAATATAACCAACAGTTGGTTGTGCTTCCACATTATCAGGGATACCATCATTATCACTATCCAAATCAAATTGATTAATAACGCCATCTCCATCTTCATCAAACTGATCACTAATTCCATTATTATTCGTATCAACAAAAGCAGAATAATCAGGATCGAAATAGTCAAAAGCTCCATCACCATCTTCATCAGCTAATGGATCGACACCGCCATTTTCTACAGTATCGACAATGCCATCATTGTCATCATCAAGATCAACATTATCATCAATAGTATCGCCATCCTGATCACAGGACGGTATTGTCAATGTTTTTGGTGGAGTACTTTTTTGTGCACCATAAAACCAGGTATTTATAACTCTGGTGTTTCCAAAATCATTACAAAGTAAGTTGTCCGTATCATTTCCACCAATACTAATAGCAGGAACGCTGTCATCAGGATTACTAGAACTCCATGCATGCGCGGGTCCTACTATGCCGTCAAGTAATCCAGCTCTATTAAAAGTAGGGCTTGCGGTAGTAGTATTGTTAAATGCGTTATTTCCATCACAGATTGCACCAGTTGTTACAATATTTCTATCATCCCAATATAGCAATCGATCTCCAGCTTCAGGTGCTACACCAGAAATACTTAGACCGTTTATGTTTAATTCTGCATCTATCATCGGTATATTAGTCCTTCCTATAAAAGAAGTAACAGTGACAACTGTAGTATTTGCCGTTACAGGATTTCCGAGGCCATCTAGCCCATCCCAAGGAATAAGTTTGTTACCGGCTGTATTTTGATAAGACTCAATTAATCGATCAGTTGTATTTGGTTGAAAACCAGCCACTCCATTCAAATCTAATAGGATTCCTGTATCTTGCGAAAGTTGTAACGTTATTGGGATATAATAATTCCCTGGGCAACCAACAATGGCATTGGCAATTGTGGGGTTTGCCGGTGGGCTAGGTACAAAAAGTGTTTGATCAGGTTCTGTAATAAAAACCTGATAACCATTGCTTAAAGCAGGAATAGCACCAGTTCCATAAGTAACAGAACCTCGCGTAGTTAAAAAATCATTATTTGAATCATCGTCATCTTCTACAACACCAAACTGATTCATAGATAGCTGATAACCAAATGGTCTGAACCCAGGTTCAAATTCTGCTTTAATAATTACTTGATCATCAGTATATGCGAAGAAATCCCCTTCAAAAGACGCATTTCCATTAGGATTTGGAACATCTGGCGTTCCTGCATCGTTGTCTGTATCCTCAAACTCATAGGTGATAAAACTCCATTTTCTTGACCAAATACGTCCAAGAACCTGATTATTGGAGTTATCGGAAACTGTTAAGTCAAAATAGGGTAAGAAGGTAATAGCGGGGTCAGAGGTTACTCCCCCATCTGTACTTGGGTACATTTCAATATAGTAATCACCAGCGGCGGAAGGATTAAAAACAATAGGATTATATCCTGCAGGTGTTGCGCCTCCAATATTTGGTCCTGCAACCGCAGCTGCATAGTCTGCAATAAATCCTGCATCACCAGCGCCGATAGTAAATAAAGTTGCCGGACCTTGAGGTACACCGGCAGCATTAAAAATCCTGTAGTAAAAGTTATTGATTATTTCATTATTTCCACCGTTAAAAGCATTTCTTACGCGAGGTTGAACACCAAAGTATAAATTTTCCGTAGTACCATTGGCGATAGAAAAATATAAACGTTGGGAATCTGGAGCTCCAAGAAAAGGACCGGTTGGCTCACCATCTGTTCTTATATAAAGAGCTGTACCATTGACAACGTTGGGCATTACCTGTCTTGTGCCATCTGCGAATACATGTAATGTAAACACAAACAATAAGCACACTAGTAAGCTCTTAGTAATAGGTGTATGTGTAATTTTATTCATAGCTTATGAGTTCTAAATGCATAAATGCGCACTTTTTTAATACTAATTGAATATATATTGAGTGTCAAGCTTGTAATCAAAGCGCAACTAAGAATTATTAATACTATTAAATTCAAAAAATTTCGTAAATACCTTGTCAATATTGGACTCTTGTGTATTTATGAATGTTGAAAATTTACTAGTAGTTGTGTTCAAAATTCGAATGCCATCAGTATTCTTACTAACAAGCATTATATCAGGTGATAATGTGTTGGTTGATATTGGTAAAAGTGGTAGTTTTTTACTTATTATAGAAATAAAACTAACAACAGTCTTATCAATATTTTTGGCTTTTGACAGGTAGTTATAACTCATCAAAAATATGCCTATAACAGGCTTAAACAACCGAATAAAATATTCAGTTGCCCTGAGTTTGGAGAGGTAGGACATAGAGGTAGTTTTATATGCTATTTATGTAAATTTTTAATTGTTAAAAACAAGTTAATTAATTATTGGTAGATTAATTTTTAAAGCACAATAATTTTAATCTAAAAATTCGATTAAATACATATTTAATCGATGAAATACATTTTAAAAGAACGTGTATTCGTTTTTTACGCGAAAAACGTAATTTTATACTATGTTAAACTTAATAAGAAATAATGATTTTTGAGAAGGGTTTTCCCGTAAATATAGATGATATACCTAGTTTGTAGCTGAAAGGATACTTTTTTTACCAAAAACACATACGCATCTATATTATACTGAAGCTTTTTAAGGGGGTAATTTGGGTTGTTAAAGAATTAATCTTTTAAAAAGTTTAGAATTTCTTCTAGGGTGGATAAATTCTCACTTTTTATTATGGTCTTGGTAGTAGTGTCAATCAATATGGTAGTAGGGGTAGAGGTTACTCTATATTCGTTAAATATTTCATTCGTACCAACTAGTGTTCTAAAGTTGTATCCATTTTCTTTTAACATTGCTATATTACCAGCTTTGTCCGAATCTATTTGTATAACTGCTACATCCAAAGGGTCTTTGGAATCTATGTATTGTTGCAGGTGCGGATAAAAATCTTTACAAGAATGACATTGTGCAGAAGAAAAGACCAACAACGCTTTTGGGGTAGTAAAACTAGTAAGCCCGATCATATTTCCGTGCTGATCTTCAAAAGAAAAAGTTGGGGCACTTGCACCAGCTTCAGGTTGAATGCTGTCTAATGCCTGCATCATTTGCTGTTCTTCTATAATAGGGTTTAGAAAATCTCCTAGTCTAGTTAACTCTTGTTGCTGTTGTGTTATAGTTTGTTGTAATTGTTGTGTTTTTTTGTAATTCAAGCCACCAAGGACTATGGCTGCAATAATTCCTATAATTATTAGGTAAAAAGATGTTTTTGATGTCATAATAAGAGATTAAATAAAATATCCATCCAATTTATGAACTTTGGATGGATATTTATAAGAATTGGTGATTGATTGCCGTATTTATTTATTGATTATTGCGTGACTGTAATTTCTGTGCTTGTGCGATTCGTGTCACCAGCACTATCCAATGCTTCTACTGTTAGCGTATGAGTGCCTACGCTCAAACCAGTTGTTTCATTTCTTAAAGAAGCATTATGACCCCATTCATATGGGTTTACTCGCTCTGTACGAATAAATTTTCCGTCAATGTAAAGTTTTACTTCCGTGATAGAACGACCTGAAGTTGCAGAAACATTTGCTTTTATATAAAAGTCGCTATACCCGCTTTTTAAGGTAGTGCCATTAGCAGGAGAAGCAAATGTTATGTTGTTACTTGGAATTGTTGGGTCTGTTACAGCTTTGGTATAACACTTCTTTACTACTCCAGGAATAGGATCCTTAAAAACACCATTAGTACAAGCAGTGTTTTTGGATACATTTCTTAAGAAATTAAATTTACCATTTGCTCCGTAAGCAATATCTACAGTGCCAGAAACATTAACAGTCCCACGTTCATTTGCGGCAAATGTATATCCTTCTGGTCCACCTGATGGA
>CAZYRG010000116.1:5390-9670 GCA_964650425.1 uncultured Flavobacteriaceae bacterium
TTTAAGGCTTTTTGCATGTCTGCTTTCATAGCTTCACAAATTTGGCGTACTGTTTTATCTCCTACCTTGACATTTCCAATACCATGGTCATAGGTACTTTTACAATAGCATTTTCCGTTTACTTCAAAACTATCTGCCCAGCTCTGAGCGGTTGTTTTATTGGCTAGTGGATTTGCTTTTGCAGCTAAATTTTCCGTTTCTGCAATGGAATCTTCAATGGGCTCTGTGGCGCAACTAATGGCAAGAAAAGTACCCATTAGAAGAATTAATGCCGCCTTAAAAATGTTTATAGTTTTCATAATGTGTGGATTTTATATGGTTGGTTCCTAATTTAAACGCGTAAAATCTACTTTTATTGGAATGATTACAGCTTAAAAAACAGTTAAAAAGTGTTTTTATGGTCTTACCGTAATTGCAGTTTTTTAGCAATGACATTACATGCTTGATCTAGCATCTGATATACATTTTCGAAACCTTGATCACCTCCATAGTAGGGGTCTGGAACAGAGTTGTTTGAGTTGGGGTGTGATGCGTTAAGAATGAGTTGTACTTTGGCTTTTTCTTCATCGTTGATGGCCAATGCTACAATATCATTATAATTAGCCGTATCCATCGCATAGATAAGATCAAATTCTTCAAAATGATACGCGCTAAATTTCATCGCTCTTTGGTCGGTAATATCAATTCCATGATGTTCTGCGACTGCGATAGACCTAGGATCGGGAAGGGCACCAATATGATAACCGCCTGTACCAGCAGATGCGACTTCAAATTTAGAAGAATCAAGTTTGGATTTCAGTATTCCTTCTGCAAGAGGTGATCTGCAAATATTACCAAGGCATACCATCAATATTTTAGTACGCTTCATAATATACTAGTAGTTGTTTTAGACAGTAAGTTTTTTACCAAGATCTTCTACATATTTACGGAACTGCTTGTCCGTAGTAGATAGATTGTTAACAGTTTTACAAGCATGTAGTACAGTAGCATGATCACGTTTACCGATTTGCGAACCGATACTAGCCAATGAAGCTTTGGTCAACTTTTTAGCAAAAAACATGGCTAGTTGTCTTGCTTGTACGATATGACGTTTACGTGTTTTGGATTGTAGTGTTTCTACATCCATTTGGAAATAATCACTCACTACCTTTTGGATGTAATCTATAGAAACTTCACGCTTCGTATTTTTGACATAATTATCAACGATGTTTTTGGCAAGGTCTATAGTGATATCTTTCTTATTGAAAGAAGAGTGCGCAATTAAAGAAATAATAGCACCTTCTAGTTCTCTGATATTTGTTTTGATATTATTAGCCAAAAACTCAACAATATCTTCTGGCATTTCTACCCCATCACGATAAAGTTTGTTTTTGATAATCGACACACGAGTTTCAAAATCTGGATGATGTAGCTCGGCAGATAATCCCCATTTGAAACGTGATAATAAACGCTGTTCAATGTCTTGCATATCTACAGGAGCCTTGTCACTCGTTAGAATAACTTGCTTTCCGTTTTGGTGCAATTGATTGAATATATGAAAGAATACATCTTGAGTACCCGCTTTTCCAGATAATAACTGAATATCATCTACAATCAATACATCAATAATTTGGTAGAAATGCATAAAATCATTTCTGTTATTTTTCTTTACAGATTCAATATATTGCTGCGTGAATTTTTCTGCAGAGATATATAAAACCGTTTTCTCTGGATATTTGTCTTTAATATTGACACCAATAGCATGTGCAAGGTGTGTTTTGCCTAAACCAACCCCTCCAAAAATCAGAAGTGGATTAAAAGAAGTGCCTCCAGGTTTGTTGGCTACGGCTAAACCAGCAGAACGTGCTAACCTGTTAGATTCTCCTTCTAGGAAATTTTCAAAATTATAATTTGGATTAAGTTGTGATTCGATTTTGACATTTCTGATGCCAGGAATGACAAAAGGGTTTTTTAATTCTGGACTTTTACTTTTTACAGGAACATCAACTTCTTGGGATTTTACCGCAGCACGATTCGCACTTGGAATTTTTTCTGTAAACGGTTGCTTATTGCCATAGGTGTTTTCCATCTTGATCACGTAGACCAATTTGGCATGTTCTCCTAACTCTTTAGTGAGTGATACCTTTAATAATTTTACATAATGCTCTTCTAACCATTCGTAAAAAAACTTACTAGGTACTTGTATGCTTAATGCAGTTTCGGTTAATTTCACCGCTTTTATCGGTTCAAACCATGTTTTGTAGGCTTGTGCAGTGATGTTGTCTTGTATAAAAGACAGACAATTTTCCCAAACTGATCTAGCAGTTTTACTCATTAGTATTGTTATTAATTTTGGGGTTAGAAAACCTAATTTAACTTGTAAGTTAGTAAAAAAACATAACTTTGCTTTGTCTGATGGATTTATATTGTCTATAAATTATCAGATTGAATTTACCAACTAGTGTTTTGATCCTTTATTTACCTAATTGAGGTAGTTCATTTCTGAGGAACAAATATGTGAACAAAAAATGTAAAAAAAAAACGAATTTCATATTGAATCTTAATTATTTTTTTTGCATAAATCCTAGTATTTATGGTATTTAGTAATCATTTTCCTTCATAAAAAAATTATATGTTATTGTCTACAAAAACACAAATCAGAGTTCGCTATGCAGAGACAGATCAAATGGGTGTGGTGCATCATGGAAATTATGCTACTTATCTGGAATTGGCCAGAATAGAATGGTTAGAAAGCTTAGGTGTTTCTTATAAAAAAATGGAAGAACAAGGGGTAATGTTGCCAGTTCACACCATGCAATTTGAGTTCAAAAAATCTGCATTTTTTGACGATAATCTGACAATTGTTACCATACTTCGAGAAAAGCCTAGAGCGCGAATTATTTTTGATTTTGAAATCTACAATCAAGACCAAGAGTTACTTACAAAGGCTTCTGTTACTTTGGTATTTATGGATATGGTGCGGAAAAGACCTATTCCGTGTCCGGATTACCTTTTGGCGCTTATGGAAAAGGAAGTAAAAGTATAAAATCGGCCATAGTATTTTTAGTATAGTACGGTTGGATATTTAATTAATATCTTTTACTGTGATAGAAATGCCATAGGTATTTTCAAATAGTTTTTGAATGGTCGCAGCATTTTTTTGACGCACTGCTATCGTGATTTTGCAATCTAGTTCCAATTGTTGATGAATAATCGTTAATTGTTGTTCTTTGATGATACGCATGGCAGTATTCATCGTAGGGTAAGCAAAAGAAAGTATAAATTCTGAGGTAAGCACCTTTTCTACAATAGTAGCAGTTTCTAAAGTCAGTTTGGCAGTATTTTTATACGCTTGTATTAATCCTCCAACACCTAATTTTACACCACCAAAATACCGAACCACGATGATGAGGGTGTTGGTGATATCAAATGCTTGTAATTGTCCATAAATGGGCATTCCTGCAGAATTTGAAGGTTCTCCATCGTCATTAGCTCTGTAGCGTATGGGTTCTGTGCCTAGTTGCCAAGCATAACACCAATGTCTAGCCGAGTGATGCTCTTTTTTAATCGCTTCTAGATGCGCTTTGATCTGATCTTCTGTAATAACTGGAAATGCATAGCCATAAAACTTACTGCCTTTTTCTTTGAACAGTATTCCTTTGGTAGGGGTGCCAATAGTTTTATAAGTATCTTTCATGGTATCTTATTGAGCTATAGTGGCAACCAAAATGATGCTGATAGTAGCCAATAGAATCCCAATCCAGTTTTTGGGGAGTAGTTTTTCTTTAAAAAGCGCAATCCCTAGTAGGGTAGAAACGATTAAGATCGCGACATTATTAATGGTGAAAATAGTAGCACTCTCCATCCCTTCAGTACGTAACGCTTGAATCAAAAAATAGATCGAAAAAAAGTTAGGAACTCCCAAAGCAATGCCGCCAATAAGGTTTTTTAATTTCAGCGAAGCTTTACCAATAAGCACTTGGTAACTCAATACCAAAACACCAATTATAGCGGCAAAACCAAATATCGCTGCAGAAAATAGAGCCACATCTTCTTTGGCAACATAATTGGTTTCCAGAAATTTGAGACTGGTGTCAATAATTCCACTACCAATGAAAACCAATAGGGGGAATATTAAGTCTTTTCTGGAGATTTGGATGCCATCTTTGGATTTTACCGAGGTCAGGTAGACAGACAACATCGCTATACTGATACCTGTTAATTTCCAAAACCCAGTTCCTTCATTATATATGAATATCCCGAAGATAACTGGTATAGCAATACTCATTTTGCTAGCCACC
>CAZYRG010000117.1:0-9644 GCA_964650425.1 uncultured Flavobacteriaceae bacterium
TCATCTAGATTTACATAGTACTCGTTCTCATTTCGTAAAGTTATTAATTCTTGCTTTGCAACCTCAGAAAGCTGTGCTCGTGGTGTTGGTTTCCCATTAAAGTTTACGATACTAATGCAATGCGAATCCTTCTGGTACTGCGCCCATACTTCATGGGGATCAATTCCTAATGGAGAGATAGAAGCGATACTAGTTATCGAAATGGGTTGCTGCACGAGTTTATTTTTGCCACAAATATTTTTATGGCTGTTAATCAATTAGTTGTATTAAAAAGGGCGTAAGAATATCAAATTTTATGAGAAAAGTTCTTTTTACCCTAGCCTTTTTTATTCTTTGGCAAAGATAAAGCACACCTTTCAATTTAGTTTCCTAATTCCGGTTGATTTTTGGATAAGCTATAATTATTACTCTTTTTATGTATTAATATTTAGCATACTATTTTTAAGGCAACGCATATTATGAAAAAGGTTTTTTTTGACAAAAAACACCACTTATCAAAAAATGAGAAATCCTACCAGTACTATTGTAGTGTAGAAGAGATAGCGCTATTTGTTCTACAGTTGTTGCAACAACAAACGACTTGGTCACGGCTTTGACGAAAGCAGTACAAAGTCACTAAAAATTATTCATTAATCTTAAAAATTAAATTAAAATGCAAAATTTAGATAACAATCAAACGAGCACCATTAACGCAAACGGATGGTGTAGTGTTTTTGGAAAATACGAGACAGCTTGTAAAACTGCTGTAGCTCTTATTGCTGCTGCAGCATAACTGTCCAAAATCTTGAGGAGAGTTACAAATGCTACTCCTCAAAATTTTTATTAATCTTAAAAATTAAATTAAAATGCAAAATTTAGATAATAATCAAATGAGTGCTGTACAAGCAAACGGATGGTGTAGTGTTTTCGGAGATTACGAAAGTGCTTGCCAAGCTGTTGTAGCTGTAATTGCAGCGACTGCATAATTAAATAGTTCAAAATCCTGAGTAGTAGCAATAATTCTCCTTCTCAGGGTTTTATAAGCCTTTAAAATTAAAACTAATGCGAAATTTAGATAACAATCAAATGAGTGTAGTAAGTGCAAATGGATGGTGTAAGTTTTTTGGAAAATATGAAAAAACCTGCGTTGCTATTGCAAGTATACTTAGTAACCCATTATAAAAATTTTAGTAAAAGAAGTATTACTCTTATGCTAAAATTAAACAATCATAAAAATCTAAAAATGAAAAGTTTAAATCAAAAAGAAATGATTACTATCACAGCAAAAGGATGTATCCCTATGTACGACGATAGTCCAGTACTCTTATGTACGTTATGGGAGTATCTTTTTTAATCATCAAAAAATCAAAATACTATGCAACGATTAGAAAACAATCAAATGAGTACCATCAAAGCAACGGGCGTTTGCCAATATGAATTGCTCAAAAACAGTATTGTATGCTATGCCATAAAAGCTGTAGCAGAGTTATAAACTACCTCTGGTAACTAGTAGCAGGTTGTCTATGATCCTGCAAGGTCTTTTTCTGACCTTGTAGGTATGACAAAAAAATCGTGTATATACCTACAAGGTCAGAAAAAGACCTTGCAGGTAGACAGTTGCTACTTTTTATCCATCGTTGCGCATCACTAATCAAAAAACAAACAGATGAAAAAATCACATAAAATAGCACTAATCATGCTTATTGCAGCGCTACTTATTCTGGAGCGCTATGCATTCATTAACCTTCTTAATTTCAAAGAATTATTCCGACAAGGGCTTGTCAATGAAGGACTAGATGAAGATCAAATGGCACTGTCTCTACAAATGCAAAGCTGGCTGATTCCTATCAGTATTATCATGAAACTGCTTTCGATACTTTTTGTGTCTGGTCTAATCTACCTTGGCTGTTTATTATTTGACTACGGTAAAAAATTTAAAGCAATCTATGTGGTGGTATTCCTTTCAGAAACTGTTTTTATCCTAGCCAAGGGTCTCAATTTCTTAGTGCTAAAATCACGACTTTCGGATATCACTAATCTAGAATATTTAAAGAAGTATCAAGTGCTGTCAGCGCAACATTTTTTTGACTATCATTCGGTATCGGAGAGTGTTTTTAGCGCATTGGGAACCATCAGTATCTTCCAGATTCTGTATTGTTTGGGATTGGCATACGGACTCAAACTGATTATCAACAAATCCTTTATGAAATCTTTTGAGGTCATTCTCTACTCTTATGTATCCGTATTTACATTAATGACATTAGGAAAAATATTAGTAGGGTTAAATTTTAGCTAACGATGAATAAAAAAATTAGAACAGTGCTCTTTGTGTTGATCCTTCTTGGATTTGGTACTTTGGTGTATGGCATCTTTACCATAAAAAATCAAAAGGAGGCCCTTGCGCAGAAATTACAAAGCATTCCGCATTTCACATTACCTACAGTGACAGGTAATGTAGTATCAGAAAAAACACTTTTGGGCAAAAAATCCATTCTTATCTATTATGCGATCAATTGTAGCTTTTGTGAAGCAGAAGCCACACAAATAGGCAAAAACTTAGACAAGCTACAGTCTTACAATATTGTCATGATTTCAGAAAATGAAGAAGCGGAAGTCCGCAAATTTAGAGAAGACTATAATTTATATGGCTCTCATATTTTCTTAGTCAAAGATGTGGATAAGACATTTTATAATACTTATGGAATCAAAGGAACACCCACCATTTTTTTGTATGACGAACTAGGGCAGTTCATATATAAGTTCAACGGCTCTGTGCATATTGACAAAATCTTAGAACACTTAACAGCTACTATATAAAAGACGATTTATAGCTTATTGTCGATCTATGTAAAAACGAAAAGGTATGAAACTAGATAAATACATTGTAAAACAAAAAGACCTGACCGATTGTGGTGCAGCCTGCTTGCTAATGCTTATTAAGTATTACAAGGGCAATAATACTATTGATGCTATTCGCAATCTCAGTGGAACCAGCCTAGAAGGCACTACGTTATTAGGTTTGCACCAAGCTGCTAACAAATTAGGTTTTGATGCCCAAGGATGCAGGGCGGATTTACAAAGTCTGAAAGAACATGGGAAACCGTTGATTTTGCATATTAAAACAAGTGCATTAGACCATTTTGTCGTGCTTTTTGCATATAAGAGTAAAACTAATGAGTTTATTATAGGAGATCCAGAATTAGGTCTAGAAACCTATACCGAAGAGAAATTACTAGAAAAATGGCAATCAAAAATTTGTCTCGTAGTCGATAAAAAAGAAGCTTTTGATACTATTAATACGGTTGATGAAAGCATGAAGCACAAATTAAAATGGTTATACTCCCTATTGAAAAAAGATACAGACCTGCTTATTATTAGCGCACTACTTGGGATAATTATTGCAATCACTGGGTTGGGAACTTCTATTTTTTCGCAATATATGATTGACGAAATTTTACCAACAGGTGGGCAACGGCAATTATTATATGCTATTGGATTGTTGGGATTGGTTGTGATCTCTAGTGCTATCTTGACTTATCTGAGAGGCATCCTTTTGTTTAAACAACGTAGGGACTTTAATATCCGTGTAAACAACTATTTTCTCAAAAATCTCCTGCAATTGCCATTGTCTTTTTTTAAAACTAGAAAGTCTGGTGATTTTGTTTCACGACTTAATGATAGTTTCAAAATTCAAAACTTTATCGATCAGGTGGTCGGATCTATGGTAGTAGATTCACTTGTTATACTAGCGTCTTTGGGACTCTTATGGTATTATTCGCTCGCCATTGGAATGATTACATCATTGATCATCCCTTTATACATCGTAGTGATGCTATATGCCAATAAAAAACTACTAAATCTACAGAAACAAGTAATGATTGGTTATAGTAATACCGAGAGTACTTATATCAATCTGATTAGCGGAATTAGTACCGTAAAGCTTTTTGGAAAAGAAGATAGCTTTAGACAGACCAGTGAAAAAACAATCGCTGAATATCAAAATACCGATTTCGAACTAAGAAAAACTGCTGCTACGGTCAACTTCAAATGGGGAATTATCAACGCCCTATTTCTTCTTATTATTATGCTAGTTGCTGGTAATGCGGTGCTACATGAAACTATGAAATTGGGTGCGTTTATAGCCATCATTGGGGTCTTTGCTTATTTTTTGCCTTCTATTTCCAGACTTGCCATTATTATCATCCCCTTTAATGAGTCAAAGGTAGCATTTGATAGAATGTTAGAATATACTACAATGAAAAAGGAGGAATCAAAAGGTCAGCCTTTCCAGACATTTGAATCTTTGAAAATGGACCACCTACACTATCGTTATACAGGAAAACCAATACTTCTGGAAGACGTAAGTATTCAGGTTGCCAAAAATGAAATTACGGCTCTAGTAGGGGAAAGTGGCTGTGGCAAATCTACTCTTGTAAGTTTGTTACAACGTATTTATGACTATGAAAAAGGAGTCATTCTAGTTAATGATCAACCTTTTGAATCATTTGATTTGGCTTCATGGAGAAATTCTTTGGGTATCATTTCCCAACAACCTGACTTTTTTAGTGGAACAGTGATGGATAATATCATTTTGGACACCTACGATGCTGATCAGGTACGGCGTGTGATTAGTTTTATGAAAGCAACAGGAATGGATCAGTACATCCAAAAAATGGATCATGGGTATGATACTCTTGTAGGAGAAAATGGTGTCAACATCTCAGGAGGACAACGACAATTCATTTCTTTTGCCAGAGTGCTCTACAAAAAACCAAAAATTCTTATTCTGGACGAAGCTACATCTGCTATGGATAAAAAGACTGAAAAATTCTTTTTACAAATGCTTGCAACACTAAAGCATGAAATTCCAATCCTCTATATCACTCATCGTTTAGATACATTAAAAAACTTTGCAGATACTATCTACGTCATGGAGCATGGCCGAATTGTAGCAAATGGACAGCATCAAGCGATTCTAAATTCTAGTATACCCAATCTATATAGCGAACATCATCTGGCATGTTGAAAGAAGTCATCATAGAATCCTTTGAGTCCATCAAAAAGAACAAACTACGTTCCATACTTACGGGTTTTGGAATTGCATGGGGTATTTTCATCCTTACATTGTTGCTTAGTATCAGTGATAGTTTTGATACCGGAGTGAAAAATGTGTTGGGAGGTCTTAATTCCAGAGATATTTTTTATGAAGGTGGCACTGTAACAAAGGTTGATATTGGTGCTATTACAGGTTCAAAAATCACCTTTGATCAAGCATTGTTGGAAAAATTAACACAAAAGCTAGGACATCAAATAAAATATTTGTCTCCAGTACGTACCTATACCCCTACACAACCTCTAAAAAGAAAAGGTTTTTTTACCCAAAGTGAGGTTAAAGGAATTTCTACGGACTATTTTGAGATCGATCATAAAAAAATAGTACATGGGAGGTTGTTAAACGGTAGAGATGTATCCATAGCTAGAAAAGTAGTTATTCTTGGACTCAAAACAGCCGAGAAGCTCTTTGACCATCCAAAAAACAGTATTGGAAAATCCATTTTTATCGAAAACAACTGGTTCAAAGTCGTTGGAATTTATAAATCCGCTTCTCCCTTTGATTTTCTCAATGCAGCAGAGGTTATAGTTCCTGCAACTGCAATGCAGGAATTCCTTACAAAAAATGAAACCTTTAGCACTTTTAGAGTGCTCCCTGATCCTTCAGTCAATCCGGAGCGATTAGAAAAAAAAATTACTGCCTTTTTGGCTACACAGCGTAATTTTAATAAACATGATAAGAATGCTGTTAGAGTAATTAATAGCTACAAAGACTCACAAGAATTCAGACAACTCATTACTGGCTTAACCGTTTTTTTATGGTTTGTCGGGATCAGTCTTTTGATTACAGGAGTAATCGGAATTAGTAATATCATGTACATCACAGTAAAAGAACGAACCAAAGAAATTGGTGTCCGAAAAGCATTAGGGGCAAATCCTAATGCCATAACAAGAATGTTTTTGATAGAAGCCTTATTGATCACTAATTTTTCGGGTGGCATCGGATTTATGACATCCTATGTTGTCTTGAAAATTATTGATTGGGCCTTTGTCTCAGCAGATTCAATCTTAGGAGCTATTTCTATCAATTTTTTTAATGCTATTGCTACTTTTTTACTACTTGTGATCTGCGGGAGTTTGGCAGGAGTATTCCCAGCCAAAAAAGCAGCTGGGATCAGACCTATTGTAGCCATACGATATAACGAATAAAAAACACGGAATTATGAGCAAATTTGGAAAAATCTTTCTAGGAATCCTATTAGTTTTAGGAATCGCCACTTTTTATATAGCCATCACCAAAAATGCTGGTGACACAACTTCACAAAGAGATAATCAGGTTGTAGTCAAAACAGGAATGATCGAAAAGAAACAATTATTCTCGGGAATTTTTGAGTTTTCAAAAACAACCACCATTAAGCCAAGGATGAATGGAATGTTGCAAAAAATCCATAAAAACGTTGGCGATACAGTGCAGATAGGAGACGTACTAGCCGAAATAAATGCTGTGATTGACCCTTCGAATTTGGAGAATGCCAAAAAACAATTACGGTTGGCACAAATCAATTTTCAAACCCAAAAAATGGATTTTGAACGGCAAGATAAATTATACAAAAAAGGCATTATTGCAAAAGTAGATTTTGAAAAAACGGCGCAATCGTATCATCTGGTCAAAGAAGAATTAAAAGCCGCTAAAGATCAGCTATTTATTGTCAATAATGGTTATGCCACAAACAGCGAAAAAACCAACAAAGTATTGGCCACAGCAAACGGAACAATTCTCAGCGTGCCCATAAGTGAAGGAACAGCAGTAGTAAAAAGAAATGACTATGGAGAAGGCTCTACTATAGCCTCTATTGGTGCCATGAATGATTTGCGATTTAATTTTTATGTTACCGAACGTGAGTTAATTAATCTACAACAAGGAATGCCTTTGGCAATATATGTAAACGCACTTGATTCTGGCAAATTACCAGGTGCTATTACCAAAATTAACTATACTAGTGAACAGATAAACAACATATCCAAATACTTAATAGAAGCTAAATTGGACGAAGGCGTTATGCTAACCCATCTGCATTCCGGATTTACAGGAACTTCTGAGATCGTTTTAGACAGTAAGCAAGATATCAAACTAGTCGAGGAAAAATATGTGGAGTTCAAGGAAGATTCTGCATTTGTACAAAAAATTGATCTAGAGGGTCGTGTCCATAAACAATTTGTAAAAACTGGTATATCCGATGGTGTACATATAGAAATTATTGAAGGATTGGATGTAGATGACTATATATTAGAACAAAGCTAAAAAAAGATATTTTATGATGGCCATAAGAGATTTACATAAATCGTATCCAACAGCTAATACCTCACTCAAAGTGTTGAAAGGAATTGATATGACCGTCCAAAAAGGAGAATTAATTTCTATTATGGGATCTTCAGGCTCTGGAAAATCAACATTGCTGAATATTCTGGGGATACTGGACTATGCAGATCAAGGTTCCTATTTTCTAGATGGAATGGATATGAACCAACTAGATGAAGTTACAGCAGCATCTTATAGAAACAAGTTTATCGGTTTTATTTTCCAATCTTTCAATTTGATTAATTACAAAAATGCCATTGAAAACATTGCATTACCCTTATTCTATCAAGGAGTCCCAAAAAAAGAACGACAAGAAAAGGCAGCACACTATTTAGAAAAAGTGGGGTTAAAAGAGTGGTCTACACACATGCCAAACCAACTTTCTGGAGGCCAAAAACAACGCATAGCAATAGCACGTGCTATGGCAACAGAACCCAAAGTGTTATTAGCAGACGAGCCTACTGGAGCTTTGGACACTAAAAACTCTGGAGAAATTATGGAACTTATCCAACAAATAAACGAAGAAGAACAAGCAACAGTGCTAATCGTTACCCATGAACCTGAAATTGCTCAGATGACAAAAAGGGTTATTTATTTCAAGGATGGGTTGATTGTTTGATTTTGACAATTGTTTTTAGGCACCAATACTACTTACCATAAAATTCCAAAGAAAATGGGCTACAATAGCATAGATCAGACCGGAACGGATTCTGATAAAACCAAAAAACAACCCACTAAATAATTGAGAAATATTCGTTTTAAGATATGCTAAATTCCAATCTGGGCTATTAAAAAAATGCATAAAAGCGAATAAAAAAGCCGATACATAAAAGATTTTAGAAAAATGCTGTTCCCAAAAATTGGACAGAGATTCCTGATACCGGCGAGCGATGAGATAACTCACCACAAAAACAGGCAATGCAATCGCAAAGGTCTGCCAAAGTCCTTCTGGCTCCCAAAACATATTTTTGAAAGTTATTTTTTTCACATAATAGGCTAACATCCCTGCAATAGAAATGGCAAAGAATAGTGGTTTGAATTTGGTCAATAGTAAACGGAAAGATAACTCTTCGAATACAGCCACTAAGGTAAATACTAAAAGTGGTGGATATAACCCGTCTAAATTAGACCCCATTCCTTTCATATCTTCAACTGTTTCCATTTGACCGTTAAAATAGACATACACGCCAAATAGGATTAAAATAGCTAGTATTATTAAAATTTTAAGAATAAAACTATTGATTGTCAATAATGCTTTATTTTTTACCCCTTGCTCTTCTTCTATATAAGTAGGGTTTTTGAGGAATTTAAAAAAGGCTTTCCAGTGGGTGAGTGTTTTCATGAGTCGGATTTGAGGTTTGGGTGAAATATTTAATTTATTCCTTAGCTACTTTCTCTGCCATCAGCAAAGCATTATAGGCATTCACTACACCTCCTGATTTGGAGAGCTTGGAAAATGGAACATATTTTATGCTATCATTTTCATGTCTAAGTTTAATATCAAATTTATACTTTACACTTGATTTTAATAGGATATCCTTAATCTCAGAAGCTTTTAGTTTTGGATAATACGAATATATCAATGCCGCAATTTTTGTAACGATAGCAGCGGATAGCGATGTGCCACCATCATCTTTAATCTCATTATTTGGGTAATAGGTCTTCATATTCGTTCCTGGCGCAAAAATATCTACATCATATTCCCCATAATTAGAATATGGTGCTACAAGCTTTTCATTAGCATATGGTGTAGATGCACCTACAAGGACAAAATTGTTTGATACCTCTGGGCCATTATCTACATTATCATTGGGATAATAATTATTCTTATTTGACAGATTGAATCCTGAATTACCGGCAGAAGATACTATCAAAACATTATTTTCCTCTGCATATCTAAATGCATCAAAGACCCAATCTTTGTGCAAAGAAAATTCTTTACCAAAACTCATATTAATTACTTTGGCACCATTATCAACTGCATATCTTATACCCAATGCAATATCTTTATCATGTTCATCACCATAAGGTGAAATACAAATTGGCATTATAGATATTTCATTTACTTTAGTATCCGAAACTATAGTACTGGCTACTCTAGTACAATGACTGTAAATATCAATATTGCTTGATATCTTATTATTTCCATAATAAATGTCTTTTATATCGTTTGGACTATCACCAGATATCTTTCTTTCATTGTATTCAATGTTTATTCTTTTTTCAAGTATATCTTTATAATTACTATAGCTCT
>CAZYRG010000118.1:0-9631 GCA_964650425.1 uncultured Flavobacteriaceae bacterium
GTGTGGTTATGGGTGGAATTCAGTCTTTATCAAGATCTACTTATTCTAAGTTTTTGCCCAATACAGAGGATACAGCTTCTTATTTTAGCTTTTATGATGTATCCGAAAAAATAGGAATTGTAATAGGTATGGGTATTTATGCTACTGTAGACTTGATCACAGGTAGTATGAGAAATGCAGTTTTATTTTTAGTGGTGTTTTTTATAATTGGTGTCGTATTGCTTTATAGAGTACCCAGAAAAGAACTCGATTAGATGAATAAAATAAAGTCGTAGATGGGGCAGTCTACGACTTTATCTTTAAAATAGTTATCTCCATATAAAAAAGGAAGGTCCTATTCTATTACTATTATTCCAGAGTTGCTTTGAGGTCAACAACTAATGGGGCTCCGATAGAATCATTCTCAAAAGTTGGAGTTAATGATGCTTGTCCGGTATACGTTCCTGGAGTTGTTGTTGTCACTTTGTAGGTAAATGGCACATCAATAGACGCTCCTGGATCAAGTGGAGAGAAACGTAATTCTACACCAGCACCACCGCCATCAAAATTAATTGAAGAAGAGAGTCGGTTTACGATTAGGTCGGAACCATTTGTAAGGGTTAGAACAACTGTAGTATCCGAATCTTGTTGTTTGGCTCCTAGATTCGAGTTGGTTGCACGAGCTTGAAAAGATCCAAAATCTATTTCATAAGAACTTAGGTCTAGCTGACCACTCAAATTATCTGGTACTATTGGTTGTTCTGGGGTTGAACTATCATCTGTTTCACAACTTGTTGATAAAGCAGCAATGAACATACATAGAGCTGCGATTTTGCTAAATTTCTTGACTAATTTCATAATTTTAAATTTTTAATAGATTTGTGCTTAAGCGTATTATTTCTGTTAATAGAACGCCTTTTCTATAGTTTTACCCTACCTGTAAAAATTATGAATTATTCAAATATTCTTATAATCAGCCCTTTATTTGTGTGTTTTTTTTGAAAAATTGAATAAAACTTACGAAAATGATCATCTTTTCCTGAAGAATTGTAGCGCAATTAACCGTTTGTATTCGGAATATCTTTGTTTTTTATTGCTTTTTTGATAGTAGGAGTTTTCTTTTTGGCAACAAAACCTAAAAAGGAGGACTAGTTTTCGATGATGATTTTTTCTATAATTGTTGAAAAATTTCTAAAATATAATTCATAATATTTTCTTAAAATATGCGTTTTATCGTTACTTTTGTAGTGTATAGGTCTTGTAATTCAGTTATTTTGTTTTTTGTGCAAATGTTAATGGAAAGCAAAAGGTTTATGCATACACGAAACTCAAACAAGAAGGTTAAATGGTTATCACAAAAAAGGAATTATCATATTGTCAATTAGAATTCTATGAACATTATGCCATACTCACGATGTATGAAAATTCTGAATTGAATAAAAAGAACGATCTAGAAATTATAGAACACCTAGAGACGTACTATGGCCATCAGGATTTTATACTTATTACTCATAGAATCCATAAATACAATATTGATTTAGAAATTTATAAAGGCAAGCGTTTAAAACATATGAAAGGCTTTGCTATTGTATCCAAAAACCCTGAGGAATACAAACGAGCGCTAGTAGAGCAAGAATTATGGAATAAATCTTTTGTATTTTTTGAAGAAATCAAAGATGCAACCGATTGGGCGGAGAGCTTTTTTTAAAAAATAGACACAACCTAAAAATATAAAAGAACCACATTCAGTGGTTCTTTTTTTATAGAATATATGGTGTTATTATAAAAATGCTGATTGTTCTTGTTCTAAACTGCTTGTAATAGTTTGCGCAAGTTTTTTTGCTCGTTCCCTAACTTCTTCTTCTGTCCAGCTTCCCTTAATTAAACAAGAAATAGTTCTACCCATCCACTGATCACTATTAGGGTAACTGTTTTTATTACGTTTCAGTCCTTCTTGTAGTTCGTTAGGTAATTTTCCTAAGGCTACAGGGGTTAGTAGGTGTTCCCATTTTTTATAGTAATGCCAATTATTATCATACCAGTAAAAAGAGGCGTCTATACTTGCTTTGCCTAAGTCTTTATGTGCATTCCTGGCCAGTTCTTCACTAGGTAGGAAGAAATTAAGAAAAGCATAACTTTCTACGCCTCCGTCAGGAACTCGTCTAAAGCTTACACCTGGTACTTTTTCTAAAGCTTCCCTTAAGATGGTGTAATGCTTTTTTTGGATTTCAAGAATGTTGGGCAGTTTACGCAATTGCGCAATACCAACCGCAGCGTTTAGCTCCGATATACGATAATTATAACCTAAAAATGGATGGCTTTCTGCACCTCGATCGTTACCTACATGGTCATGTCCATGATCTTGATACATATGGGCACGATCTGCATAGGTTTTAGAATTTGTCACCATTGCTCCACCTTCTCCACAGGTCATCGTTTTGACATAATCAAAAGAAAAGCACCCTAAGTCACCTATAGTTCCAAGTTTTTTATTATCATAAGTTCCTCCAATAGCTTGACAAGCGTCTTCTAGAAGTAAGATTTTATGTTTCTCGCAAATTGTTTTTAAAGCATTAAGGTCTGCCATAGAGCCGCACATGTGTACGGGCATGACAACCTTTGTTTTAGAAGTGATAAGTGCTTCTACAGCTTTAGGGTCAAGTGTGAGTGTCTCGTCGATGTCACATAAAACGGGGACTGCACCTATAGCCATTATGGCTTCAAAACTTGCGACAAAGGTAAAGGTTGGAATAATCACTTCATCCCCAGCTCCTATGCCGGCAACGGCTAGAGCGACTGTCAATGCAGCTGTACCACTTGATACTACTTGGGCATGGTCACATTGCATTGCTTTGGCAAAAGCAATTTCAAGTTCTTTTGCTTTATGGTGTCCATTACGCATGCCGTCAAAGCCATAACGCATTAATACGCCATTGTCTAAAACATCTTGTACTTCTTTTTTTTCTTCTTCTCCGAAAAATTCAAATCCAGGCATTGTGGTGTGTTGGTTTTATAGTTTAATTGATTTGGGTTCGTAGTTGCAAGGCAATATTTTGTCTTGTTTACTTTTTAAATCTATTCTAGATTTAGGTTAGCTTAGACATAAAAACTTGCATGCCCTTTTTGCAGGGCTTATTTTTTAATTTGTTAATGAGCTATTAGCGAGTCTATGGTAGTTTAATGGTTCTCGATAATAGATTCTACAAAGCTAAAATGTTTGGAAGGATCTCTTAGCATGCTATATGCAGAGATTTCTCCCAAAACACTACCGTTATTGTCCAATGCTACCACAAGAGGAAATCCACCTTCTTTGTTGTATGTACGCATTAGCGACATGTTTTTTTCTTTTTGTTCTGGACTGATAACATCTTCCTTTCTTGGAATGTCTACTTCAAGTAAAACTAGTTGCTTTGCAGTTTTTTCAAATCTATCGGTATGAAAAAAATCTTCTTTTAGCATTTTACAAGGAGCGCACCAGTCACTGCCCGTAAAATACATTAAAATTGGTTTTTTTGAAGTAGTAGCAAGCTCCTTTGCAGTATTAAAATCTGTTAACCATTTTATGTCAGAAGTTTCTGCGTCTTGCGCATTTACCATAACGGTACTTATCAAAAGACACATATAAAGTAGGAATGTATTTTTCATTACAAATAAGTTTTAAGGCTTTTTTTACAAAAATAACAACTTTTTTAAATAATCAAATTCCTTGCCAAAGATAGTTGGGTTTTAATAGACTAGGGTAATGATGATTGGTATAAAACTATTATAAGTGTATTACGGAATCTTCGATTGGGCGTCGTACTTTTTTGAAGTCTGCAAACTGATCGTCACTAGCACGATATCCTACTGGGAGTACAAGTACTGATCGTAAGCCTCTTGCTTTTAAAGCTAAAACTTCGTCATATTTGTCTGGTATAAAGCCTTCCATCGGACAGGCATCGATCTCTTCCGTGGCGCAAACAGTAAGTAAATTGCCTAATGTAAGATAGGCTTGTTTGCTTGACCAGGCAGTGATTTCTTCTTCGCTTTTGGTGCTAAAACGCTCAATAAGTTGGGTTCTGTATGGGTTTACGATGGTATCCGCTGTTGCTCGAATGTTTTTTACATTTTCAAAGTAGTTATAGATAAAATCTTTCCCCACGTTATTTTCAATACAGATAACAAGTACATGTGAGGCGTCAGCTACCTGACGTTGTCCCATAGAATGCGACACAAGAGATTCTTGTAATTGTTTATTGTGAATAACTACGAGACGGAGTGGTTGTAATCCATAGGATGTAGCAGTAAGATTAAAGGCTTCAGTCAGAATATGAATCTTTTCTTGTGGTAGTATACGTTTGTTATCAAATTTCTTAGTAGCATAGCGCCATTGTAGACTGTTTAAAATATTCATGTATCTTCGTTCTCTTTAGCCCAAAGATACGGAACTCTGACGAGGTTTTTTGCGTGTTGATGCAGGCAAGAGATATAAATACGATATAATGACTACAATGACCCAACGAATAGCAGATTCGGAAACGCGACTGTTTAAAGCTGTTTTTCCCAATACGACAAACCATTATGATACTTTGTTTGGGGGGATGGCTTTGCAACTAATGGACGAAGTGTCGTTTATATGTGCAACACGTTTTAGTAGAAAAAAGATGGTAACTATTTCTACTGATAAAATTGATTTCACGAAGCCTATTCCGCAAGGAACTATTATAGAGTTAGTTGCGAGGGTTTGTGAAGTCGGACGTACAAGTTGCAGCGTACAGGTAGATATTTATAAAGAAGATATGTATAGTCTAAATAGAGAAAAGGCAGTCACAGGTTTTTTTAAATTTGTCGCAATAGATGATGATAAAAAACCGATTCCTATAGTTTGATTATGTGTTGGTTAAATTTTTTTTGTAATTTTTTTTAAAAAATGTGTAACAAAATTATCTTTATGGCTACTTATAGAAAGAATAGCAAGATTAACTATCAGTAACTACTAACGCATTCTTTTAACCGACCTTAGTGAATAAAAAATTAGAACATAGCTTTGTAACACATTTGCAAGAGAATCAAAATATTGCACATAAAATTTGTCGTATATATACAAATGATGCAGATTCGCACAATGATTTGTTTCAGGAAATTACGATTCAATTATGGAAGGCCTATCCGAAATTTAGAGGGGATTCTAAATTTAGTACTTGGATGTATCGTGTCGCATTGAATACAGCTATTTCACTGTATCGTAAGTCGAAGAGGTCGATAAGTACAGAGGGGTTTGATACGGTAGAATACAAATTGTCAGTTGAGGAATATGATGATGGAGTAGAGCAGCAGTTAAAGTTATTATATGCAGGAGTAAAACAACTCAATGATATTGAAAAAGCATTAGTGTTTTTGTATCTTGAGGATAAAAATTATAAAGAAATCGCAGACGCTTTAGGGATCACAGAAGTCAATGCACGAGTGAAAATGAATCGAGTGAAAACAAAGTTGAAAAAAATATTAAATCCGTAATTATGGATGAATTAGAATTATTGAAAAAAGATTGGAAAAAACAGGAAGATACACTTCCTGAATTTTCGTACAATCAACTATACAAAATGCATCTGAAGAAATCATCTTCGATAGTACGATGGATATTTATTATTAGTGTATTAGAGTTTGTGCTTTGGACGTCGTTGGACATTATATGGAAAATAACGAATGGTTATGACAGTTTCTCTGAAATGGGGCCTATATTCTCCATTAGTACTTCGGTCATATCGTATGGCGTTTTAATTTATTTTGTGATTCGATTTTATTTGAGTTATAGACAGATACAGATAACAGATTCTTCTAAAGTTTTGATGAAAAATATTTTGAATACCCGAAAGACGGTTCGTCAATATGTTTTGGCTAATGTGTTGTTTTTTACAGTTTTATGTACTATTATGATTTTACTAATAATATTCAATAAAATACCTGTTTCGGGTGTAGAATCTAATCATAGAGTGCTTTTTGGAGTTATTTCCTTTGTTGTGATGCTGGTTTTTATAGCATTCATATTTGGATTCTATCGCGTGATCTATGGAATACTTACTAGAAAGCTTCAGAAAAACTATGATGAATTAGAAAGGGCAGAGGTGTAGTATAAGACGTTCGTGTTAACGCCGGCGCAAATTCCTTTATTATCCTCTAGATGATAATACTAATACTAATTAAATGGGGAGCGTATAGCTTTTTTGAGTATGGATACAACTATGTTAGAAATTGTTACTAGGTACGAAGTTAAAAACAGAATTACGCGCTACTAGTTTATTTTGATAGATACAGCTTGTGAGTTTGCTAATTCGTTTTTTTCTTTCCGTTTTCATCCATTCCGTTTCGATCAAAACCATCTTTGTCAAATCCATAATCATCATAACCATCTTTATCGAACCCTAATTCATCAAATCCTCTTCTGTCAAAGCCATCTTTGTTAAATCCATATTCGTCAAAACCATTTTCATCATAACCGTTTTTATCAAAGCCATATTGGTCAAACCCTTTTTCGTCATATACTCTAGCATCAGATGCAGTGACATTTCTGTTTTTACGAGCACTTCCTTTTACCTCAAGTTCTGCAATGAGCATAGAAATGCCTTTTGCAATATAATTATAGTGCAACTCATAGGATTTGGTGTCACTCTCTCCATAAGGATGTGAAACTTCTCGCTGTATGTCAATAATCTCTCCCCATTCATTTATAAACATTGCCGTAGGAATTCCAAACACATGCTTAAGTTTATTCACAGTATTAGAGCTTTTATTATCCGTCTCGTCTACATATGCAATTTCAATATGCCTACTGTAATCATTAGATACTTTGCGTACATCACTTCTTTTGTTAAAGAATAAGACCATAAAATCTATCTGATCATGATATTTTTCTGCAAGTTCGTTTAGTGCTGGTAATTCACCTACATCTGGAATGCACCAGGTAGCAGTGGTAATTAGGAATAACGGTTTTTCATATCCTAGGATTGCTTTCTTTTTGCCTGATTTATTAGATAGTGTAGATACTTTGAAATCGTCTAATTGTGTGCCAACCAGTACGTTTTGTACTAATGAGTCAAACAAAAATTCAGCGCGTTCAATATTATTGCGCTCATATGCTATATTACTATTGTTTTTATACTTCTGTAGGTTCAATGCGATCATCTCCGAGAAATACACGAGATCATCTTCATCTTGAGCGCTTGTAGTTTGCATTACAAAAACTGTGAGGAACAGTAGCAGTAATCTATTCATATTTATTTTTTTACGCTTTCGCGAAAGTAGGTTTTAAAAGTTATAACGCAATATAAGGAGGCAAAGTACATAATTATAAGATAAATAGCAATTTTTATGCCTTTTAACACTTGTGAAAGCTAATTTTTGACAAATAAATTATTTTACGGTAAAACCGTAATTTATTGCTAGTAAAGAAGTTATTTCTAAATTTTCTTCATTTGTTGCTTCATCATAGCCATTTGCTCTTTGAGCATGCCATGCTTGTCCAATTTTTTTGCTTCGGTAAGAAGTGTTTGTGCTTCTCGTTTTCGTCTTTTTGTCATGGCGATTCCAGCAAGGTTGAGTTTTGCAATTGCCAAATCATGATCCATTGATAACCCCAGTTTGATTGCTTTTCTCAGGTATTTTTCAGACTGACTCATATTAGTCTGAGAAAGCATTATGCCATGTAAGTAGTTGTAATATCCTAATTGTTTAGTGGTTAAGGCAGCTTCAGGGTTTTTAATCTTATTTAGCCATTGCTGTGCACCTGGAAAATCTTGTTTGCGTAATCGCATAAATGCTAATAAAATGATTTCGTTTTTAAAATATAAAAAAACAAATATAGCAGCAAGTAATAAAAGCATGATGCCATTACCAATGTAATTTTCTATGAATTGCCATATTGCGACTGCAACGATAACTGCAACGAGAACAAGTTTTATGTTTTTATTGTACATATGTTTATAATGCTATGAACTCATTTAGACTTTTCCTATTTGCTAAAAAAAATTCCTTTTTCGCCCTTTTATCGTCTTTTTTTCCTTCCGTAGCGCTGCTATGCAACTCAAAAAAGCCATCAAAAGATCAAAAAATGAATAATTTTCGCTTAAAAGCGAAAAGTCTAAATGAGTTCTATTTTAGAATAGGCGGCAAAGGTAGTAAAAACAATGAACTCCTTATTGCTTTTTTGTGGAACAGAGAAGTTATTTTTTTAGTGTTGTGGATACTTTTTAGAATTCTATTATTTTTTATTTGTTTGAAAATAAGTTAACTATGTGATTTTTTCTTCATGAAGTAACTAAAAAAAGTAATTTCTCAAGAGCATATATAAGTAGACTGCTATATAATTCTATATTTTTTTGATATTTAGGTTTGTCAAAGAAAAAACTCTTTGTATATTTGCCCGCAGTTTTAGCCAACGGTTATTACAACATAAACTAAGATATTCAAAGAAGATATATAAGATAGCTAGCAATGAGTAAAAGAACATTTCAACCATCGAAGAGAAAGAGAAAAAACAAACACGGTTTTAGAGAGCGTATGGCATCTGCTAATGGTAGAAAAGTCCTTGCTCGTAGAAGAGCAAAAGGGAGAAAGAAACTATCAGTGTCTTCAGAACTAAGACATAAGCACTAGTGTTTAGTCTATCAAAATATATAAGGTGTTACTTTTAGAGGTAACGCCTTTTTTTATGTCAAGTAATTTCCATCATCAATTTATTTATATTCATGCCTAAGAATCCAAAACTCAAAAGTATTTTAATCATCGGTTCTGGTCCTATTATTATAGGGCAAGCCTGTGAATTTGATTATTCCGGTACACAAGCATTACGTTCATTACGTGAAGACGGTATCGAAACTATTTTGATTAACTCTAACCCCGCTACGATTATGACAGATCCCTCTATGGCGGATCATGTCTATCTAAAGCCATTGAATACAAAATCTATTATTGAGATTTTGAAAAAACATCCTAATATTGATGCAGTGCTACCTACTATGGGAGGTCAGACGGCATTGAATCTTTGTATCGAGGCAGATGAGAAAGGTATTTGGAAGGATTTTAATGTGGAGATCATCGGAGTAGATATCGATGCGATTAATATTACAGAGGATCGAGAGCAGTTTCGCGAGTTGATGCTGAAAATCGGAATCCCAATGGCGCCACAGGCTACTGCAGGTTCTTTCCTTAAGGGAAAAGAAATTGCACAAGAGTTTGGTTTTCCATTGGTGATCCGTGCATCCTATACCTTAGGGGGTGATGGGGCGTCTATCGTATATAAGGAAGAAGATTACGATAAATTGCTGACTCGTGGATTAGAGATTTCTCCAATCCATGAAGTAATGATTGATAAAGCATTACTAGGTTGGAAAGAATATGAGTTAGAATTGCTACGAGATGATAATGATAATGTAGTAATCATTTGTACTATTGAAAATATGGATCCAATGGGGATCCACACTGGAGACTCTATAACTGTTGCACCTGCGATGACCTTGAGTGATCGTACTTTTCAGCGCATGAGAGATATGGCGATTCATATGATGCGTAGTATTGGTGATTTTGCAGGAGGATGTAATGTGCAGTTTGCTGTGAGTCCGGATGATAAAGAAGATATTATTGCGATTGAAATTAACCCACGTGTTTCTCGTTCTTC
>CAZYRG010000119.1:0-9629 GCA_964650425.1 uncultured Flavobacteriaceae bacterium
TTTTACTCCAAAATTTAAAAGTTATTTTTATTTTTTGTGAAATTCTACTTTTATGGCTTGATTATTTTCTTGTTGTATGTCTGCTGATTTATTAATGGAACAGACAAAAATATAAGTACCAACTAGAAAAATAAGGATAAAGAATAGTATGATTTTGTGTATTTTTTTCATTTGTGCGGAAGGTGAATGAGATTAAAACAACGTATTTTTAGTACGCTTTATTCCTACAAATTAAGAAATTTTTAAGAAAAAATACTACAATGAGATGAGTTTTTTAGCTATTAATTAGTGTTTTATAAAAACATGCTTTAACAATACGTACTATTTGTTGAAGTTGATTGTTTTGTAAAGTTTATTATTAATACTAAGGATGTTATAGAGAATAAATGTAATTTTATGCACAAAGTATATAAAAAACGTAAATGAGAAGAAAGAATAAAAGTCGAAAGAAAAAGGTTACGAAAATAGAAAATCTCACCAAAAAAATCCTCCAAACACTCAAAGCTTCACCAGATAAAACATTTAATTATAAACAGCTTGCTGCAAAATTTGGAGTAGATGATCCAAGTAGTCGCAATCAGATTGTAAAAAAATTATCGCAGTTAGCTGCAAATAAGCAAATCGAAGAAGCAGATCGTGGAAAATTCAAAATTGTTCCAAATACTGATACGTATACAGGAATATTAGATGTTACTTCTAAGGGTTCAGGTTATGTGCTTGTAGAAGAACTGGCAGAAGATATTTATATTCCGAATAATAGTTTAAATAAAGGATTACATGGTGATGAAGTAGAAGTTTATGTCTATCGCAGAAAACGAAGTGGAAAAAGTGAAGGAGAGGTTACTAGAATTATAAAACGTAAACAAACTAGTTTTGTTGGGATTATAGAATTACAGAAAAATTATGCATTTGTTAATGTACAAAATGCTAAGATGTATACTGATATTTTTGTACCAAAAAATAAAATTAAAGATGCCGAACACGGTGATAAAGTAGTTGTAGAATTACAAGACTGGCCAGATAAAGCCGATTCTCCCTTTGGAAAAATAACAGAAGTTCTTGGTAAATCAGGAGAGCATAATACAGAAATTCATGCGATTCTTGCACAATATGGATTACCACATGAATTCAAAAAAGAAGTAGAGGATTACGCAAATAACTTGGATACAAGTATTCAGGAATCCGAGATCAAAAAACGTCGTGATATGCGTAAGACGTTAACTTTTACTATTGATCCAAAAGATGCTAAAGATTTTGATGACGCCTTATCTTTTGAAGTATTAGAAAATGGAAATTATGAAATAGGAATTCACATTGCGGATGTATCCCATTATGTGGAGCCAGGTACGATCCTTGATGATGAAGCTTATGAACGTGCAACTTCGGTATATTTGGTAGATCGCGTGGTACCCATGTTACCAGAAGTACTTTCTAATAATGCGTGTTCCTTACGACCACATGAAGAAAAATATACGTTTTCTGCAGTGTTTGAATTGGATAAAAAAGCAGAAATAAAAAATCAATGGTTTGGACGTACAGTGACGTACTCTGATGCACGTTTTGCGTATGAAGAAGCACAGCATATTATAGAGACAGAAGCGTCTAAAATTCCTGCTGATATTTCCCTTACTGGGAAAGCATATACAGCAGATCAAAAAGTAGCTGAAGCCATTCTTAAAATGGATGAATTAGCAAAAAAAATGCGTTCTGGTAGAATGCGTGATGGTGCTATTTCATTTGATAAAGTAGAAGTAAAGTTTAACTTAAATGAAACCAATGAACCAGTAGGGGTATTTTTTAAAACCTCAAAAGATGCAAATAAATTGATTGAAGAATTCATGCTATTAGCAAATAAAAAAGTAGCGGAATTCATTGGAAAGCAATCTCCGAAAAAGACGTTTATTTATCGTGTTCATGATGAACCGAATGAGGATAAATTAGCCTCTTTACAATCTGTAATTTCCCGTTTTGGTTATAAATTGGACCTAAGAGATAGGAAGACGACCACAAGCTCTTTAAATGGATTATTAAAAGATGTTCAAGGAAAAAAAGAACAAAATTTAGTAGACACCTTAGCAATACGAAGCATGAGTAAAGCGGAGTATACAACGCGTAATATTGGACATTATGGGTTAGCTTTTGATTATTATTCACACTTTACTTCACCAATTCGACGTTATCCAGATGTAATGGCACATCGTTTGCTACAGTATTATCTAGATGGGAATAAAACAGCATCAGAAGAAACCTATGAAGAAAAATGTAAGCATAGTAGTGAGATGGAAGGTCTTGCAGCAAGTGCAGAGCGAGATTCGATAAAGTTTATGCAGATCAAATTCATGCGGGATCACAAAAATGAAGCATTTTTAGGTGTTATTTCTGGTGTAACAGAATGGGGAATTTATGTAGAGATTATTGCAAATAAGTGCGAAGGTATGGTTCGTTTACGGGATATAAGTGATGATCATTATACCTTTGATCCAGATACTTATACAGCGGTAGGACAACGTACAAATACTACATATCAGTTAGGGGATGAAGTATATGTAAAAGTAAAAAATGCAGATTTAGTCAAAAGACATTTAGATTTTACTTTGTTAGGTAAAGAGCTAAATAATTAGAATATAAATATAAACACATGAAAAAATTTACAGTACTTATAGCGTTACTATTTGCTATTTCTACACAGGCTCAAAATGTAATTAATAGAGAAGTCGGGGACTTTTATGAGTTAAAGGTTTTTAATAAAATTAATGTAGTATTCAAACAAGGAGACGAGAATAAAGTCAGTATTTCAGGATCCAAAAGAGAAAATGTTAATGTAAAAAATATTGACGGTTTATTAAAGATTTCCATGAGCATTGGGAATCTTTGGGATGATAATAATACACAGGTAATAGTTTGGGGTAAGAGCATAGAAACCATTGATGTTAATGAAGGATCATCAGTACGATTCAAAAGTGGTATTAAGGCTGAATCATTAACACTGAGAGCACAAGAGGGAGCGACTATGAGAGGTGATTTGGATGTAAAGCGACTCAAAGTTAAATCTGTTACAGGTGGTATTATTAATGCTACTGGTAAGGTATATAAACAAGAAATTACCATTACTACAGGTGGTAGTTATTTAGCCAAATATCTAGAAGCTGATACTACAGAAGTAGATGTAGTAGCTGGAGGAACGGCAGAAGTTAAAGCCACAAGATTAGTCAAAGCCACAACAAATGCAGGAGGTGTTATCAATATCTATGGAAAACCAGAAGAAATTGATAGCAAAAAGCGATTCGGTGGAAAAATTATAGAAGTTAATGAATAGTATTTCCTAAGTTTGTAGTAAACAGCTTTGGTTTACTATGATTCAGGATCTTCAGGCAGCAATACCGCTCGGAATATTATTAGCATTCTTACTAGGTCCTGTCTTTTTTGTATTAATAGAAACTGCTGCAATCAAGGGTTTTAGAGCTGCTTTTGCGTTAGACGCAGGAGTAGTTTTAGCAGATATTGCTTTTATTTTCATTGTCTATTTTAGTACAAATCAACTTTTAGAAAAAATAAAAGATGATCCTGCGCTCTTTATTTTTGGAGGTGCATTATTACTTACTTTTGGTGTTATTTCGTTTATAAAAGAAAAAAGAACCTATAGTAAGACACGTGATATTTCTGTAGAACTGATTAATAAACACAATTATTTCAAACTTTTTATTAAAGGTTTTTTTCTCAATTTTATTAATATTGGTGTACTTGGATTTTGGTTGACAATTATCATTACAATTGGACCACAATTAGAGATGCAACGACCAAGAATCATCACTTTTTTTTCGGTTGTATTAGGTACGTATTTGATTATTGATATTTTTAAAATATTATTAGCCAAAAAACTTAAAAAGAAACTTACACCACAGCGTATCTATTTGATGAAAAGTATAATAAGTTTGGTAATTGTTGTTTTTGGCGGGTTTTTAATGATCAAGGGAGTCTTTCCTGATGAAATAGAAAAAATTCAAGAAAAAATAGAAACCATAAAACCTGAAGGTACTTTTCGATAAAATTAGAAGATGAATTTAAATACAAAAAACCCCAATAAAGTAATGATTTATTGGGGTTTTTTTGAGGTGTCGAGCGGATTCGAACCGCTGTAGATGGTGTTGCAGACCACTGCCTAGCCACTCGGCCACGACACCCTAATCAGGATGG
Source organism: uncultured Flavobacteriaceae bacterium (assembly GCA_964650425.1). Lineage (GTDB taxonomy): Bacteria > Bacteroidota > Bacteroidia > Flavobacteriales > Flavobacteriaceae > Aquimarina. The sequence goes on from CAZYRG010000119.1 coordinate 4,195, forward strand.
CAAATGTACTAAAATTTTAGTATTTCAAACAAACTACTTGTTCAAATTATACTTGGGAACTATTTTTTTATTTTTTTGAATCTAACACCAAAAATTATATGAAAGGATATTCTGGTTAAAAAAAATTAAAAATTTAGCATTAAAATGTAGGAATTAGTCATTAAGTTTTTTTATATTAAGCTGATTTATTAGCATCTACACCCTAAATTTTGAAAAAACTTATTGCTTTAATCATACTAGGACTAATTTATGTTCAATATCTGCAGGAGATAACTGTTAGCGGATTAATAGCAAGTACCCAAAAAACGGATCAAGTAGTAGCTACAAAATTAACTAATAGAAATTTTAATAAATTAGATGTTCAAGGTAAAAAAGGAGGTAATAAACAACCTAGTAATAAGGCTGCAACGGTATCAAATAATTTTATTTGTGGTTCAATATTAACCATGGAGCAACGAAGAAATCTTGATATTATAAGTTGTGAACATTTAAAGGAAATACGAATTAAAAGTAAACTTACTGGAAAATTTCAAAAAGCATTAGAAGTTGCGGTAGCAAATTGGAATAAGGAATTTGTGGGACTATTTAGTTTTAAATTAATTAATTCTGGAGATAATGATGCAGATATGATTGTACGTTTTACAAATTCTTCTGAAGTAGATGGGAAGTTTAAAGCTAGAGCCAAATATCCTAGCCGTGGAAAGCCAGGAAATCTCATATTAATTCGAAAAAAAACGCTGATAAAATGGGAAAAAGTAACTCTTAGAGAATGGACAGATATCATAATGCATGAGTTAGGACACACTTTGGGATTAGCACATACGAATGCGTTTAGAGGAGAAATTATACAAGGAACTCCGATAATAGATGAGGGATCTTTAATGAATAGTGGTGATAGTACTGGGCGAGTTAGAACTTTTACAGATAATGATATAAAGGCAGTTAATATGCTTTATCGTCAATGTTTCAAAAATTATCAAACTAGGAATACTTTAATAAGACTCTAGTTGCGTGTTATGATACTTTTTTGGAAGATCTCTTTTTACTTCTTTGAATAGTAACCATTTCTACATTGCCACCAATAGGAGGATTAATTTTAGAAACCGCTATGGTAGCTTTTTGTACCATAGGTAATTCTTTTAATATTCTTACAAGAATTCGTTCTGCAGCATGTTCTAATAATTTAGACCTAATAGCCATTTCTTCTTTTACGATAAGATTAAGGTGTACATAATCTACAGTATCTGCAAGATGATCAGATAGTGCAGATTTAGTGAGATTTGCTTTAACTTTTAGATCCACACGATAATCTGATCCTATTTTTTTTTCTTCTACAAGGCACCCATGATACGCATAGACCTTAATGTTTTGTATTTTTATTACACCCACTTAGATAGTTTTTGTAAATTTTGATCAAAGGTACGGTATCTAGATTTTATAGAGTATAAATTCAATTTAGCAAATAGTACAATTGGATTTTGAATCGTTGTTAGTGGTAAAAGCACTGGCAAGTTGATGGATCAATGTAATTGGTCTATAAGATTTTTTAGGAGCTTTTAATTCTTTTGCTTCTATTTTTTGATCATTATATTCTTGTGTTCCCCAGCAGTTAGGACAATTATCTTGTGTTAGTTGTGCTTTTAATGATACATAAGCACGTCCAATACGACTGTTTCTTGCAGTATTTTTATAGTTTTTAGTAATCATAATGTTTTTTTTAATAGTTTATATTTATAATTAATCGAAATATAAATAATTTCCTTACAAAGTATTTTTAATTATGAATTCTAAAGTAATAATGGCTAGCAAATTTTAGTAGTTTTGTAGCACTATATTCATAGCACAATGTCAGAAGAAAAAAAGCCGCTCAATTTCATAGAGCACATTATAGAAGAAGATTTAAAAAATGGGTTATCGAAAGAAGATTTGCGTTTTCGTTTTCCTCCAGAACCTAATGGATATTTGCATATAGGACATACTAAAGCCATTGCAATTAGCTTTGGCTTAGGAGAACATTATAATGCGCCAGTAAATCTCCGTTTTGATGATACAAATCCTGCCAAAGAAGAACAAGAGTATGTAGATGCAATCAAAGAAGATGTTTCTTGGTTGGGGTATCAATGGGATCAAGAATGTTATTCTTCTGATTATTTTCAACAGTTATATGACTGGGCTATTGTATTAATCAAGGAAGGCAAAGCCTATGTTGACTCTCAATCTTCTGAAGCTATGGCAGAACAAAAAGGAACACCAACAACCCCTGGTGTTGTTGGACCTTATCGTGATCGTACAGTTAGCGAGAATTTGGAACTTTTTGAAGGGATGAAAGCTGGAAAATATGATGAAGGTACGCATGTCTTGCGCGCAAAGATTGATATGACTTCTCCAAATATGTTGATGCGTGATCCGTTGATGTATCGTATTTTGAAAAAAGATCATCATCGTACAGGAAGTGACTGGTGCATCTATCCTATGTATGATTGGACACATGGAGAAAGTGATTATATCGAACAGATATCACATTCCTTATGTTCGCTTGAGTTTAAGCCTCACAGAGAACTTTACGAATGGTTTTTGGAACAAATATATGATGCTAACAAATTAATGCCTAAGCAACGAGAATTTGCACGTCTTAATTTGAGTTATACGATTATGAGCAAGCGTAAATTGCTACAATTGGTCAATGAAGGTGTTGTTTCTGGTTGGGATGATCCGCGTATGCCAACGATATCAGCTTTGCGACGAAGAGGATATACGCCTTCAGCAATTCGCAAATTTGTTGAAACTGTCGGTGTAGCTAAACGCGAAAATGTTATTGATGTATCATTATTAGAATTTTGTATTCGTGAAGATCTCAACAAAATTGCTCCGCGAGTAATGGCTGTTTTGGATCCAATAAAGTTAGTAATCATTAATTATCCTGAAGGAAAAGAGGAATGGTTAGTGGCAGAAAATAATCCTGAAGATCCTAAAGCAGGGAGTAGAGAAGTACCGTTTTCTGGAAGTTTATATATCGAGCGTGAAGACTTTAAAGAGACTGCAGGAAATAAATATTTCAGACTTACTTTAGGAAAGGAAGTCCGTCTCAAAAATGCTTATATCATCAAAGGGGAAAACGTAGTAAAAGACGCTGAAGGTAACATTACAGAAATTCACTGTAGTTATGATTCTGATAGTAGATCAGGTAGTGGTACTGAAGCATCTAAGCGTAATGTTAAAGGTACTTTACATTGGGTGTCTATTAAACACGCACTAGCTGCAGAAGTTCGGATTTATGATCGTTTATTTAATGATGAGGCGCCCGACAGTAACAAAGACAAAGATTTTATGGAATTTGTAAATCCGGATTCTTTAAAAGTATTGACAGGATATGTAGAGCCAAGTTTGCAAGAAGCAAAGCCATTAGATAGGTTTCAGTTTCAACGTTTGGGGTATTTTAATGCGGATTTGGACAGTACTAAAGATACATTAATCTTCAATAAAACAGTTGGATTACGAGACACCTGGGCCAAGGTAAAGCCAAAACCTAATGCTCAAATTCAAAAGCAACCGAAAGTTTCTCAAAAAGCGGCTTCTATTATCTCTGAAATACAAAAGGCAGGGAAGAAGTATGCGAATGTTCCAGAGGCAAAGCAACAAGTGTTGAAAGCAAAAATTCAGGAATTAAGTAAAGAGGTTGCACCAGAGGAAGTGGTCGCTTTATTTGGCACTGCTACCAAGAAAGTAGGTACGAGAGCAGCTGTAATGATTTCTTTGAGTACGCTTATTGCATCTGGAAAAATACAAATTGATGATAGTGCTAAAGATTTTATCAAAAAGGGGTTAGAAGATGCTAATGAAGTGATGCGATTAGAGGCAAAATCTTTATTGAATCAAAACCCAAGTGTAACCGAAGTGTTAGGGTGAATGCACTAAATAGAGATTAAATTATGGACTTAGTGGTATATCGCCAAAAATTTATTTTATGAATGTGTATAATCTGTTCCAATCAAGGAAAAAACAGCTTTTTTTCTTGATAACTTGCTTGTTATTTTTATTTATAAATGCTCTTTTTGCGTACAAGTATGGAATTCGACAACATAAAATTAATATTTATGTGCTTGAAGCGGTTTATTTGTTTTTTATTCTATTTACATCAATTGCTATTTTGAAAATAAAGCTTTCAGATATTTTTTTTAAATATCTGTTTTTTATTGGTACTATTCTTTTTTTTATTTTCACCCTAATATTAAATTATTTTGTAGATGGAAACACTGTAATTGTTGACAGATGGTCTGCAATGACAGTTGGTATTGAGGCACTTTTTGAAGGAGAATATGTATATGCGGCGAGAGATCATTTGAATGGCCGTACATCTAATCTTCCAGGTTTGATATTATTAGGAATACCTTTTTATTTTATTGGTTCAGTTGGGTATTTACAATCATTCACATTTCTAGTATTTGTTTATATGCTGCACAATAATTTGTCAACCTATAGAGAAAAAGTATTTGGTCTTTTTTTGTTGGTAATATCCTGTTCTTATTTATGGGAGATTTATTGCAAGAGTGATATGATGAGTAATTTTATAGTTCTTCTACTGTTTATTTTATGGGCATATAAAAATAAATTAAACACGAATCAAAATCTTTTGATTACATCTTTATTAAGTGCTTTTTTTGTACTTACAAGACTTGTAACTGTTATTCCATTATCCCTTTTATTGGTTCGTAAATTTTTTAAGTTGCAAGTAAGCAGGCAGTTAATCTTTACTTTTGTTTTTATTGTTACCGCATTATTGCTATTAATTTTAGTTTTCAAAGATTATCCTAGTTTGGAAATTGTAAAATTGTATAACCCCATTGAATTACAGAACAGACAATTACCAATATATTTAAGTGTGATTACTATTATTACACCTTTTTTGTATGCTTTTAAAAAGCAAACTTTTGAACATTTTTTGGCGTCATGTATTATTTTTTTAAGTGTTCCAATTTTTATATCATTTATAATTAAAGTGGTTAAAGGTGGTATGTCAGGAATTATTGAACATTCTTTTTTTGATATTAGTTATTTTAACATTTTAAGTCCGTTTTTAATTTTTTATATAGCTTCAAATTTTAGCTTTTTAAACCATAATCTAACGACGCTTAAAACTAAAAACTCTGTCTAAGCCGAAAAGGTTTTTTAAAATTTTCATTGGAAATACAAGGAAATTTAGTTGAATCGAACACGATAGTAAAAACCAATCATTTTGTTCGTTATAATAATCAGGAACTATAGAAAACCCTTTGTTATTAGCGGCTAATTTTTCGTTAAAAAGAAAATAGATAGAATTATATTCTTGGCTCTTTATAAGAGCAGGAAATGAGCTTATTTTCGCTTTTGACTAAAATTATAGGTAATGAAATTAAAACAATAAAAAATCCCAACTATAGTTGGGATTTTTTATTAAA
>CAZYRG010000120.1:0-9553 GCA_964650425.1 uncultured Flavobacteriaceae bacterium
GTTTTGCAGTTTTATTGCGAGAAACCTTATATAATTCTCGTAAAGAAAAAATCACTTTGGCTCAAGAACTCAAAACACTTCGTAAGTATATCGAAGTCGAGCAATTAATGACGGATAAGGAATTTACTTATGCGATCACTACAAATCTAGAAGTAGATGTAGAAGAACTATTGATCCCGCCTATGTTGGTACAACCTTTTGTAGAAAATGCGATTCGTCATGGGATTCGGAAAGGGCAAGATGCTGGAATTTTGCAATTGAATTTTTATACCAAAGAATCCTATTTGTATGGTGAAATAACGGATAATGGAATGGGGGTTTTTGCCTCGCAAGAAGCTAAGAAAAAAACCGATCATCAATCTGTAGCACTCAAAGTAACCCGTGAACGTTTGGAGGCAATTTCTGGTAACAATGCATTGACCATACAGGAACTGAAAAATGAAGATCAAACAATAACAGGAACTCAGGTAGTTTTTAGAATACCTTTAGAAACGGAGTTTTAAGAATAAAAGCAGGGGGTCGGAGTCAGCAATAATACGCTCTGTGAAACTTTGTGTATTCTCTGCGAATCTCTGTGTAACTATTACGCAAAGAGTATTGAAAAGTACATCAATTATTGATTAAATTATCATCTTGATTGGTGAATAATCGTAACAAATAAAAATATGCCTACAGCCCTATTAGTAGAAGACATGCCAGATGCGTTGGCATTATTAAAAAATGACCTGGAAACACACCATCCAGATATCAAAGTGATTGCTACAGCACAAAGTGTAGTGACAGCAGCAAAAGCGTTGCGTCAAGAACAGCCAGATATCCTTTTTCTAGATATTATGCTAGGAGACGGTACTGGGTTTGATGTGTTAGAAATTATACCGAATCTCAAATCCAAAATTATTTTTGTCACAGCAAGTGATGAGTATGCGATCCGAGCATTTAAGTTTGCAGCGATTGATTATGTTCTCAAACCCTATAGTCAAGAAGAGTTAGCGGCGGCAATTACTAAAGCCAAAGCACAATTGCACCCTGGACAAGAACGGTTGGAGATACTTAAAGATACACTGGCAGCTCCAGAGCAAAAACCAGATAAAATTTCATTACATACGCTTGATAAAATTATTATTGTGAGCCTAGATGATATTATCCGTTGTGAATCGGATAGTAACAATACCATTTTTTACTTGCAAGATGGGCAAAAAATATTCGTCACCAAAACGCTAAAATACTTTGCAGAGATGCTCAAGAATTATCACTTTTTACGGGTGCATCAAAGTCATTTGGTCAATCTAGATTGCATTAGTGCTTTTATCAAAACGGATGGGGGTTATTTATTATTAAAAAATAAAGAAACCGTACCCGTTTCTGTACGTAAAAAAGCAGAGATCATTGAGCTGTTGGATCAGATGCATCGATAATTTTGGATAGTAGTGATTATAGAATGTTTACAACCACTTCTTTCGTTTAAAATAGATCAAAAGGCTTACAAAAATTACAATCATCACACCCCATAGGATATGGTAACCAAAGCGATATTTGAGCTCAGGAATGTTTTCAAAATTCATTCCATAAATACCAGCTAGAAAGGTAAGCGGAATGAAAATGGAAGCAATGATGGTCAAAACCTTCATCACCTCGTTCATTTTGTTGCTAATCGTTGTCATGTACATATCCATCAATCCCCAAATCATTTCTCGAGAGATTTCAATATTTTCTGAGATTTGAATAATATGATCGTAGAGATCGCGAATATAGAACTGCGTTTTTTCGGTAATTAATGGATGTTCAATTTTCTCCAATCGATTCAATACTTCGCGGAGCGGGAAAACTGCTTTTCGGATTTTGAGGATTTCACGTTTTAATTCCTGTATTTCAGTAGTAATCGTATTGTCATCAGCGTTTTTTGTAAATAAACGATCCTCTAAATCTTCAATTTTATCACCAATACCTTCCATAAGATTAAAATAATTATCCACAATAGCATCCATAAGTGCATATAGCAAATAATCTGCTCCCATAGTCCTAATCCTTCCTTTCTCAGTCCGCAATCGCTCGCGGATAGGGTCAAAGACATCTCCTTCGTCTTCTTGGAAACAAACCACATAATTTTTTCCCAAAATCAAACTGGTATGTTCCATGTGCAGTTTTTCATCCTTGTCAAAACTTAGCATTTTTAACACTACAAAAAGATAGTCGTCATAATCTTCAATCTTTGGACGTTGCTGCGTATTGGCAATATCTTCAAGAACCAAAGGATGCAATTTGTAATGATTGCCAATCTTTGTGATCGCTTCTGTATGATTAATTCCATCAACATTGATCCATGTGACAGGAGTAGTTTCAGAGAATCCAAAAGCCTCTTCGATGTGCTCTAACTCTTTTTCAATAAAAGTAGTTGACGTATAGTCAAAAATTTCAAGAAAAAGTTGACTATCTGATTTGTCTCCAGTATAAACAATTTTTCCTGGTATTTGTCCTAAGGTTTCTTTGTTAGAAGCTATATTGTTTTGCATGTGGAATTAATTATGCTTCACAATGTAATACATTTTAAATTACGATACTACCAAAAAAAGGAAGCCTTTGTAGTACGAATTACAAAGGCTTTCAAAACACAAACTATATTAGGGGTTCTCGCACTATGCTGTTATTTCGTTTAGAGGTTGCGCTGCAGGAAAATCTACAGCTACTTTTGTTGTACTGTGAATATAATTGGAAATGGTTTTATCTCCCACCAAAACGATGGCGTCCACTAGGTTTTCTTTGGTCCATCCGGCGCTAAGAAAATTATCTACGACAGATGCATCGGTTGCTCCTCTATTTTCGGTTGCATTTTTTGCCAATTTTGCCAAGGCGTCTAATTTTGGATCAAAAGAAGCTTTTCCAGCTCGTAATTCTAAAATTTGTTCTGGTGTATATCCGTTTAATCCAGCAATGGCTGTATGTGCGGCAAGACAGTATCCACAATTATTTACTTCACTTACTGCTAGGTTAACCACTTCTTTTTCTTTCGCTTTTAATGATGTTTTTGCATTAGAAAATGCTAAGTAGTTTTGCAGTGCATTTTCACTATGCGCATAGGTTGCATAAAGATTAGGGACAAAGCCCAAAGCTTTTTCTAAGTTGTCAAAAATTGCTTGGTTTTCTGCGCTTACTTCTGCTCTTGTTGGTACATTAAATGTGCTCATAATTGTTGTTTTTATAGTGTTAAAAATTAGTTGTAATTAGATTGTCCTAAGAATTGTTGTGTTGTTGTTTCTTCTTGACAGTACAAAGATGCGGCACAAAAGAGGGTTATAACAGGTTGATTTTTCCTGATAGCTTGTCAGTTTTTCCCGAAAGGGTGAAAAACCTAGAAAATTTAGATTTTTGGTATTGAAAGATAGTTGTGTAAAACCTAAAAGTTCATATAAAGTCCATATAGGTTCAGTGACGTATTACTCCAAAGCATCATCGACACGCAATCCCATGGCATTAAAGAGTCCTGCATTGGAAGTAAGGAGTTTTACTTTGAGCTGGTTTTCCTTGATTTTTGCTTCGATCAAACTTTTCTCTCTAGAGTTGATGAGAAATAGTGAGCTTTCGCCCAAAGAAAATTTACGTTCTTCGGCTGCAACTAGCGCGGTGTAATCATCCACAATAGTATCGATAAGCGTATTCTGTTTTTCCAAAGAACTAATTTCTGCGGTAGCGGCACTAATTTTGTTTTGAATAGTAAGAGAAGTTGCAGCACGCTCAAAATTTACATCCTGTAGCTTTGCTTTTGCTAGGCGTAAATCTCCGCGTTCTTTTCGTAAGAATAACGGGAGACTAAAGTTTAGTGCTGCTTTGTAGTTATCGGTATTAAAGGAGCTAATCTGGTCATATTTTGGAGAAAGAAAATTGTATTGTAAGTCTAACTTGGGTAAGAGTTTATTCATTTTCAAATTACGATCTACTTCCAAACCTTCAATTTTATAATCTAAAGAACGAATTTTGGGATGATTAGCAGCAATAGCATTAGGGTCAGTAATTCCTTCTAACATTAGGGAGGTTTCTAGCACAGAAATCTCGGGCATTGCAGGTCGTACATTATTCTTTAATTCCATGGGAATATCATTAATCCAAAGGAAATTACTGATTTTTAGAGCAGCTTTTCTTCTTTTAAGTGTAGCGGATTCTAGGCTTAATTGCCTATTTTGTAGTGTGATTCGAGCTTCGGTGGCGTCGATGGCCGCCTTGTCACCTACTTCGATACTACGTTTTACTCCCTCAAAACGGATCGAGGCATTCTCTAAGAAATTAGCATAAATTTGTTGTTCATTCGTTGCTTCCAGCCATTCAAAATAGGTTTTTGTAGCATCAAAAATCAATTCATTGACCAGAAGATCGCGATCAGCTTTGGATTGTTCTCTGAAGAATTTGGCCTTCTTGAGCATGGCCATCCGATCATTGGTCAGTAAGCCTTGCGCTAAAGAAAAAGAAACCCCGGCACTATACAAGCCATCCTCGGGAACAGTAAGGCTTGGATCGAGGAAAACCCCAGTGTTTTCTTCAAAATTTGCTTTGAATTCTATCCCATACCAAGTGGGAATCTTGAAAGCTGCATTGAGCTGATCATAATACTCCGTGTCTTTGAATTTTTTGCGATCATAGTCTACTTCGACTTTGGGATCAAAACCACCTCTGGATTTTAGTAGGTTGGCTTCGCCTATAGTAAGGGTTAGATTTGCTTGTTTGAGCAAAGGGTGATGCTGTTTTACATAGCCCAAGTATTCTTCAAAGGAAAGAACCTGTTCTGGTAACCGTTGCGCTTCCTGACCAAAAATGGTTCCATATAAAAGGATAAGCCCATATAAAATACTATGTTGTATGAAATATCTCATCAATTAGTGCTTTTTATTTTGTTTAGGCTTTTCGCTGTTTTTTTCTGGAGTGTAATAATTTGGGGGAAAGCCATTAAGTTGTCTCCATATCTCATACCAAATAGGAACATCTTCTAGTAAAGCAATGGTATAAGCACCACTACCTACACGAATATTTTCGGGCCATGGATGATCACTATTTTCTGGCGCAATCAAAATTCGGAATTTTCCATTATCACTAATAAACGTTTCTATAGCGACTACCTTTCCTGCATAAGTGCCATAGGCGGCATTGGGCCATCCGCTAAAAAATATAGCAGGCCAACCATCGAATTGGATACGTACGTCTTCATTTAAATGGATAAGAGGCAAATCAATAGGTTCTACATAGGTTTCTACAGCCAGATCATACTTGGCAGGCATGATCCCCACCAGTTTTTCTCCTTCTTTGAAGGTTTCGCCGATACCAGCTTTGATAGCTTTATTAATGTATCCCGTTTGCGGAGCGGTGATATAATAGAGCGCATTACGTATGGCATAATTAGAGGCTTGATTCTCCAATTTGGTTACCTGCGCTTCCGCTTCAAATTGATTGGATTCGGCGGTGAATTTATCACTCTGCGACTTAGCAATTTTATCGGCATAGGCTGCTGTAACCCTGCTAATTTCCAGAGAGGCATTAATTAATTCATTTTTGCTGGCAAGTAGCTTGTTTTCTTGCGAAATTAATTTTGCCTGCGTTTCTTGTTGTTTTAGACGTTTTGCTTCTACATCCGTTAGTGCTTTCAGTCCTTCTTCTTGTAAGGTTACGGTACGATTGTATTGGCGTTCGGCAATAGTAAGATTTGTTTTTGCTGCTTCTAGATCAATGCTATCACTTTGTACTTGGAAACGTGCTTGTTTTAATTTGTTCTTTGCCTGAGATAATTTCAGGCTGCGCTCTCTTTGTAATGCTTGGACCTGATTCTCCAGCGCATTGATCTTTTCTTTATACGATCCGACAGAACGACTTTTAGCATCTCGTTGTTGATTAGTACGTTCTACCAATTTTGGATCTTGATATTCATTTTTTATTTCAGAAATAAATAAAATGGTATCCCCTTTTTGCACCAAATCTCCTTCTTTGACATACCATTTTTCAATCCGACCAGGAATAGGAGATTGAATGGTTTGCGGACGTTGATCCGGGGTCAATGTGGTAAGAAATCCATTACCTGTTACGTTTTGTGTCCAAGGGAAAAATAAGAAGATGAATCCGAAAATGGCAAACCCACCTAATAGACGATTAAAAAATTTATAATGCTTGGATTGAAACGCTTTTTTATGCGCATCATATCCCCTTAGCGAAACTTTTTTGTTAATGGAGTTGTGAGATATATTTAGCATCTTAGTTTCTTTTTTTTGCAATAATTTTACCTTCTACAATCGTTATTGAACGATTACATTGTTGTTTCCAATGTTTATTTTGACTGGCAACAATGAGTGCCCAAGGTCTTTCGGGAGCTGTCAGATAGGTGCTGATACGTTCCGCTTCGTGCAATTCAAAATGTTCTAGAGGGTCTTTTAGCAATAGTAATTTTGGGTTATTGATAATCGCACGTGCTAATACAATTCGTTTGGATACGGTGTGTGGGATTTGTTGACCTTCTGGGTACAACATGGTTCTGAGTCCCATAGGTTGCATTTTGATGAAATCTATGAGTCCAAGATTTTTTAGAACGGTATGTAAATGTTCCTGAGATATATCAGTGTTTCCAAAAGTGATATTTTCTAAAATGGTGCCTTCAAAAGGGGATTGATCAGGGAGTACTTGTCCTATTTGTGAGCGATATTCGTTCATGCTAATACCTTTGATAGACGTGTCGTTAATGTACAAGGTACCATTACTGGGGCTGGTCAATCCCGAGAGAATTTTAAGCAAGGTAGTTTTGCCAGATCCCGAACCCCCATCTAGATGTATACGATCTGTATTAGATACATCAAATTCTGCACAGGTTATAATTTCCTGACCTTCTGGCGAAGTATAGGTGATATTATCTAGTTCTACTTGTAATTCTTGTCCGCTTTCAAAAGGATCTACGCCTTTTGCGGCTTCTAATTCCTTGTCTACCACTTGCCCAATTTTTTCTAAAGAAGTTAGTACATCGTAAAAAGATTCTAACCCACGTATTAGTTTTTCGACAGAGCTAATAACCAATAGAATAATAATTTCTGATGCTACGAATTGTCCAATATTCATTTGTTGATTAAGTACCAGAAGCCCTCCAATGACTAGCAAACCCGAAGTAACCAAAATCTTGAAACCGATCATTTGGATAAACTGTAATAGAAGAACCCTGAAGTGACTTTCCCGCGCCTTTAAATATTTGGTAGTCAAAAGATCATTGCGTTCCATCGCTAGTTGGGTTCTTCCGGATAGTTTGAAGCTGATAAGCGACCTTGCAATTTCTTGAATCCAATGCGCCACTTTATATTTATTTTTGGACTCAATCAAACTAGTGTCAAGACCTTTTCTTGCTGTGAACTTGAAGACAATATAAATTAATACTATTAATAGAACCCCATATAATATAAAGAAGGGGTGGTAAAAAGAAAGTAAAGTTAGGCCAAAGAAAATTTGTAAAAATGCTGCAGGGAAATCAATCAATATTTTTGGTAAACCTTTCTGAACGGTTAAAATATCGAAAAAGCGATTAGCCAATTCTGGCGGGTAATAATTCCGTAATTCAGATAGTTTTATTTTAGGAAAACGATACGCAAACTCAAAGGAGGCACGGGTGAATATTTTTTGCTGGATATTTTCTAATATCCGTAATTGCATAAGCTGCAAAATTCCTTGAAATCCCGTTCCTATCGTTACCAAGATGACTAAAACAATCCAAGAACTAGATACTTGAGCACCTTGAATTAAATTGATAATAGCTTGAATTCCGAGTGGCAAGGATAGTGATACAATCCCTGCAAATATGGCATAATAAAATACTTGCCGGATATCTTTGCGATCCAGCTCTAATAGACTTACAAAACGTTTCCATGGTGTCATTGGGGGAACTTTCATACGTTATTTCGTTTTTAAGGTTTTTAATACGAGGTCTTTAAAAAACTCTGTTGGCGATACTGTCGCAGAACAACTAGTAATTGAAGTAAAGTGTTCTTTTAGAAAATGTTGGTGCAAGGCCCCTTCGATAATCATACTAGATAATGATGCCGCATACCCATATTTAGGATTTACGGCTTCGATCATGGTGGTTAGTCGTGTGACCAGTCGCTTATAAATGGCAAAATATCCTTCTTTATTTTCGGTGTCAACTTCTTTGGTAAGATAGGATTTACTGTATTCAGAAATCACAATTTTACATAGCTTAACTTCATTAATGTGAGAAAACGAGGAATCTTCTTTGATGGATCGGCAAATAATTTCTATTGCACGTTTGAGCTTTTCTTCTTTATCGGGCATTGCATTCGTGCCAAATACCAATTGATATTCGATCCACCCCCAATACCATGCAGTTAGATAGAGTAATAATTTATGCTTGTTTTCAAAATACCGATAAATGGAACTTTCATTGGAGCCAATCAGGGTTCCTAGTTTTTTGAAATTAAAATTCTCAAATCCGATTTCATCAATCAGCTCAATACTGTGCTGTATGATGCGCTTGCCAAGATTTGAGCTATTAGGGTCTTTGACATAGATTTTGTCATTGACTTTAATCGTTAACGAAGATAGTAATTGATCCATTTTTCAATTTTATTATGCGCAAATATAATAGTAATACTATTAATATGCAAAGTTTAACTTTTGATTAACGAAGGTTTAGTGTTGATTTTTTGCGTTATTTAATAGTATTTTAGAGCTATGAAGTATAGCAAAGCCCCAATTATTAGTGCTATAGTGATGGTTTTATTTTTGTGTGCGGTAAAAACCTCTGCTGTAGCACAAAAATCTACTATAGAAACTACAGGAGATATTTTTTTGATAGCCGTCCCAGTAAGTGCTCTGGCAAGTACCTTATTTACAAAAGATGGAAAAGGAAGTTTACAATTTGCAGAGAGTTTTGCATTCAATCAGTTACTTACTTTAGGATTAAAAGAATTAATTAAAAAAGATCGACCTAATAACGGGGGTGATAATGCTTTTCCTTCCGGGCATACCTCGACCACCTTTCAGGGAGCCTCTTTTATTCATGCGCGTTATGGGTTCAAATATGCTTGGCCTGGCTATTTGTTAGCGGGATTTACAGGTTTTAGTAGGATTAATGCTGAAAAGCATGATGGTTATGATGTGTTAGCAGGTGCAATGGTAGGAATTGGGAGTACATTACTATTTACCAAACGATTTGAAAAGAAAAATATAGCGTTGAGTTACGCTGGCGGAAATGCACAACACATGCTACGTTTTCGATATGTATTTTGATGAACGATTAGTGTGGGAAGTTTGTACAATAATTTAGTGCTTCTCGATGGTAGAGAGCAGGGCAATTTGTAAATTGCAACGTATTTTAATGTCCATTAGTAAGTATAACCAACATGTCCAATAACACTTTTTTAGATGAAGACTTTTTATTGCAAAATGAGTTTTCCAAAAGACTATATCATGAGTATGCCAAAGCGTTACCGATTATAGATTATCATAATCATTTATCACCTAAAGATATTTGTGAAAACAGACAATTCAATGATATCAGTGAAGCTTGGCTAGAAGGGGATCATTACAA